>NZ_SADD01000005.1 GCF_004005565.1 Lujinxingia sediminis | reverse complement strand
TCATTCTGAGCCAGGATCAAACTCTCCAGTTTGATTAGGATCCCCATCACCCTCGCTGCACCTAAGCAGTCGAAGTGTTGTGATGGTTTTCGTAGTGCAGGTTGTATCGGTGTTGATTTATTTTACGAACACTTTCGACTTTAGCGACGCGGCCCGATACGACCCTGCCGGATCATAGTGTTGCCGCTTCAAATAAAGCCTCGCGCTCGTGTTACATGCGCTTGACGAGAACCTGTCGTTCGTACGCTCACGTCATGTAACATCAACCCGCCTGCACAGCATAAGCTCTTGACATTGCTTTGCTTGTAAAAACGCTTGCTGTCCGACAAGGCATTGAACATGCCCTGTCTGGATTCCTATGAACTTTTCAAAGAGCGTCGAGCACTTGTGCTCGACTTGAGCCTCGCGTTTCGCCGTGTTTCTTCTTGGCGCCCCGTCGAGGGATGCGGAACTTACGTTCCGCGTTTCGTACTGTCAAGATGTTTTTCGAAGTTTTTTCAAGCTTCTAAACTTTCGAAATCCATGTTGACGTTGCTCGCTGCGGCCCGTGTTGGCGTCGCGCTGAGCGGAGGCGGTTTCTACGTTGCTGCCTCCGCCTCGTCAAGATGTTTTTCGAAGTTTTTTTCAAGTTTCTAAACTTTCGAAATTCATGTTGACGCTGCTCGCTGCGGCCCGTGTTGGCGTCGCGTTGAGCGGAGGCGGTTTCTACGTTGTTGCTTTCGCCTCGTCAAGGATGTTTTTGCATCCTTTTTTCCTTTCGATGTTGAGCCGCGTTGGCGGCCCTCGTCGTCGGGAGGCGCTTTATGGGCGATGGCGCGGATTCGGTCAAGTGATTTCGCTGAGAAGTTTTCCACAGGCACCTCTCTCCGGGAGGCCGGAGGCCCGCTTGACCCTTAATTTTAGCGCGTGTTAGAAGCCTCGGTGCCCTTTACGCGGCGAGTTTTCGGGCGATTTGACGCCTGAGAAGAAGCGCTGCTTGACGATATTTTAAGAGCTTTGACGGAGCTTCCCATGTCTGTTCGCGTTCGTTTTGCGCCCTCCCCTACCGGATACCTCCATATGGGCGGGGCGCGCACCGCGCTCTTCAACTACCTTTTCGCGCGCAAAGAAGGTGGAACCTTCGTGTTGCGCATCGAAGACACCGACCTTGAGCGCAGCAAGCCCGAGTACACCCAGGTCATTCTTGACGCCATGGAGTGGCTGGGCATGACTCCTGACGAGGGGCCTTACTACCAGACGCAGCGTTTCGACCTATATAAGGAGAAGATTGAGGAGCTGTTGTCTGCCGGCCACGCCTATAAGTGTTTCTCATCACCGGAAGAGCTTGAGGCCGACCGTGAGAAGGCCCTGGCTGAAGGCCGTAAGCCGATGTACTCGCGCAAATGGCGAGATCGCAGCGACCATCCCGATGGCGAGCCCTACGTCGTTCGAATTAAAATGCCTCTGGAGGGCACGCTCACCATCGACGACATGGTGCAGGGCACGGTTACCGTCGACGTCAAAGAGCTCGACGACTTCATTATCGCGCGCAGCGACGGCTCGCCCACCTATAACTTTGTGGTGGTGGTCGACGATGCCACCATGAACATCAGCCACGTGATCCGGGGCAACGACCACCTCAACAATACCTTCCGGCAGATCCCGGTGTACAAGGCACTGGGCTTCGATATCCCGACTTTCGGACACCTGCCGCTTATTGACGGGCTGAGCAAACGCAAGGGCTCGGCCTCGGTGCAGGTATACCGCGAGCAGGGCTTCCTCCAGGAGGCGATCGTCAACTACATCAGCCGCCTGGGCTGGTCGCACGGCGATCAGGAGATTTTCACGATGGGCGAACTCGAGTCGTTCTTCGGCTTCGACCATGTAGGACGCAGCTCCTCCACCTTTGATCAGGATAAGTTCCTGTGGGTGAACTCCGAGTGGATGAAGCGTCTTTCACCCGAGGAGCTGGCAAAACGCTGGCTGCCCTACCTTCAAGAGGCCGGGTACTCGGTCGAACTCAATGATCGCCTTATCGCCATCACCGCGTTGATGCGCGACCGTGTCAACACCATGATCGCGCTCACCGAAGAGAGTCACTACTTCTTTACGGAAGACGTGACCTACGATGAGAAGGCCTCCAAGAAGTGGCTGAAAGCGGGCGGCCTTGAGGGCTTTGGTGCGCTGGTCGAGCGACTGAGCGCGCTTGAAGCCTGGAACGCTGACGCCATTGAGGCCGTCTATAAAGAGGTGATGGCCGAGTTTGAACTCGGGATGGCAAAGGTCGCACAGCCCACCCGCATCGCACTAACCGGAGCGACAACCAGCCCCTCGGTCTACGAGCTCGTTGCGACCTTCGATCGCGACGTTGCCATCGCGCGCCTTCAGACGGGGCTCGCCTATTACAGCGAGTACGTCGGCAATGCCTGAACCTCTACGATCACGCATCGGTCCGGTACGCGGGGGCGCGATTGTGCTGGCGCTGGCGTTGCAGGCATGCGCCAGCGTGCAGTCGCACCCGACCGAGGCGCTGAGTTGGCGGACACCGATGAGCTTTGATCCGGTGGAGGCAGAAGCCCCTGCGCTCTTCGAAGCGCAGGGGCGCCGAAGTACGGCATCCCTCTACCGACTGGAGCACGCCTACGCGCCAGCGCAAGCACTGACACGTTTCCGGCTGATGCTGCAACGCGACGGACTCGCCAGGGTCCGTGACACCTTTAGCATCGAGCCCGCCGGTCCCGGGCAATGGTGGATCATACAACGGCGAGACGATCAGGCTCTGAGTCACGCACTGCTCACGACCACCATCGACGCAGCATGGGTGGTGCGTTTGCAGAACACCAACGAGGGTGACGCCGCGCGCGTCAGAAAGACGCTCAAGGCCCTGACCGGTGGCATCTCTCCCGAGTTGCAGCCAGCGGAGAACCCGCCCTCCGACCTCCCCCTCGGCCAGGCACTCGGCGCTCCGAGCGTCGTCCCACTTTATCCTACCGATGCCTCCGGCGAGCCCCGATACGCTCAACTCCGAGCGATCAACGCTCCCCTTTCGCTGATCGAAGGACACGCTCTGGCAGAGCCATTAACCTACGCTCTCCCGGCCGACGCCTACCTGACCCGTCTCATGGAGCGCTACACCGAGCAGCTCCCGGCGCTCTCCGAGTCGACCCGCACCACCGAGTCCTGCGGCCCCTCCTGCCAGCGGGCGATCCTCCGCACGGATGCCTGGACGTACACCCTGATCGCAACCACCTCCGGCGATGAAGCGCGTCATCTGCTCCTGTGGCATCCCAGCTGGAGCACCACACCGCACGACATAGCGCCCAGAGACGCATGGGTTGACGACTTTGGCCTGCGCGCTGACGAACTCATCGAGGTCCCAACGCGATGAGCCAGGACGACTTCACCCAGCGCGTGTACTGGCTCGTGACCCGCATCCCATTCGGGAGCGTGGCGACCTACGGTCAGATCGCCGGCTACGCAGGCAGCCCGCGAGCGGCGCGCGCCGTCGGAACGCTGCTACGCCACTCTCTGGATAACTTCGGAGAGCTTCCCTGGCAGCGGGTTATCAACGCGCAGGGCCGTATCTCGTTTAAAGGCGATCTGGGGCGCGCTGAACTGCAACGCGCGCTCCTGGAAGCTGAAGGCGTAGACTTCGACCAGGACGGGCGCTGCGACCTCAAAACCTACCGCTGGCAACCTCGGGAGATCTTCTGGGATGTCGACTGATGCTCCGCAACGCTCATCGAGAATCGCCATTCTCGCGCTGATCCTGGCGGCAGCCGGATTCGCGATGGCCCTTCTCTTTCCCCGCGACCATGCGCCTCCCCTCCCTCAGGAACTCGCCGGGATGCTGGCAGAGCATCCGGCCCCGATCGTACTTGCGACCCATCACGTCGCGTACCGCGCGCTGCGTACCGATGAAGACGTTGCCATGCGACCCGTGGCGCTGCTCTCCAGCTGGCCGCCGAGCTCACTGGTTTTGAGCTACCGGGACGAAGCCGAGCGCTTTGAACGTGCCGGGATGACTCGCGCGGCCACGCAGGACGGCTGGACGATCTGGGAACCTGCCACACTGAGCACGCTCCCCCTCTTTGATCTGGCTCGCGTCGAAACCATGGATGCCCGGAGCAAGGCGACTCCCTGCCCTCGCGATGATGCCGGCTTTGCACGATGCGGTGAACCTGACTGGATGCGTCCGGGTCCGCGCGAGGTCGAGATCGATGGCGTAAGCGCCACCTGCAACTGGGCTCATCCCTTGCCCGGGAAGACGCTTCGCATCACCTACCCCGAGATGCCCACCCGCGATGATCAGGGCCGTACACTTACACTGCTCACAGGTCTTCGCGACTCTTCGGTCGGTACACGGGTGCCCGTCGAAGTGCGTGTGACCTGGGGTGAGGTTCAGCTTCACCACACCCATCACGACCGGCGCGGCTGGCAAGTGCTCCCCTTGCAAACCGAGAGAGAGACAGCCTCATTGAGACTGGACATCACCGCCACCGAGCCCGGCCGTCGTCACTTCTGCTACCGATTCGAGTACCGCTGATGCCATCCGCAACTGCACCGCCCTTTCCCCTGTCGAACCGTGCGCTGCTCCTGGCGATTGGCATACTTACGACGATCCTCGTGGCCATCATTGGCTACCGCGGCACCACGCCCGAAGGAATCGCCTGGCTTGCGCGTGGGCTTACGCGCGCCCACGGGCTGCGTTCCGGCGATCTCGGAGTGCTCTTCGCCCGTGAGGGGATCTACGCTGCCGACCTGGCTGCGACCCTCATCAGCGCCATCACCCCCGAACACGCCGCCCGAGTCGTGCATCTTCTCGGCGTGGCCTGCGCTGCCATCTCCACCACACTCGTCGGCGCGATGGCACTTCGCCTTGGCGGTCCTCGCAGCGCCGTGGTCGCATCCCTGATGGTCCTCTGCTCGCTGCCCTGGCTGGGCCTCTTTGGCGCACATGCGCCGGACGCGGTGATCGTCACGCTCACCCTGATATTTCTCTGGCTTTGGACCTCGCCAACCATTCACCCGCTCGGCATCGCGGCCGCAGCGGTGCTGCTCGCCATGCTCGGGCTCAGCTGGATCGGGGCGTTTGCGCTGGCGATTCTTCTCGTGGCTGCTGAACTTCTCGGCGATCGCGACAAGGCCGGTGGTATCATCCTTCGCCTGGATCATCTGCTCATTCTCCTCTTCGGCACCGGGCTCTTCCTGGCCTTTCCGGGCTTCTGGCCCGATCCGGCCACCTCGCTTCCCGACGTCTTTCTTGACCCCCTGCTGGCCAGCGGCCCCGAGCTTGTCTTCCGCGGGCATACCTACCCGCCGGCACGCCCCCCTCTGACGATCGGGCTGATGAGCTGGGTGGAGGCCACCTCTCCGGCCGTACTCGTCACAGCGATCTTCGGACTCTATCTGGCGCGCCCCTGGGGTAAGCTGGTTGAGCTTCGGCTGGCCCGGGCGCTCGCTGCGCTCTTTATCGCCAGCGTGCTTTTACCCTGGCTTGCGCGTGGGCCCTCGGCCTGGGGCGTGGAGATGAGCGCGCTTGCCATCGCTGCCCTGGCGATTCTGAGCGCTCCGGGCATCGCCCGACTGGCGGATCGGCGCACCTCCATCGCGCCACGCTTCGCCCGAGCGATGTGGCCCATCATCGCGGCCCTGATCGCGGTATCTCTGGCGCCGGCGCTCTTCGGTCCATCGGACGTCTTTGAGACAACCCGTTACCCCCTGCCCGCGCGCATCTTCAGCGGCCCCACCGCCCACGACGCCCCGGCACGCACTGCGCTGCTTCCCGTGGACTTTCTTGCCGAAGCACACGAGGAACACGGTCCGATCGACCCGGGTGAATTTCGGGCGATGACGGAACTCTATGTCACCATGGGCGCACTCGCCACGGACGCCATCGCGTCTGAGAACACCACCGATAGCGCGCCTCGCCTCATCGCCCTGCCGCAATTCGGAGCCGGTCCTTCGTGGCGCGCCGTGGGTGCGGGCAGCGCCTGGCGTCCCGGCACACTCGCTGCTGGTGAGGGGGCAGGCATCTACGGTCTGCTACTCCCGCCACCGCTCCCCGAGACATCTTCGGTGCCTTAGGCAATGACACCCTGCTGACGAAGCGCGGCGATCGCTGTGCGCTCATACCCCAGAGCGCTCAACACCTCCTCCGTATGTTCGCCGTGCTGCGGAGCCGGGCGATGCCCCCCGGCGTCTCTACCGTCGGCAACGCGGATCGGAGAGTGGACCTGGCGCACCCCTTGCAGCTCAAAGAACGTGTTTCGAGCTTTGTACATCGCATCATCGATCACGTCTGCAAGCTCACGCACCGGCTCCACACAACAGTCCACCTCCCCGAGCACACGCTCCCAGTGGGCCTGCGGCTGACTTCGGAAGATCGACGCAAGTGCAGACGCGACCTCCTCGCCATCCTCACCGCTGAGCATTCCCCGGCCCGAGAGCTCCGGCTGCTCCAGTGCCCCGACCAGCGCCTCCCAGAACTTCGGCTCCAGCGCGGCCACCGCCATATACCGCCCATCGGCCGTCTCGTAGACGCGGTAGCAGGGAAGCCCCCCGCTGAGCATACCTTCCCCCGGGGCCATCGGATCGCCGGCGGCCCGCATCGCCACCGCCGGTGCCATCAGGCTCAGCGCCCCCTCGCTCATCGAGATATCCAGCCACGCCCCCTCTCCGGTGCGGCTTCGGGCAAAGAGCGCCCCGCACATCCCCAGCGCCGCGTAGAGCGCCCCCCCGGCCAGATCCGCCACCTGGTAGCCCGGTACCACCGGTGCCTCCCCGGCCCGCGCGTTCTGGGCAAGGAGCCCGGCGCGCGCCACAAAGTTCAGGTCATGGCCAGCCCGCTCGCGAGCCGGCCCGCTCTGCCCGAAACCTGAGATTGAGCAGATCACAAGCCCGGGAAAGCGCTTTCTTAACCTCTCGGGGTCAAGCCCCAGCCTGGCCATCACCCCCGGCCGAAAGCTCTCCAGAAGCACGTCGCAATCCTCCAGGAGCCGCTCCAGGACCTCGCGCCCCTCCGCACGTTTTAAGTCCAGAGTCATGGAGCGCTTCGAGCGATTCACACTCGCGTATAGCGCTCCCACCCCATCGACCAGGGGCGGATAATAACGCGCGTAATCACCCCCTTGCGGGTCCTCAACCTTGAGCACATCCGCGCCCATATCCGCCAGCAGGAGCGACGCAAAAGGACCGGGCAGAAGCCGGCTCAGATCAAGAACCTTCACGCCCTTTAGAAACATAGCGGCCGCGTCAGTGTGGGATGTCGCACTCATCGTCATCTCCCGCAGTAAGCATGCTCAGCGCACCTGCACATCGGACACAAAAAAGCGCACGCCGAACCTGATGTCGGGTGCGCTTTCGATAGCCCGAGCCGGGCAAAACACCCGGCTCCAAACGCGATCAACCGATGAAGTTTTGCAACTTCATCGCCAGGCCCATATTCCCCTGGATCTTGATCTTGTTCATCATGAAGGCCTGGGGGCCAGAGAGGCGGCCTTCCCACATGTCGACAAAGTCGCCGTCCTTCATGGTGATGGTGCAATCCGCCTCGGTACCCTCGCCTTCGCTGACGAAGTCTTCATCTTTGGTGAAGTCGAGGGTCCAGGTGCCGCCATCATCGCCGGTGATGTTGAACACATACACAGCGTTGGTGGACTTGGCTTTGTCCGGGCTCTCTTTGAGGTTGGCGGGAAGCACTTCTTCGAAGATCGAGCGGGCGTTCAGATCAGACATCGTATGCTCCTGAGCGTCTATGCGGTTAACTTCGACCCTGAATTTCAAACGCTCGGGCTGGTCACGGCCCGCTGAGCGTTTACTCACAACATTAATCGGCGCTTTAGCTAGCACGGCGCCCCAATCGCCGCAAGGTGTGAGCTTGCCGCGCGGCACGAGCGAAGTCTATAAACCGCAGGTGAGGCGGCAAGCTCACCTCGTTACGATCACCCCTGCGGGGCCCCTATGAGCACCGACGTGCGACTGTTGGTCGCCTACAAAAAAAGCCGCTACGAGCAGTATGTCCTCGATCAAGGCGACCAGGCTGTCGCTCATCTGATCGACGAGGGCCACGTCAGCGTGGCTCGCCTGCGCGCCTCCCACCGCGCTCATCAGCAGAGCCTGGAGACGATCCTGGAGCATCTGAGCGCTCGCGGCATCGATTTCGAGGCGCGCTACCGGGGCGATGTGACAGACCCCTCCGGCTACGACCTCATCATCGCCGTTGGAGGCGACGGGACCGTCCTCGATCTTTCCCACCGCATCGTTGATACGCCGATGCTGGCGATCAACAGCGACCCGGCAGCAAGCGTGGGCTACTTCTGCGCGGGATTTGCCTCCGACTTCCAGCACCTTCTCGAGCGCACGCTCACCGATGCCTGGGAGCCGACGCGTCTTCGACGCTTCTATGTCTGCCTCAATGGCGAGCAGGTGGGGCCACCTGTGCTCAACGACGTCTTGATCACGCACGCCAACCCGGCCGCCGTTTCCACCTACCTGCTCAAGGTGGGCAACCACCCGATCGAGGGGCAAAAATCCAGCGGGATCTGGTTTTCGACGCCCGCCGGCTCGACTGCGGCGATCCGCTCGGCCGGCGGCTACGTGCTACCCTTTCGCAGCCAGAGCTTTCAGTACCTTGTGCGGGAGCCATACCCGCCGGCTCAGGGGGGGTACCGCTTCCTCAAGGGGCTTGTCCCCATCGACGAGCCCTTCGAGGTCGTCTCGCGCATGCGGGAGGGGCGCATCTTTCTCGACGGTCCCCACCTTGCCCTGGAGTTCGGCGTGGGGGCGACGTTGACCATCGATCCCGATGCGCCGCCCCTGCTGCTTTACGGGCTTGAGGAAGATCGTCGCACGGCCTGAGCGCGGCACGCGCTGCGCGGCATCACACTGCCGGCAACCTTCGTTGCGAAAGTGACGCCGATATGGACAAAAATCTTGTCGACCGATCCGCCTGTGTTACGGTCCGCCTGTGACCCGCGATGCTTCGCGAACGGAAGCAACGCGATGGCGCAACCCCGAATCACGAGCTGGAACGCACGATGAGCCGACGACGACATTCAAAACCTGAACGCGGACTGAGCGCAGGCCGTCTTATCCTCGCGACCGCGGTATTGGCCCTGGTGTTTAGCGCCGGGCTGATTGCCGGTCAGCGCATCATGCTCGAAGACAGCCTCCCCCCCATGGTGTCGGTGGGACAGCCCGCTCTGGCCAGCCAGCGTCTGGCCCCCACCGAGGCTTCTGCGGAGGGCGATGAGGCCGATGCCGACAAGAGCACACCGCGCGACGCGATCTTCTCCTTCTACGAGAGCCTCACCCGACCCGAGGCTCGCCCCCTGATCACGCGTAAAGTCGCGGAACGGCCCGAACCGGTTGCCGCAGCCCCCGCTCCCAAAGTGGCGACCACTGCGCAGGCGCCCTCCGTTGAGACTCCAGAGGAATCGCGCCCCGTCCCGACGGAGGCCACCAAAAGTTCAGCCCCTGCTCCGGTCGCCCCGGCCGCAGCCGCCCCCGCCGAAGTCAGAGCAAACGAGGACGTCGAAGCCGCCCGCTACACCCTCCAGGTGGCCTCGCACCCGACCATGGAGCGCGCACGCGCCGAGATGGATAAGCTCAGCACGCAGGGCCTTGTGCCTCATGTGATCGCCGCCGATATCCCTGGCCAGGGCAAGTTCTACCGGGTGCGCATTGGCAAGTTCGCCACCGTAGAACAAGCCCGCGCCCACCAGGCCCAACTCGAGCGCACGCGCGAAGTCCGCACCTTTGTGACACCACTCTGAGCTCCAGTTGGCACGCGATCAAAAAAGCCCGCACTCCCCGATAAGGAGTGCGGGCTTTTTCTATTCTGCAAACACGCGCCAGAGACGCGGGGCGCAAACGCTAACTCAGATCAGCTCCACGTACTCCAGATCTCCGACCGGCCCCTTCCCTTTACGAATCAGTTGCGGAAGGTCGCCAGAGAAGTCGATCACGGTGGAGGGCTCCGGGAAGACGTAGCCCCCATCGACGATAAGATCGACCGAATGGCCGTAGAGTTCCTCAATCGTCCACGGGTCGGGGATAAGCTCCCCGTCCGGATGAGTGGCGCTGGTGTTGGCTACCGGGTTGCCCAGCGCCTCAATCAGCGCGAGCGCGATGGGGCTCTCCGGCACACGGATTCCCACGGTCTTACGCTTGTTGAGCATCACCCGGGGCACCAGCTTGGTCGCCTCAAGAATGAAGGTGTAGGGCCCGGGTAACATCCGCCGCAACGTGCGGTAGGCAAAATCATTGACCAGCGCGTACTCCGAGATGTTGCTCAGATCGCGACAGATAAAGGAGAGGGGGCTGTGATCGGGCTGGCCTTTGATCTCACGCACCAGCGACTGCAGGCGCTCGACAGCCTTTTTATTAAAAATATCGCAGCCGATCCCGTAAACGGTATCGGTCGGGTAGGCAACCAGCCCCCCGCTTTTGAGCACCTCGACGACCTGATCGACGCGACGCGGCTGGGGGTGTTCGGGGTTGAGCTCAATGATCATGGGTTCAGGATCCCGCCGCGGTATCGCGCGGCAACGTAATCGTGGGTTTCTCAGGATGAGGCCTGTAGAGCACCAGCGTATGCCCGATCTTCTGAGCAAGCTGGGCACCGGTGCCGGCTACGATGGCCTCGGCAGCCTCGACCATCCCGTCGCCTTCATGGATCTTAACCTTGATCAGCTCATGAGCCAGCAGCTGAGCGCTGACGTTCTCAATCAGGTTCTCGCTGATCCCTTTCTGGCCGACGTAGACCAGCGGCTTAAGCGAATGAGCGAGCGTGCGCAGGTAGCGACGCTGCTTTCCGGTGAGGCGAGGACTCAGGCGCTGGACCAGGCCAGCGCTCGATGAAGATTTTGATGCGGTCATGCGTAATTCCTCTGAGGAATGAGGGCCGAATTGAGCGCCCTTATAAAGAGTTCTGCGCGCGCGGGCAACCGCCCGGAAGCACGGCGGCGTACACCGCCGGCTTGGCCTGGTTCATGGCGACGTGTACGATACCGCGCGTTCGGCTCCACAAGGCTTATGGCCGGCTTATGCGGCAAGACCCCTGCGTTGAGGAATGTCTGTGAGATACTGCCCAATCTGTAAGGCGCAATTTGAGGGCGAAGAGATCTTCTGTCCTCATGACGGCACCCGGCTGTTAACGAAGAATAGCGAGACGCCCGGCCGCCTGGCGGGCTCCTCACTCCACGGTGCGGTCAACCTGGAGGTCTTCCTCGATGCCGATCACCTGGGGGAGCTCTACCGAGGGCGGATGCTCAACGATGGGACCAGTGTGCAGGTCCGAGTATTCCATCGCACCTACACAGCAGCCTCTCTTTCCCGGGCTCGAACATCACTGGAATCCATAAAGGCCCAATCACCGCTTCCTCACCAGATTTTGAGCGTCGCAGGTCTTTTCACTCAGCAGCTCCCACATTTTATTGCCGAAGAGCTGGCCGACGGAGACTCACTCGCTCAGACGCTCAAGACGCGCGGGCCGCTCCCCTGGCGCGAGGCGCTGAAGCTGGGCTGCAACCTTGCACGAGCGCTGGATTGGCTCACTGAGCAGGGCGTTTACCCTCTGGGTGTAAGTCCCGCTTCCGTCTACCTTCAGCCCGAGCACTCCGGAGTTCAGGTCGGGAGTTGGCTGCTCGGCGAGCTGGCTGGCGAGCTGCCGGCAATTGACGATTCGACCCCGCGAGAAGCATTGCCGGTGTGGCTCGACTACGTCGCTCCAGAACTTCTTCGCGATCCTGGCGCCAACGCCAAAGCGGCTTCGGTCTTCTCAGTGGGCGCCGTGATGTACTACGCCCTCACCGGCGAGTCTCCCCTTCCGGCTGAGGCCTCTGCCGCACAACTTCTGGAGCCTGGAGATTACCCGGCAGATCCTCCGCTCGACAGCATCGATCTGAGTGATGCTCCCGATACCCTGGTTGATCTTCTCCGCATGAGCCTTTCTCGGGATCCGGCGCACCGCTTTCAGGCGCCGGGGGCAATCCTGGCGGCGTTCTCCAACGTCCTGGCAAGTTCTCCAGACGTGATCGCTCCGGCCCTCACGCCGGCCACACATGCGGTCTTCGAGCGCCCCGGCCAGACCGGGCCCGAGGCATTACCGCCCTTCACCGTGCCACAACACGCGGATGACTCCGCCATCGACAGCGTAGGTCAGACCGAACCCCAGCACGAACGCCACACCATGGTGGGCATGCCGGCGGTGGCTCATGCCGAAGATCCTCAGACCGACGCTGCGGCGTCTTCAGAAGACATTCCCCCGCGCGTCATCATTGACGACCCGGGTGAGGGCCGCCCCCCGGTCACCACCGCGCCTTATGGCGAGGGAGCCTTCGACGAGCCGGACGAGCCTGGCGCACGCACCGCACCTCTTAACGCGGTGACGCCCGCTGAAAGTGTGTCCTCCGAAGACACCACGTCAACGTCGAGCGAGGCTCGCAAGGGCGCCGCCGCCAGCACCGAACCGTTGAATGCGGTCTCCCGCACCGGAAACGCCAGCGATGAGGCCGACGATGCTTCGAACGAGGCGCCTGGCGATGACAAGAACTCGGAAAGCACCGAGAAGAAAACTCTGATGATGACGTCCGTCTCCGTGCAGACCCTGGCCGACGAGGTGGACTCACCTGGCGAGAATATCCCTGCGACGGAACAGGCTTCGCGCGACGCGAAACCCTCGAACGACGAGACGCACTCCGCCCGGGACACCTCACGCCAGTCAGGGGAAGCCACCGCACGCCCGGGCGTATCACGCGACGCCGCCCCGGGCCCCTCCATCGTCATCGCTGAGGATCTTCAGGGCGACGCGCCGGCTTCCGACGCCGCCCCGAGCGCCACCGACGGAGCCTCCATCGTTGTGGATGACGCGCTCAAAGCGGATGAGCCCGGGCAGTCGGAAAAGGAGAGCGCGAAGGAGCGGCTTGACGCGCGCACCGACGCCGTAAAAGTTTCGACGGCGCGTAACGGAGCGGTCGCAGACGATGTCGCCAGGCTCAACATCGGTTTTGTAAACGCCTCACGGAATGCAACCACCGAGGACGTTGATGAGGGGTGGTTCTCGGACTCCGAAGACGCCTGGGCTGACGATGCCTTACGCGATGCTCAGGAGCGAACACAAACCCGCGAGAAGCTCGCCCGCATCGTCATCGTACTGCTCCTGGTCGCCGCTTTTATCGCCGTCCTGATATTTACGCAGAGCTATGAGCCGCAGGATGAACCCACGCCCGGCACCAGCGAACGCGAAGCAGAAGAGCCCTCCGTCGACCTGGAGAGGCTGGAGGATCAGCTTAAGGACGCCCTGGCGCGTGGGGCGCTGATTCATCCACGCGCCAACAGCGCGCTGCAGTACCTGACCGAGCTTAAGAGGCACGCCCCGGAACGCTACGAGGCTCACCGCAACGCTTTTGTCGTAGCGGCCGACGAGGCCAGCCGAAAGGCGGAAACGGAGGAGCGCTGGCAGGCCGCGCGTGACCTCTCCGGCTTCGCCAGCCAGCATGCCCCCGAGAACGCCGCGCTCCGAGAGCGCGCCGAGGCCGTTCAGGCCCGCTACGTGTCGACCCTCGAGGGGGCGGCCCCCGACTCCGTCGTCGGCTCCAACGCCGACTCCCATAAACGTGAGCCCACGGACACTCCAACAAAGGCATCCGAGGGCACGCCTCGTAAGGAGACTCCGCGCGCCGAGCCCACCCCGCGCGTCGATGCGGAGGCCTCCTACCGCGAAGGCCGTCAGGCCTACGCCCGCGGCGACTTCGACGCCGCACGTGCCGCCTTCGAGCGCACGCTGAGCGCCTCTCCAGACCACGCGGGTGCCAACGCCGGACTGGGGCAGATCCTCTTCGACCAGGCCAACATGCGCGATGCTGAGCGCTACCAACTTCGCGCCGTCCGCGCACGCCCCAACAACATTGAGTACCGCCTTCAACTCGGCACCGTTTACTTCCGACTCGAGCGTTTCCAGGATGCCATCCGCACCTGGGAGGAAGTCCTGAACCGGGACCCGGACAACTCCGACGCGCAGCGCTTCATTGAACTTGCGCAACGGCGCGTCAACTGAGCGCCACGCCCCCGGCTCCCCTCCTGCGCCATACCCTGAACAGGGTAAACGCCCGGCCAAATCCGGGCAAAAAAAAGGGCCCACCGCAAAGCTGACGTTGGTCAGTCGCGATGAGCCTGGGTACTAAAACCCTCCATTACTGGCTCCTCAATGAGATGCCCGGTACACGATCGTGCGGTGGTCTGCGAGCAGACGACACTTCGCGCTGAACTGGTCCAGGCTTAACCCCAGATCGTTCTGGTGTCGGGCCCAGTAGCGCAACATCGCACGCTTGGCATCAAGTCGGGTTTCGCCGATGAAGACGATTTCGTCGTTCACGACGGGCTGCTTTCCGGTCTGTTCCGACGAGGAAAAGACCTTTCCAATCAGTTGGATAACCCCATGTTGGTTCTCCTTTTTGTCAAAGACCACGCCCGCTCACTGCGCGGACGACTGACCGAACAACGCTCGCGACATCGGAGTATTCCGACGTTTTGAGCAGCGCGAAGAATGCACACCATACCCCGACATGTCAATGATGGACCCTGACGTGGTTCAGAGCGTCACTCGCACATGCTCCGCGCAACCTCTAAATCTCCGAACGCTGCAGACGACTTCAAGTCGCGTCCGGGTCAACCAGGCTCTCCAGGTCGGCGCGCAAGGTTTCCCAATGCACCCGGCGTAATGCCGTGACCGCGTCGCGATCATTGAGCAACTCGCGCACACGAGCATCCGCCAGCGTCAGAGGGTAGTGGTCCTGACGCACCGCGCTCATGAGGCCTTCATCGTTGAGCATTGAGGCGACCCAATCGCGGCGCAGAAAATCTGCCGCACGACCATGCGCACGCACCTTATCCTGAGCCCCACTCTCTGCAGCGAGCGCGCCACACATCAGCGCATCATGCAGGCGACGAAGGTCGGGAAACTGCCAGGGCGCGAGCACATTATGTGAGCGCACAAACTCGGCGGCCCTCCCCTCGCGCAGGCCGAGCGCGTTATCCGGGTCGTAGCGCGTCAGCGGTGTTTCAATCAGCACCACGAGCACGACCGCGAAGTAGACCAGGATCAGTCCTTTCATGCCGCCGAGCCCGGCACCTGCGAGGCGATCAACCGTTCCGAGCGTCGGGCTGCTCGTACGTAGAATCTTCACAGCGAGCCACCCGGCGAGCACCACCCCGACGTAGATTCCGACGGCTGCCATCAAGAGGCTCAGGGCCTCGACGCCCGGCGTTGCTGGCCCGGATGCGTCAAAGACGGCATCGCGAATCCATGGTGAGACCCAGGAGGAGGCAATCACAACGGCAATGGCCGCGATGATGCGCACGATCTGGCGAAGAGCACCAGAACGCCATCCCAGCGCTACCAGCACCAGCCACACAAAGCCTGCGATCAAGTCGAGGGTCACATCTTCCCTGAGCAATGCGGCGACGCCACACCCAACGCGCTCTCACCTCGCCGGCTCATCAGGCTGGGAGGGGACTCGATGGGCGGATGCACCATCGAGACCACTGACCGCTTCGGCGGGCTGAACCCGTTCCATCAACGTGGCAAGCTGCGCACCTTCGAGCACCTCTTGCTCCCTGAGGGTATCGGCCATCTCGTGGAGAAGATCCACATTTTTTTCCAGCACCTCCAGCGTGCGCTGGTAGAGCACACTGACGATCTGCCGGACCTCGGCGTCGATCTTTTCGGCGGTCTGATCCGAATATCCTCGAGCGCTCACGCCCATCTGGGAGAGAAAAGGGCTGGAGTCTTCGCCATAGCTCAGGTTCCCGATGGCGTGACCCATCCCGTACTCACTGACCATACGACGGGCGATATCGGTAACCCGCTGCAAATCGTTGGCCGCACCGCTGGAGACGTCGCCAAAGACGATATGTTCAGCGGCCCGCCCTCCCAGCAACATACATATTCGGTCGTGCAACTCGCTGCGCGTCACCAGGTAGCGATCTTCGAGGGGCACCTGCAATGTGTAGCCCAGTGCGCCGATCCCGCGAGAGACAATGCTGATTTTGTGTACCGGATCGGCGTCACTCATCGCCCCGGCGACGATGGCGTGCCCGGCCTCATGGTAGGCCACAATGCGCGACTCCTTCTCGGAGAGTCGACGGCTCTTTCGCTCCAGTCCCGCCATCACCCGCTCGATCGATGCCTGGAAGTCCTCCAGTTCAACCTGGGATTTATTTTTACGAGCCGCGAGCAAGGCAGCCTCGTTGACGATGTTGGCAAGGTCCGCACCGACGAATCCCGGGGTCTGCGCGGCGACCACATCAAGATCCACGTCCG
This sequence comes from Lujinxingia sediminis, assembly GCF_004005565.1. NCBI lineage: Bacteria > Deltaproteobacteria > Bradymonadales > Lujinxingiaceae > Lujinxingia > Lujinxingia sediminis. Next base: position 297,227 of record NZ_SADD01000005.1, on the reverse strand, counting down.
GTGACATCACCACGCGTCGAGCGTGCACCTCCAGGATGCGGCGGCGCCCTTTCTTATCCGGTCGATCCACCACGACCTGGCGATCGAAGCGTCCGGAGCGGAGCAAGGCCGGGTCCAGCACCTCGGGGCGGTTGGTCGCCGCCAGGATGATGACACCACTTCGTGTATCAAACCCATCCATCTCGACCAGCAGCGCATTCAGGGTTTGCTCGCGCTCCTCGTTGGACTGGTAGCCGGCTGCACCGCGCGTCTTGCCGATCGCGTCGAGCTCATCGACGAAGATGATGCAGGGGGCGCTCTCCTGAGCCTGCTGAAAAAGATCGCGCACCCGAGCCGCGCCCACCCCGACAAACATCTCGACAAAGTCCGAGCCGCTTAAGTTGAAAAAGGGAACCTCGGCCTCCCCGGCGACCGCCCGCGCCAGGAGCGTCTTCCCGGTCCCGGGCGGGCCGACCAGCAGCACCCCCTTGGGCACCTTGCCGCCCAGGCGCGTAAAACGGGAAGGCTCCCGCAGAAAGGAGATGATCTCCCGAAGTTCCTCTTTGGCCTCTTCCACCCCGGCGACATCTTCAAAGGTCACGCCGGTGCCCTCCTCGGCGTAGACCCGGGCGCGACTCTTTCCAAAGCTCATCACCGGTGAGTTGGAGCCCGGGCCTTGAGCGTTGAGCATCTGCATCCTTCGGATCATGAAGCTCCAGAAGATGAAGACCATCAGCGCGCCGAGCACCCAGATCCAGAGAAAACCGCCATCTGCACAGCCGCTCTGGGGGGCGACGTCCACCACCACCCCCTGCCGCTCCAGAAGGGGCAGCAGCGAGGGATCTTCAAGCGGGCGCTGTGCCTGCCAGCGCTCGAAATCTTCGGCATCCTCGGCCTGGCGTTCTCGGTTCAGCACCTCTTCGGTGGGCATCGCCACAACCTGACGGTCGGAGAGCATCACCCGGGCCACATCACCCTGCTCCACACGCGCTTTTAGCTCGCTGTAAGGAAGCGACACCACCGCCCCGGGCCCCTGAACTTGATAGAAGATCAGCAGCGCCCCCAGCCCCAGAGCCAGCACCACCAGCAGGGTGCGCCAGGAGAGGCCCCCGGAGTTTGAATCAGTCCCCTTGTTGGGAGAAGGCGCTTTATTCGAAGACTCGGCCATCCATCACTCCATCCAGCGTAGCTTAAGCGCGCTTGACGGGCGCGCGACGGCTAGTCAACCTAAGCCCCTCCGGGTCCGGGTCAATTCATCCCGAAGGCCCTGCTTCCCCCTCCCTGGAGACGCTTCGCATGTTCTACGCCCCCCTCGATCGCTGCCGCCTCGTCGCGCTGGCGCTGGCGATCGCCGGATGCTCCGACCCCCAGGAGTTTGCGCGGATTGAGGCCGACGACTTAAGCCGTGCTCCGGATTGCGCTGCCGCCCAATTTCCGATGGAGCCGGAGCTTCTGGCGCTGCGCCCTCGCGTCGAAAAGCTGGGCCTCTTTCTGCAGTCCGCCCCTGACATTCAGGCCCGTCACGACGTGCTCTACATCGAACTGAGCAACCCTGAGGACGACCTGATCGGCCGCGACCTGCTCATCGACCCCGGCAACCCTGAGGCCGACGCCAGAGCTCGCCTGGCCTTCTTCTCCAGCTGTTTTCCGGCCCAGGAGTCCTACGATGTACGCGGCACCCTGCGCTTTGATCTTCTCGAGCGTGAAACCTCCGGCGTGGTTGCCGGGGAACTCACTGACGCCCTCGCCCTTGACGCGCGAAGCGGTGAGGTCGTGATCGAGGGACTTCGCGCTTCGTGGAGCTTTCTGGTTCGACGAGGCCCTCCCTACGAAGACTTCTACGCCCTGCCCGAGAGCCCCTGAGCCTGGCCAGCTGGCCAGCTGGCCAGAAAGTTTCGCCCGTCTTAAACCGGGTCAACCCCGGGCGACCCCGGTCGCAGCATAAAAAAAGCCGGCCCGAATGGGCCGGCTTCTTTATGACTTAAGATCTACGCGGGCGGTTCAGCCCTGAGCGCGCATCTTGTCGAGGTGCAGAGCCAGGCGGCTGGCCTTGCGGGCAGCGCGCTTGCGCGGGATCACACCCTTGGAAGCGGCGCTGTCGAGCGCCGACTCCACACTGCGCAGGCTGGTTTCGGCCGCGCTGACGTCACCGGACTCCACCGCGCTCAAGAACTTGCGAGCTTTGGTGCGCAGAGCCGAGCGCACGTTACGGTTGCGATCACGGCGCACGATGTTCTGTTGCGCACGCTTTTTAGCAGACTTTGAATTCGCCACGACGATCTCCTTGCTTCTCCCGAACTTTAGACGCCTCATCAACCGTGACGAGTGCGACGGATCCTCGGGATGTATCGAAACGTTTAACGTGATTTAGACTTCAATCTCAGGGTTGCCACGAGCATCAACGCCACCCTGAAAATCGGGTTACTCGTAGGACGCGAATAGGTAGCACCGGCCCCGAAGGCTGTCAAGGCAGCGATAACCTGAGACGGAGCATGCCGGCAACATAGACGCAAGCGCGGCGCATAACGTATGACGTGGAGCCATGAATAGTGATCGCCAACAACAACGCCCCCCCTCTCTCCAGGCCTGGAACCTCGGCGTACGCGCGACCGCACTTCTGGCGCTGCTGATGATCTCAAGCTGCGGTCCTTACCGCTTTGCCAACGACGCCGGGCGCCCGGGCCGAGCGGTCGCGATCTCGACCATCGCCGCTCCGGCCGAACTCGGCCTGAACACCCCGGCGCTCCAGGCAATCCTCGCCGATCAGGTCTTCAGCCGGGGCCTGACCCTCTCTGCCGACGCCCCTTACCGCCTCAGCTGCACGGTGAGCGCCCACCGCACCACCGGTTTTGACGGAGATCTCGTCAGCGAGGTTGACCTGCGCTGCCCCCTGCTCTTTAACGACAGCGTGCTGGACGTGGTCGAAGCGATCGGAGTGAGCGCCGACGCCCTCGCCACCCACCACCCCCCATCACTGGCCGCCCTCCAGGCCGTCGAGCGCACCGAAGAGCTCGCCGCCGCCGACGCGCTGGCGCACATCGCCACGCGGGTGGCCTATCTGGTCGACCGTCATCACCGCAATGAGACCTCCCCATGAGCAAACAAGCCGATCGCGCCCGACAGTTTTTCAAAGACCTCAAAAAAGGACCGGTCGCCCCGATCTACTTTGTGCACGGTGAGGAGACCTACCTGCTCGATCGTGCTGTGGAGGCGATCGTAGAGGCCGCCGCCCCCGAGGGCACCAACGACTTTAATCTGGACACCTTTCAGGGGCGCTCAGCCAGCGGAGATTCCATCCGCTCGGCCGCCGAGATGTTGCCGATGATGTCGAAGCGCCGCCTGGTGGTGGTCCGCGACATGCAGGAGATCCCCCTCTCGGAGCTGGGTCAGCTCGAAGACTACTTTGCCAACCCCAGCCCTACGACCTGCCTGATCCTGCATGCCCGTACCGCACAGAAGAAGATCGACGGGCGCTCGGGCATCATCAAAAAGCTCAAAAAAGCCGCGGAAGTCTGCGAGTTCAAAGCTCTCTACGAAAACGAGATCCCCGCTTTTCTGGAGCGCCAGGCCGCGCGCCGCGGCATGCGACTAAGCCGTCAGGTCATCCAGTACCTGGTCGATGCGGTGGGCACCGATATGGCGGAGCTGGAGCAATCCCTGGAGAAGATCGATCTTTACGTGGGCGCCGCCCCCGAAGGCCAGGGCCGCCAGGTTGAGATCGATGATGTTCAGGAAATCATCGCCCATACCCGGGTGCGCACCGTCTTTGACCTGACCGATGCGCTCGGTGCCCGCAACTACCAGCAGGCCCTGTTGATCATGGAGCGCATGCTCCTCGACGGGCAGTCCGCGCTGGTGATCAGCCACATGATCAGCCGTCACTTTCGCATCGTGGCGCGTCTTCAGGACCCCGCGCTGCGCTCAGCGAGCAACAACGACGCGGCCCGCGCGGTGGGCGTCTCGCCATTTTTCCTAAAGGACTACCAACGCCACGCGCGCACCTTTGCCCCGGATGAGCTGGCGTCTATCCTTCGCCAGATGCTGGAGGTGGACGTGGCGCTGAAGTCCAGTCCGGTGCCAGACCGCGTGATCCTGGAACTGCTCTTCGCCAGAATTTGCATGAAAGCCATTCCGCAGAGCGTCTGACCCCCGCCCGATTCCTCTTCCCCGCCCGCGACTTTGAATCATGGTGATGCCCGAGGCGACCCTGGAGCACGAGCTTACGATCCTGCTGGAGGCGCGCGAGCGGCTCCCTGCGCTGGCCGACCGCCTCTCGGCGGGCACGCTCAAGCTGAGCCCGTCGCGCTGCGACCAGCTCAGCGGCTGGTACGCCTCACTGCGCGATGATCCGGGCTGGCCCATCCTGGAGGCAGCGCTGCGCTCTGCGTCGGCCTGGCCCCGTGCCTGGGAGCTGGCACGGGAGGCCGGCTTCTCGGCGCGCACCTCCCACCACAACGCCCTGATCTTCTCTGAGATCTTTTTCGACGCAGTCCAGCGCGATGATCTCAGCCTTGCCGCTCACGCCTGGAGCGAAGCGATGGAGGCCTGGGTGGATGCCGACGCCGACTGGCTCTCGAGTTACCTTCAACGCTGCATGCCGGATGCCTCACCCGAGGCGCGCATCACCACCCGACGTGACGCGCTCCGCCAACCTCTCGACGCGCTTTCGCAGAGAGCACGGCGCGCGCTCAAACTCGATGACCTCTGCGCATCGCCCGACCGCCGGGGACTTCGCTTCGCTCAGCATGCTCTGGCCTGCTGCGAGCGCATCTTCGAGGAGGCGAACTCCGAGTTGGCTGCAGGCAGCGCGGAACTCACACAGACGCTTCGTCAAACTCTGGCCGCCGAGCTCACCGAAGCCCTGCACACCCACATCCAGGCGCTGAACCTGACCCGCGCCGACGCGGCCGAACTCGTCGCTCCCCTGGAGGGATTTGAACACCGCGTGCAACTTCTCAGCCCCCTCCCCGGCTGCGACCTGGCCGCTTTACGCGATGGTCTCAACATCCTCTGGGAGCTTCGACGGCTGGAGCGCGATGAGACCATCGAGGCGCTCGAACACATCCTCCCGGCGCTCAAACCCTTTGCACTTCGCCTGGCGATGCTTTCCCTCCAGGAGCATGTCGAGGCGGCCGGCCCCCTGGCCGACTACTACACCTTTGAGGCCGAGTTCGCCTTCAGCCTGACCACGCGTGAAGAGCTTCTTCGCCGTGCATTGAACACCTGTGAGGGCCACCGAAACGCCAGCCGGATGCTCTCCTACCTGATGCTCGAGCGCGCCAACCGCGATCTTCTGAAACTGGCCGCCACCCCTGAACTTGGCGCGGCGATCGGCGCGGTGCGCAAACGCGTCGAAAGCACCCTTGAGCGCGCGGAGCTCGCCCTGAAGGAGGCCCGGGCCCTCTACCCTGCCAATGAGCTACTGGCCGATTATCAGCGCGACCTCCAGGAGGAGCGCGCCCGTTTCAACCTGCGCGGAGCCTCCCATGAGTAAGCCCGCCTCGATTTTCGAGCGCTGGGATCTCGATCCCTCCCAGAGCCCCGCCGAGTTGACCCGGTCCATGCAAGCGCTGGCCCGGGCGCTGCCCCCGGACGAGCGCCAGCAGCTGCGCGACGACTGGCGCGCGCTCACCACAAACCCTCAAGCGCGCCTTTCACAGGCGCTGTGGACCCATCCCAGCGCCACGGCGCAGCGCGATCCCTGGGCCTGCCTCGACGCGCTGGCCGAGGCGCCCCCCCCGGAACTTCCCGGGCTTGAGGCGACCCTGCAGGATGCGCTTCACCTCGACGCACACGCCGCTTCGCCCCCCGCACTCCGCCCTCCATTCTGGCCCGCACTTCGAGATCGTACTCCCGGGGAGAGCCCGTGAAACTGATCCCACCCTTTGGCATCGATCTGGGTACAACCCACAGCAGTGCGGCGATCTACCTGCCGGGCGCGGCCTCGCCACAGACCTTCGACGACGGCCAGGGCAGCCAGGTGATGCCCTCGGCAGTCGGCTTAAGCCCGGCTGGCGATCTTCTGGCGGGCCGCCCGGCATTTGAGACCCGCTTCGGGCCCACCCCACCCCTGACCTCATTTAAGCGTCGCATGGGCCAGAGCGACGAGCTGCAACTGGGCTCGCGCACCCTCACGCCGATTGAGGCTTCAGGGCATCTCCTCTCGGCGCTTGTCGCCCGCTTCGCCGGCCAACTTCAGGGTCACATCGCTCAGGCGGAGCTTCGGCTGGAGCGGGCGCTCATCACCATCCCGGCCTATTTCGATGTGACCCAGGCCGAGGCCACCCGCCGGGCCGGCACGCTGGCCGGCCTCACCGTCATCGGCCTGCTTCAAGAGCCCACGGCCGCGGCGATGTTCTACAGCTGGAAGCACCGGCTTCAGGACGGCAACTTTCTCGTCTATGACCTCGGCGGGGGCACCCTCGACGTCTCTGTGATTCGATGCATGGCCGGAGAATACCAGGTGCTGGGCATTGACGGGGACAACCACCTGGGAGGCGATGACTTCGATCGACGCCTGGCCGGGCTCTTGCGCAGCCGCCTCAACGCCGCCGGTTATGCTCTGGGCACGCGCTTTAATGAGCCGGACGACCGCCTGCGCTTTGAACTTCTGACCCGTTACGCTCGCGGGCTAAAAGAGATGCTCAGCACGCATGACACCGCCACACTGGAGCTTGAGGGGAACTTCAGCGATCGCGAAGGCCGGCCCGTGCATGCGCGCGTGGAGGTGAGCCGCCCGGAGTTTGAGCACGCCATTGGGGATCTTATCGAAACCACGCTCGGGGCCTGTGAGCGAGCGTTGCATCAAAGTGGCGAGCAGGCCCGGGTGGGACTGGCCGACATCGACCACGTGCTCCTGGTTGGCGGGTCCACCCATGTGCCTGCGGTCCAGCAGGCCATCGCCCGGGCGTTCTGCGGCGAGGGCGTCTCGCGGGCGGAGCACCCGCTGAGCGACTCGCCGGAGATGTGCGTGGCGCTGGGCGCGGCGCTGCACGCCGCAACCCTGGGCCGACTGCGCCTGGAGAGCGACGCCGGGGGGGCGGCTCTGGAGCTTGTCGACATCCCCTCGGGGCCCGGCGAGCCCTTGAGCGGCCAGGTGGAGTTGGCGCGCCAGGGGCAACCCGACGCTCTGGAGCTCCGAGAGGCCGCCGAGACCCTGGCCCGCGCCCCACTTCGCTCGACCCACACCCCGGGGGTCTGGAACTTCTTCATCCCGGCGCTCCCCGAAGGTGTATCGGAGCGCCCGAGTGCGACCCTGGTCGACGGCGCGGGGCTTCCGATTGCAAGCCTCCCTCTCTGGCTTCCGCGCCGAGCGCCGGCCGAGCGCCCTGCACCGACGCCCGCGTTGAGCAACCCGGCGGTCCTCTCCCGCGGCATCTTTCTGGAGATTGTCAAAGACGGAAAACCCACGCGCCACGCCCTGATCCCACGCGGTGCCCACCTCCCCACGCGCGCCACCCACCGGCTGGCCACCGCCGATACCAGCGGTGCGGTGGTCCTCCAGCTCTTCCAGGATCGTCTGCCCATTCACACGCTTGTGATGCCCCTGCCGGAACATAGCGCGCCGGGCACCCCGCTGACCCTGGAGCTGGACGTCGATGAGACGCTCTCCATGAGCGCAAAAGGCACGATCGGAGCCCAGGAGTTCTGGGTGCGCATCGACCCACCCCGCACGCCTCCCGAGCTGGACTGGCCCCAGATCGAAGCATTGATGCGCCGAGCCGACATCGCAGCTCGCCAGTTCTGGGGCATGGAAGCGCGCCGATTTGAGCGTGATGTCACCCCGCTCATCACCGGAATCGAGGCCGCCGTCCACCAGGATCCCCTGCGCCTTCAGATCCTCGCCAGACGCCTCGAAGCCTTACTCGATGAGTTCGCTCCGCGCGCCGAACGCATCCCGGGACGCGGGCGCGTCGATGCGACCCTCGACGGCATTCGCCGGGCCGTGTACTACAGCTCCGGTGACGTCCAGGGCATCTCCCGTGATGCGTGGCGCGCCCGCCTGGATCGCCTCACCTCGGAGGTTGCGCGCGTCTGGGACGGCCCTGATGACGCCGCCTGGCGCCAACTTGCCGACCGCGTACAGGCCACCTATGAGACCGTCGTTCAGGATGAGGCGCGCTTTCTCCGCGCCGATCCCGAAGGCTATGCCCGACGCATGCTCGACACCTGCCAGTCCCGTATGGCCCGCGTTCGCCTCGAACTGCGCGAGTTCGCCCTCAGCGGCGACGCCGAACGACGCGCGCTTCAAGAGCGCGAGATCGACAGGCTCGCACAGCGCCTGGATGCCGAGGTGCTCGTACCCCTCAACGCGATCAAGGCACGCGCCGACGCCCTTCCTCTTACCCGACAGACCGACGCTCTGGAGGCGATCCACGTGGCCATCGACCACCTGGAGCTCGGGCTTCAGCGGGTGCGCACCCTCGGCCTTCTCAAACGTCAGGAGAGCTGATGTCCCTTCGAGACCGTTTCGACGAGGCCCGCGCAAGCTACTTTGCGTCACGCCAACGCCAGCTTCGCCAGCGCGGCCTTTGGACCGACGCCCTCGACACTCTGGTAGACGAGGCCGACTGGCTCTCCCGGCGAGCGCCAGGCTCCTCGCGTTGGCCCGACCTTTTGATGGAAGCCACCGAAGTCGCCGCAAACCTCGATGATCTCACCGAGTATCGCGCCTTCCTTCGTCATTTTGCCGATCATGTGCTGCCGGAAGGCCCCGGGACAGACACCCGATTATGGGACGCGCTCAAGCCACTTGAAGACCTCAAGCATGCCGCAGCACTCGAAGTGCTCGGCTCCTGGCTTACGCTGGCGCGTCCCGAATCAGCCACTGGTCCTTACCTGGAGGGGCACGCGATCGAAGGGCGCCACGCCACCCCGGACGACCGTCGGCGAGCGGACCAGGCCTTCGCACTGGCCGCCCACCGCGCCGAGCTCGCAACGACGCAAGATCCGGCGGAGTACGGGCGCCTGCAACGCCATTGCGAGCTCCGCCGTGGCGCGCTCTCCCTGAACACCGGCCTCGATCGACGCGCAACTCAGACGCCCCTGGGTCATCTCAACTGGAGCATGTTCTCTCGCGCCGAGCAGCTCTGGATGGCACATGCTCTCACCCATAGCGAGCGCTGGATCGACCGAGTCCGCGTCATCGATCTCTTGCTCGATGCGCTGCGGGAGACGCCCGACCGGACAGCGTCTGCACAGGACCCGGACGAGCTTCGCACCATCGCCCGGGAGCTTCTCAGCAACGCCCCGCTCCAGCTTCACCCCGCTGAGTTGGAACGTCTCCCGGAACTCATCGCCACGCTTTTCGACGAAACGGAGTGCGCGCACTGGCAACGCCACCTTCAGGCCCGCGAGCGCCTGCAGCATCTGGTGAGCTCTCCCCTCCAGAAGACCGACGCCGCCGCCGAGGTCAAAGCCACTCTGGAGCGCCTGGCGCTCGACGCCCCCTCGCGCTGGCAACCGGTGGCACAACACGCCGCCATGCTTCTCACCCGGACAGAACACCATCCCGACAGCCCGGTTCCGATCAACCGCGATCCCCTCGCGGAGTACTACGCCACGCTTTCCGAAACCCTGGCGAGCCTCGACCGAGAGCATCCTCCCGCGGGTCTGCTCGGCCGCCTCAACGCCGCAGCTCGGGCGCTGGAGGATGACACAGGTGCGCTGCGTGCTCTGGCCCTGATCTGGCCAGAACTTCTGGAGCAGACCTCGGCGGACTCCCGCGCGAGGCTACTTCCTGAACTGCTCGACCTTGCCAGCCTGCACGCCCGCGGGCCATCCCCTTCCTACGGATGGTGGGCCCTGGCTGCGCACCTCTACCGTGCCGGGCTCCCTGGCTGCGCCCTGCCCTTCGCCGAACGCGCGCGTCAGGAAGGCTCGCGTAGTGCGAAAGAAGATATTATTTTTTATGTAAAATCAAAAACACTGAAAGAAGCCGCGTCCCGAAGGGACGCGGCTCTTGCCAGAAGCTGGCTGACGCTCAGTCCTTGATCTGATGCATCCAGACTTCCTGCTGCGGGAAGGGAATGCCGATGCCAGCAGCATCAAGACGATACTTCACTTCACGAAGCAGCCGAGAGCGCACCGCCCAGAAGTCCGCCGTGTTGACCCAGCCGCGCAGATCGAAGTCCACCGAGCTTCCACCCAGCCCGTTCATCGTCACGGTAGGAGCCGGATCCTGAAGCACACCCTCGGTCGTCGCCAGGATATCTTCAAAGATCGCTTTCGCTTCATCGATGTCCGCGTCGTAGGCAATGCCCGCCACGATATCAACGCGACGCGTGTCCGCCTGGGAGAAGTTGATGATGGGATTGCCCCACACCCCGGAGTTGGGAATCGTGATGCGCTTGTTATCCGGCGTGCTCAACATCGTGGAGACGAGCGTCAGATCCTTGACGGTACCGGCGATGCCGTTGATCTCCACGTAGTGGCCCACATCAAAGGGGCGATAAAGCAGGATGAGCATGCCGGCGGCGAAGTTCGACAAGGTGTCTTTGAGCGCAAAACCAAGCACCAGACCGGTGGCCCCAAGACCGGCGATCAACGCCCCGGTGTCGATGCCCAGATTCCCAAGGCCGATGATCAGCGCAAGCAGCATCACCGACTTGCTGGAGACATTGACCACAAACTGTGTAAAGAGCGCCGAGGGCTCCAGACGCGAACGCTCGAACGCAGCGCCTACCGCCTTTCGGACGATGCGTGCGGCCATCATGCCCGCGACGACAATCAGCAAGAACACCAGCAGGTTGCGCGCCAGCGCCAACCCCTCGGTCGCAAGCCAGGTGCTGGCAGCGTCGGTCAGCGCGGCAAAATCGAAACTCATACAACACTCCTTCCATCACGGGTCGATGATACGAATCCTCAAGAGGTGACGTGAAACGGCCAGGAACCACCGTCACTGGAGGACCTCCAATGGCGTACGCAATAGACACCCCCCTCAAAAAAGGCAAGCGCGCAGGCGTCTTTACCACAGGCGATCCGGCGGTCTAGGCTAATTTGAGACGTGTTCACCACCTGACTCCGAGGTTTTACAGATGTCGCTGCGCAGCTTTTTGATTCTGACGATGATGGCGCTCATTCCGAGCGTGACCGCCTGTTCCTCTGCCCCCCCGCCGGAGAGTGAGAGTCCCACCTCACATCGCCCGGCGACGCCCCCCCGCGCCGAGGTGCTCGCGTTGCTGCAAGAGGCGGATGCGCTTTGGGAGGCACGCCACACCCCCGAGTCGCTGGACCGTGCACTGAGCGCTTACGATGACGCACTTGCCCGTCACCTCGAAGAGGCGCTGCTCGATGAGAGCGAGCTTTATGAGCTTCAACGCAAGCGCGCCCGCGCCTACGCGTTTGCGGCTCGGGCAGCTCTGGCGGGTGCAGCGGCCCCCTCGGATGAGGCTGCCCGCGCGGCCAACTCCGGGGCGGAGGCGGCGCGCGCTGCCCTGAACATCCGCGATGACTCCAGCCAGGCGCGCTACTGGCTGGCTCAAAACCTGATGTTGGGTGCCCGCGCCGAGGGCACAGCCGCCAGACTCGAGAGATCGACGGAACTCAACACCCTGCTGGACGCGCTCGCCACAAGCCCTCCCGAAGCGTTGCAGGCCGAGGTCCATCTGATACTTGCCAGGCGCACCTGTGAGGCGGACTTCGGTCGTGACCGGGCCGCCTGCGCCAACCACATCGACGCCGCCGAAGAGATCGCTCCGGACCATCCGGACGTCACGCTCGCCAGGGCTTCTCTTCTGGCGATCGCTCAGAATGACCGCGCCAGCTTTAAATCCCATCTCGACGAGCTCATCGCCCGCGATCCGCAAACACTCTCGCCAGAGGGAAGGCTCGCCCGACTGGAGGCGCTCGCGCTTCTCGACGCGATCGATCGTTATTTCGCCCCGGCCTCCCCCTGATGCCCGGGCGCATCTTGCACTCGACGAGGTGGTGCTGAGTTTGTCCGCGTCGATCGCAGTCTTCTTCCGGCCCCCCTATGCTCAACACCACCGAAGCCTCCGCACCGCCCCCGGGGGGCCCCCGCCGCGCCTGGCTGCGGCCGCCTCGTCATCTGGCACTGACGACCCCGGGTAAATTTTTTGTTGTGCTGACGCTTGCGGTGGGGTTCGGGGCGATCAACACCGGCAACAACCTCCTCTTTTTGCTGCTGGGAATGATGCTCTCGCTGATCGTGGCGAGCGGCCTGCTCAGCGAAGCGGTTCTGCGTACGCTGCGTGTCAAACGCGATCTTCCCCGTCGCGTGTTTGCCGGGGAGCCTGCGGCTGGACGCTTTATCCTGGAGAACCGGGGGCGATGGCCCTCCTTGAGCATCGAAGTTGCAGAACACAGCCCCTTTGTCGTCGCCGGCCCCTGGCGAGGCAGCTCGCTGGCCCCTCCCCGGCACCCCTGGTGGAAGTTCTGGCGCACCCAGACCAGTGATGACGAGCGGCCCCTGGCCGCGACCTACTGCCTGCGCGCCGACGCCTCCCAACAGACTGCGCTCGCCACCCACTACAACCTCCCGGTGCGCGGTGCCTACCTGCTTCCGGGCGTGCAAATCTCAACGCGCTTTCCCTTCGGCTTCTTCGAAAAGTCCCGCGAGATCGACCAGGCCCAACGCATCATCGTCTATCCCCGGATCCGCCCCACCCCAACCCGGATCGCTCAGCTTAACCAGCGGCTGGGCGACACCTCGCAAAGCCGCGCAGGACGTGGCGAGGACTTCTTCGGCCTTCGCGACTACCGCGACGGAGAAGACCAGCGCGCCATTCACTGGAAGTCCACCGCCCGACGAACCGCCCCGGTGGTGCGCGAGACCGAGTCCAATGACCGGCGAGACATCATCATCCTGCTCGACAACCGCGCGAGCGCCTCGGTGGTTTCACCTGGTGAGCAGCAACGCTTTGAACGCGGCATCGAACACGTCGCCGGCCTGCTCGAAGCGTTGATCGCTTCGGGCTACCGCACCGAACTTATCTGCGCCCCACGTCCCGACGGCACGGAGGCAGACCCTCCGGCCCTCGATCTCGACGCCATGCTCGCACGCCTGGCGCTGGTGGAGCTTTTGCCCTCCTCGGCGCGGCAGCCGCAGCTACCCTCCTCGACCGTCGCGAGCCCTTCCCCGGCGCAAATACGCATCGGTTTTACGGCCTTACAGAGCGTTGAAGGCAGCATCTCACTGACCTTTGACGACCTTTTCAGCGCAACGCAGGAGCGCGCATGACGCCCTTTGTTCAGCGACTGGAGCGCCTCCACGCCATCTTTCTCTACATCTCGCTGGCGCTGGCCTTTCTGGCAGTCGTCTTCGGCGGTGCCGCCGGTGCGGGGATGCTGGTCGTCTTTCCGCTCTTCGCTCTCGGGGCCCCCGCGATTCGCCATGTGCTTCCCGGGCTGATTCGCCAGAACTGGTTATGGAACATCCTCATCCTGACCGTCCTCGTGCTCACCATCGCCGAGTATTTGACCAACCCCCTGGCCGACATCATCGCGCTGGGTATCCGCTTTGTACTGGTGCTCATTCTCATCAAGCTCATCAGCCGTCGGGGCCCCCGCGATGAACTTCAACTTCATGCACTAAGCCTGCTGACCTTCGCCGCGGCCAGCGCCGCCAACGAGGGTTTGAGTTTTGGGCTGCTCTTCGGGGCATACATCCTCTCGGGGACCTTCACCATGGCGCTCTTCCATCTGAAGAGCGAAAGTGAGCGGCGCCCCCTGTTGCAGTCGCCGCGGAAATCCCCCTTCGATCGCTTCTACGTCTCGGTGCTCGCTGGCATTAGCTTGGCGATCTTTGCTTCCTCGCTGCTGATCTTTTTTACCTTCCCGCGGGTGGGGCTGGGGCTCTTTGTCACCCAATCCCGCGAGAGCCTCTCAGTGGCGGGGTTCTCCGAAGACGTCGAGCTGGGAAGTCACGGCGTGTTGCGCTCCAACCCTCAGGTGGTGATGCGCGTGGAGTTCCCCGAGGCCGCGCCTCCTACAGACATCGCATCGATGCGCTGGCGAGCGATGACCTTTGACAGCTACGACGGTCGAAGGTGGAGCCGCACCCTGGCAGAGAGCGAGCGCCCCGCCCCCTACAATCGAAACGCCAGCTACGATCTGGAATTTTTGCGCCCTCCGCCCCTCGACAGGCTCCTGGCCAACGAGACGCCTCGCCAGGTGCAGATCTATCTGGAGCCGCTGGGCACCAACATCCTGCCCACACTCTGGCCACCGGCCACCATCGAACTGGGACTCGGTGAGATGGCGCAGCTCATCGGCACGAGGGCGGCCAGCCTCACACGCGACCACTATGGCGATCTTCGCCACACCATGGACTCCGAGCTGGGGCTGACCTACTCGCTTGGCTACTTCGATGCGCCGCCCCCCACCGCTCTGCAACGCATCGAAGGCCGCATGCTCGATGCGCGACTGGAGGACATGTACACACAGCTCCCCGAGAACTTCGATTCCCGTATCGGCGCGCTCGCCAGGGAGATCACCGCCACATCTGGCGATCCGTACAGCAGCGCCGGGGCCATCGCCGGATATTTCGCCCGCGAGTTCACCTACACCACCGATCTTCCGGAGGTGGATCCCGACCAGCCCATCGCATCATTTCTCTTCGAAACCCGCGCCGGGCACTGCGAGTACTTCGCCACGGCCGCCGCCCTGATGTTGCGCTCTCAGGGCATTCCCACGCGCCTGGTCAATGGCTTTCTGGGCGGCACCTGGAACGAGGTGGGCGACTACCTCACCGTCCGCCAGGGCGACGCACACGCCTGGATTGAGGTCTTCGTACCCGACCTCGGGTGGGTGCCCGTGGAGGCCACCCCGGCGATTGAGAGCGGCTTTGGCCAGCGATCGGCATGGATGCGCCTGGGAGCCGACGCCTACGATGCCATGCGCCAGGCCTGGTTTAAGTGGGTGCTGGAGTACGACATTCAGGCCCAGATCGCGGTGCTGCGACGCGTTGCGCGGGTGGTCGCTCCGCAAGGCGCGCCCTCAGATCGAGGATCCTCCGCCGAAGAGGACCGGGAGCAAGAAACGATACCGCTTAAAGATGCGATCTTCGGGCTGGGCTGGCTCACGCTGATGGCCGCCTCAGGCTGGCGAGGCGCCACCGGCCCGGCGCGCAGCCCTGCACGTCGCGCCCTGGGCATCTCCATGTGGATGGGCCTCGGCGCGCTCTGGGTGAGCTGGTTTCTGGGCTGGTCGATCGAGCACGCGCTGCTGGGTGCCTTCAGCGTAGGCGGCGCCTTCTCGGTGGCGCTGATGCTGGTGAATCGACCGCAAAAGATGGCGCGTTACGAGGTGAGCCGGGCCTTCGAAACCATCGCAAGGGCCGGGGCTCGGCGAGGTCTGGAGCGCCGTGACGATGAGGGCCCCCAGCGCTATCTGGAGCGCGTGGCAGCGAGTCTGGATGAGGCCGGCCGAGGGCATGTCGAGGCGTTTCAGAGGCGCTACCTCAACGTGCGTTTTGGGGGTGGTCCCTACGGCCCGGCGCAGGCGCGCGAGCTCCGCCGCCATGCCCGTCAGGTGGTCCTGGCGCTACGGCGCGCCGCTCGCTGAGACTCCGACATCCAGCGCTCAAATCGGAACGGGAACCGACGCCACGATCGACTCGATAAGCGCCTCACTCCGCCCTCGGTCTTGCCCCCCCGACGTCATGCTCAGACGGTGGGCCAGAGTGGGCACGAAAAGCTCTCTGGCATCATCGGGAACCGCGAAGGTTCGACCTTCCATCAGCGCAATCGCCCGCACTCCTCGCATCATCGCGAGCACGCCGCGGGTGCTTACCCCGACCCGGATTTGATCGTGGGTGCGCGTCCGCTCGACGACTTCGAGGACGTAGTCCACCAGGCTCTCCTCCACGTGCACCCGGGAGGCCATACTCTGGACCGCGCGCAACGCGTCACTGCTACAGACCGCCTCCAACGCCTGCACCGGCTCGACCATGCCGCGCTCCATGATGATCGCGCGCTCCACGTCGCGGCGTGGATAACCGATGGAGAGGCGCATCATAAAGCGGTCAAGCTGACTCTCGGGAAGCGGGTAGGTGCCGTGATGGTCGAGGGGGTTCTGCGTGGCCAGCACCAGAAAAGGATCGGGCAACTCGTAGGTCGTATCGTCAACGCTCACTCGCCCCTCGCTCATCGCCTCCAGCAGGGCCGACTGAGTGCGCGGGGTGGTGCGGTTGATCTCGTCAGCGAGCACAAGGCCGTTGAAGATCGGTCCGGGCCGAAAGGTGAAGGCCTCGCGGGACTGCGAGAAGACGGAAACCCCGACGATATCCCCCGGCAAAAGGTCGCTCGTGAACTGCACGCGTTGAAAGCTCAACCCCAGGCTCCTGGCGAGCGCCAGAGCCAGGGTCGTCTTACCCACCCCCGGAACGTCTTCGAGCAACACATGCCCGCGAGCAATCGCACTGGCTACCGTCCATCGTACCGCCTGCTCTTTGCCCCGAAACACACTGGAGACGTTTTGCACAAGATCCGCGGCAATGCGCGATGCAGCCTCCGGACTCATCACCTCGGTCGACTGTGGGGGTAGAGCGTCGGCGCTCATAGTACTCCTGACTCAATGGATCGATCGCGGCAGCGCGCCACAGGGCTTTCAGGGGACGCAATCTGGGAACGAAACGTAACAAGGCCAGCCCGGCTTTGCTACGCGCGAAATCCTCGCAGAGGCGCTTGCCGGATGGGAGCGAGGACGTAGTTTGAGAGCGTCGCGACGATTCCTTGCGACGGCATCAGCGTTCATTCCGGGGGGAAGAGCATGTTCCGCACATCCTTCGTAACGATCCTTTTCTGTTGGGTGGCCATTGCGCTTGTCTCCTGCGTGGAGGCAACAGGCACGTCCCGACTCAAGCTGGAACCTCGCCAGCTCGAGCTTGAAGCCGCTCCGGGCCAGTCGCACGTGGTGCGGATCGTCATTGAGAACCAGCGCGACCACACCCAGACCTACGCCCTGGGCGCCTCGACTCCACATGTCGTGCCTTCACCGTCGCGGGTGACGCTGCCCGGCTACACAAGCGCCGAGGTAAAGGTAGAGGTTCGCTGCCCGACATCACCGGGGGGCTACACGCACGAGCTTGAGGTTCGCGCGCTTCATCAAGGAAGCCTCGATGTGCTTCCCATCACCATGATGTGCGTCTCTCCTGAAACCCAACACGCCACCCTGCGCGTAGGCCTTAACGGCCTTCCCGAAGGCGTGGCAACGCCGGCAATGCTGCTCGCGCCGACGGGAGAACGCATTCCACTGAAAGCCGACACAAACCCACATAGCCTTCCGCCGGGAAGCTATCGATTACGTGTTCCCGACATTGCCGCTGCAGGAAAACGCTTCGTTCCCGATCTTCGGGAGGTCGACGTTCAACTTCTGCCTGGAGGTCTTCACGAAGTCGTCCTGTCCTTCGTGCCCGCGCCCGGTGAGCAGGCCGCCAAAGTGCAAGTATCTCCGCAGGGGCTACCCGACGGCGCCTCGATGACCATTGCGCTGCGCGCCGCCAATGGAGCCGCCATCGCGCTGAGCCCAGACCGCGTCGTGGAAGGGCTGCCTGCGGGAACCTACACGCTGACCTACAGCTGGGCCCATGGCACCCTGCCTGAGGGCTCGCCCTGGCTGGGCCGTCCTCTTCCCGCACAGCACATCCTCGAACTCACCGAGAGAAGCCGCATCGAGCTCCGACCGACCTTCGTCGATGCCCGCACCATCACCTCTTCGCTCGACCGCGGCGAAGACAGCCTCCGGCGCGCCATCGCAGAAGCCCTCGATGGCACCACGCTCTACCTGCCGGACACGCTCGACCCACTGGTGTTGGAAGACGTCATCCTCATCGACAAAGATCTCGTCGTCGTGGGAAGCGGCCCCAAACACAGCGTCCTCACCACCCACGCACAGACCGGGGCATTTAACGTCGAAGCAGGACACACCCTGACCCTGGCGCGCCTCACTCTGCAGAACGCGGCCAGCCCGGATGCACCGGCGATTCACTCCCAGGGCCATGTGGAACTCTACGACGTGGGCTTTCAGAACAACGTCAGCGAGCGCGCGCCTGCCGCACTCGCTGTACAAGCCAGCCTCATCGCCAATGATCTCATCATGGTCGGCAACCGCAGCGCTCAGAGCACCGGCGGGATCTGGGTGGGCCCCGACGGTCTCGCCATGGTCAGTCACCTTCAGGCCATCGACAATCAGGGAAGACACGGGGGGGCGATCGCCAACGAGGGTGAACTCATGCTGGCAGACGGGCAGTTCACACTCAATCAGGCCGATGAGGGCGGCGCGGTCTACAACACCGGTCGACTCCGTGGTGAGCGGTTGTCGCTCTGGTACAACCGCACCCGCGCTATGGCTGGCCCCGGAGGCGCCATCAGCTCGCGGACCTACGCGCACCTCTCGCATACGACCTTTGGCTCCAACCTGGCCCGGGTTGGCGGGGCGCTGAGCACTCGTGGCGATGTGACGATCGCCTGGGCGACCTTCTACGCCAACCTCGCTGATCGCGCGCCTGACACGCATGCCACTTCCGAAGCGAGTCTGCGCATCGAGGGAAGTCTCTTCTTCCGAAAAAGCGTCGATAATATTAATTATGAAAACTCAACTCATTCAAGCGAACGCTTCAACGTCACTGTGGATCCCGACACGGCACGCATCGGATATCGGCAGGGGCTGGCCGACACGGTTCTCCCGGCCGACGTCGCCCCCCTTAGCGCCACCACGCTCGCTCCGGAACACTGCGCCCTGCTGCGCTCTTCCCCCACCACGCTGGACCAACTCGGCACCCCCAGGCCCCCCTCTTCGCACTGCACCCCGGGTGCCATTGAGCCCTTCTTCTCGCCACCGCTCATCGACACGCTCAACCCGGGCCTCCGCGCTTCGACCCCACATACAGGACTCTTTCTCTCGCACCAGGGGCAGACCTACCACTTCCAGAACGCCTTTCGTCGCGAGCATCCCCTGCATCTGGCCGGCGGCCATCTGCGAACCCGCTTCGCTCCCTCGCAACGCATCTGCCACGCCTCCGTCCTTGTCACCTCTCCCACAGAGGTGCTGCCAACCCTGAGCATGGCAACCACTCCAGCCACACAGCCCGCCACCGCCTCGCCCCTGGGGCAGGGTCGATGGCGCTACGAGCTGTTTAGCCCGACCCCCATCTCG
This sequence comes from Lujinxingia sediminis, assembly GCF_004005565.1. NCBI lineage: Bacteria > Deltaproteobacteria > Bradymonadales > Lujinxingiaceae > Lujinxingia > Lujinxingia sediminis. The sequence continues at coordinate 278,132 of NZ_SADD01000005.1, read as the reverse complement.
GAGTTGCACCTGACGACGAACGCTTCGGATCTGGCCATCCTGGAGATCCAGGCCAGCGATCGGGGATGCACATCGCCCCCCACCCTTGACACCCTACCCCCGCCATCTAATCTGCCCGAGGACTCCCCCTCGCCGCCCTGATCCCCGGCACCTGACCCGGCCATCTTTGGGCGGGACACCCCACGCCCGGAGCAGGGAATGCGACAGGTCGCGCACCGGGTTTTCCCGGTGCCCCCTCGGCCCCCAGGACGAAGTTATGGCCCGATCCCGACGCTCTTCCAAACGCTCAAAATCCCGTCGTTCCGGCGGCAGCCGCCTGGCGTCTCTCTTTAAATGGATGATCATCCTCATCATCCTGGCCGGGCTCGCCGGCGTCGCCGGACTTGCCGGCATCTTCTACTACTTCGGGCGTGATCTTCCCGAGATCCTCAAGCGAGAAGACTACAACCCTCCCCAGGTTTCGCAGGTCTTTGCTGCAGAGGGTGAGCTTATCGCCGAGTTTCATAAACCCGGCGAACGTCGCACACTCGTTGCCCTCGACCGCATTCCCCCGGTGGTTCAGAACGCGTTTATGGCCGCCGAAGACGCCGAGTTCATGACACACTCCGGCGTCGATTACATCGGCCTGGTGCGCGCGGTGTATTACGCGCTTCGCTACGATCAGGGCATGCGCGGCACCTCGACGATCACGCAGCAGACCATCAAAAACCTCATGCTCACACCGGAGCGCGCCTACGAGCGTAAGATCAAAGAGATGATCCTCGCGCGCGAGCTCGAAAAGAACCTCACCAAAGAGGACATCCTCTACCTCTACCTCAACACCATCTACCTGGGGCACGGCACCCACGGTGTCGAAGAAGCCGCTCAGCATTACTTCGGCAAGAGTGTCAGCGAGCTCAACGTCCAGGAGGCCGCTCTTATCGCCGGACTCACCTCGGGCCCGGAGGCCAACACCCCCTTCCGCAACATGGAGGGGGCGATGGCCCGGCGATCCTACGTGCTTCGCCAACTCTGGGAGAAGGGCTTCATTGAGGAGGGCGTCTACCGCGAAGCCGACGCTACCGAGATCGAGATCATACCCCGCTCGCAATCCAAACCCCACCTGGGTAGCGCCCCGTACTTTGTTGAACACATCCGTCGCGACCTCATTGAGCGCTACGGTGAAGAGAAGGTCTACGCCGGAGGCCTGCGCATCCACACCACCGTCGATCTCGACATGCAGATGGCCGCTGAGCGCGCCGCACGCCAGGGATTGCGCACCTACGACCAGCGCCGTGGCTACTTCAAACCCAAACGCCGCCTGAAAGAAAACGACATCGCCAAGCACGTCGCCCAAAACCATGAAGAACACGGCGGCACGCTGCGCCCCTCTCAGGTGTACGAAGGCGTGGTGACAGGCGTCGACACCGACGAAGAGCGCGTCGACCTGCAAATCGGCCAGGTCAAGGCAACGCTCGCACTCGATCCGCGCACGCGCATCCTCGGGGAAGGCCCCGATGCCAAAACCATCGACGAGGTCTTTGCCCGCGGCGATGTTCTACGCGTGCAACCTCTGGCCGAGGTGGGTCCGGACAACACCGACCCGGTCCTGGTGCGTTTTGAAACCAGCGCCGAGGTCGCGCTCGTCGCTATCGATCCGGTCACACGCGAGGTTCGTGCGCTGGTGGGGGGCTACGACTTCAACACCAACAAGTACAATCACGCGTTGCAGGCGCGCCGCCAGACCGGGTCCTCGTATAAGCCTCTGGTCTATGCCGCAGCACTCGAAGCCAAAGTCATCACCCCGGCCACCATCTACCTCGACAGCCCCACCGTCTATCAGCTGCCCGGCGGCGAGAGCTGGTCGCCGCGCAACTCCGACGGCAAGTGGCGCGGCCCGATCAGCGCGCGTGAAGGCCTCGCAGCCAGCCGCAACGTCGTCTCTGTGCGAGTGCTCGACGACCTCACGCTCCCCAAAGCAATCGACTTCGCCAAACGCATCGGGATCGAAAGTCCAATCGTCGACAACTACACCATGGTGATGGGCTCGAGTGAGATGCCGCCCATTGAGATCACCAATGCTTACGCCACCTTCGCCGCGGGCGGCCAGCTTGCAGAGCCTCGCTACCTGCGCCGGGTGGAGTCGGCCGGCGGCGATCGCGATCTTTTCCAGACCCACGCTGAGCCCGTGCTCGCTCCGGAGGTCGCCTACCTGACGACCTCCATGCTCCAGAGCGCAGTCGAGGGCTATGTCGATAGCAAAGGCAACCAGCGCGGCGGCACCGCAGGCCTACTCAAGGCCGTCGGGCACCCGGTGGCCGCAAAGACCGGCACGACCAACGACAGCCGCGATGCCTGGCTGGTTGGCTACACCCCTGACCTGGTCGTCGGGGCCTGGGTTGGCTTTGGTGACAACCGCTCGCTGGGGCCGCGTCAGTACGGCGGCACGGTCGCTGGTCCGATCTTCCGCGACTTCCTCATCGACGCACTCGAAGGTCACGACGGACCCCAGACCTTCGAGCCCCCGGTCACCGGCATCACCACGGCGCTGATCGATCCCATCTCCGGGAAACTCGCTCGCTCCGAGGCCGAAGGTTTTGAGGAAGTCTTCCTGGTCGGCACCGCTCCTACGGACTATGCGCCCCGCCAGGAAGAGGATTCTGGCGAGAGCTTTCTCTTTGAGCAGTTCCAATAAGGCGAAATCCGGCTTAGAAGCCCCCGCTGATCCACCGCCCGGCGCGGGCGCCGCCGATCACCATCTCAAACGCCGAGATGCTCACGACCGCGAGCAGTACCCACCGAACCCATTGGCCGGCATGAGGCCAGCGGACCATCATCCGCGCGCCAGGCCACCCTCCGGTGCCCTGCCCCCGGCGCGACCACCAACCCGGCCGGCCAGTTGACCTGGCCCCGGGTGATAAAGATCGGCAACGAGGCCAGTGTAAACACGCTCACCGCCACACGTTTAAGCGCGTTGGCACGCGCAACGTCTTTGCCGAGCACCATCACCATCGCCATCAAGAGCAGCACGCCGACTCCGGCCTGTAAAAACCCTCCCCAGATGCCGACGGCAACCAACAGCAGCGCACGCGCCGTGGCGAAGCCTTCTTTGCGTGCGTCCCCTCCCTGACGCCTCCACCTCTGGGGTCGAGTCCGGCCAGAACCACCAGCGGCCACATCTCCACGCTGAGCTCCATCGGCCCCCCTGGCGTTGCAATCTTTTGCAAGTGAAATTTTTGGGCATCGTCGCAATCCGCATTACAACCAGAACGTCGGGCAACCGACGATCCCCCTCAATGCCCGGCCCGGGCTGCCACCCTGGCCGGACACGCTTCCCGAAGCCACGGACGGCAACAGGAGCAACAATGCGACAGATTCTCTGCACATTCAAAACGCCCGACGACTACTTCGAGCAGCTGAAACGCTACAACGAGCACTCCCGCCACGGCGACACGCTTGCCTTCCTGGGAGCGTTCGGACTTCGTGATGGCGAAGTTGTGCGCGTGGGCATCATCGTCGAGAGCTGTCAGCAACGCACCGATCTGCATATGCGCATCGTTGAACGACGCCCTTCCCGCGTCGGTGCCGAGCGCGGTGCCCCCTGGCGCTACCAGGCGGTTGTCACTACCGAGGATGCCATCTGGCTTCAGATGTTCTCCTCGAAGATGGTGACGCTTAAACGCGTCGGTCATCAGTCGGCTTAACCCCAAAGCCCCAGGCTCGGGTCCAATGGCCCCGAGCACCCCACAAAAAAAGCCCCCGGAGCGCCTACTCCGGGGGCTTTTTTATGTAGCTTTGACGAGCTTACTTACGTTTGCGCAGGCTGTGGTTGAGCTCGGCCTTACGCAGACGAATGGAGGTCGGCGTGATCTCCACGTACTCATCGGCCTCGATAAACTCGATGGCCTTCTCCAGCGTCATCGAGACCGGCGGAGAGAGAATCAGCGCATCATCGCTTCCCGAGGAGCGCATGTTGGAGAGCTGCTTCTTTTTGTTGGGGTTCACAACCAGGTCATTATCACGGCTGTGCAGACCGATGATCTGACCGTCATAAACCGCCTCACCGGCACCCACGAAGAGCGTGCCGCGATCCTGCAGGTTGAAGAGCGCGTACGCAGTGGTATCACCCCGCTCCAGCGCGATCAGCACACCGTTACGCGAGCTCAAGAGCTCACCGCGGAAGGGCTCGTAACCGGCGAAGTTGGTGTACATGATGCCCGTGCCACGGGTATCGGTCAGGAACTCCGAGCGGTACCCGAAGAGCCCGCGCGACGGCACCCTGAACTCCAGGCGCTGGGTGTTGTCGCTGTTGACATCCAGACGCACAAGCTCGCCCTTACGCTCACTGAGCTTCTGAATGACCGTCCCGGCGTAATCCTGCTCGGTTTCGACGATGACCTCTTCGATCGGCTCGAGCTTTTTACCGTTCTCGTCTTCGCGATAGATGACGCGCGGCTGCGAAACCTGCATCTCGAACCCCTCGCGTCGCATCTGCTCGATGAGAATCGAGAGGTGAAGCTCACCACGACCCGAGACGATAAACGCATCGTTGTTCTCGGTTGGCTCCACCTTGAGCGCCACGTTCTGCTCAAGCTCACGGTCCAGACGCTCGCGAATCTGGCGACTGGTCAGGTACTTGCCCTCCGTACCTGCAAAGGGCGAGTTGTTGATCATGAGCACCATCGAGACGGTGGGCTCATCAATGGCGATCATAGGCAGCGGGTTGACCGCGTCCGGCGAGCAGATGGTCTCACCGGGCAGAATGCCCTCCAGACCGGCCACCGCCACGATGTCGCCAGCACTGACTTCTTCGCGATCGACGCGGTCCAGCCCCTTGAAACCAAAGAGCTTGGTGATGCGAGCGCCAACCTGCTCACCGTTGATCTGGCAACGCACCACACGATCACCGATGCGCATCTTGCCGCTGAAGACGCGACCGATCGCCACACGCCCGAGGTACTCGTCGTACTTCAGCGTGGCGACCTGCATCTGCAGCGGGCCTTCGGGATCATCCTTGGGCGGGTCCACATACTCGACGATCGCTTCGAGCAGCGGGCGCATGTCGGTGGACTCGTCCTCGAGTTCTTTTTTGGCAAATCCACCCAGGCCGGAGGCGTAGACCACCGGGAAGTCGAGCTGCTCGTCGTTGGCCTCCAGATCCCCGAAGAGATCGAAGACCATGTTGAGCACGGCGTCGGGGCGGCCGTTGGGGCGGTCGATCTTGTTGATGACCACCACCGGTTTAAGCCCGAGCTCCAGCGACTTGCGCAGCACGAACTTCGTCTGCGGCATCGGGCCCTCAAACGCGTCGACAAGCAGGAGCACCGAGTCGACAAGTTTGAGCACACGCTCAACTTCACCACCGAAGTCAGCGTGGCCCGGGGTGTCAATGATGTTGATGCGGTAGCCTTCCCAGTCAATGGCCGTGCACTTGGCCACGATGGTAATGCCACGCTCTTTCTCCAGATCGTTGGAGTCCATCGCACGTACGGCCAGCTCCCTGTGGCCCGCGATGGTATTGCTCTGCTTGAGAAGCTCGTCGATGAGAGTGGTCTTGCCGTGGTCGACGTGCGCGACGATGGCGATGTTTCGAATGTTGGTCATGGGATCTGTGCCGGGATTGTCCAAAAGCGAAGTCAGCTCTCCGCCCTGGCCTCTCCGAGGCGGCGCTGGTACGGCTGCTCTTTGGACGTCCAAGGCACTTACGCTACCTGAATTCCCAACTGAGGCCGCAGGGACAGATATTGCTCACTCACTGAATAGTCAATAAGAGACCGCATTCGACTTTCCAGTGAGCGCTGACTGATGCAACGCGGCTCTTCTCTCAAACATGCCTCTGCAACCGAAAGATCATCGCAAAAAATCAGCCCAATGCGGTTTGCGGTGTCCTCAATCGCCTCCACCCAGGGGCCCAACGCAATCTCATCGCGTCCCTGCAACATCTCCTCAATAACGCGTTTGAGTTTGCCCATCTCCTCCCCGCGGAACGCGCGCTTCATCACCTTAAAGGCGTCTTCATTCTGGAAGCTCGCTGCGTAGTCGACCTCCGGCCGAACCAGCGCAACCGCGCGGTAAAGGAAGGCTTCCAGGTCAGACTGCGGGCGAATCGCCGCCAGATAGAAAGGGTCCAGGAAGAGAAAAAGCTGCTTGGCGACCACAAACGCGATGTGCTTCTCACGCGCCGATGCCAGGAGGTCACCGCCCACAATAAGCCCCTCCGGAATCATCGCACCATTGACCAGCCCGATCTGATCGTCTTTTCGCCAGAGGTCGGGCAATTCCACATAGCCGAGCGCCGCCCCGACGTTTTTGTAAAAGTTGTTAAAGGCGACGTTATCACTGATTTTGACACGGTCGCGGCGTTTGAGCCCGTAGGTGCTTCGCGCTTCCCCGGTCCACTCCTGGAGTGGACCCTTCAGAAGTCGAAAACACTCGTTGAGCTCCGACTCCAGCCCCGGGGCAAAGACGTACCGTCGCATCATCGCCGGATTGATCTGACCACGAATCGGCTTGAGGATTTTGGAGTCGAAACGCTCCACAAACCCCAGCGCTTTGGCATCAAGGCGCACACCGCTGGCCCGCAGCGCGCGGTAGACACAGTAGGCCTTATCGACCTCTTTCTGACGCAGAAAGACCTTACCCAGCCGATCGAGCCATTGACCGGGCTGCACGCCCGGGGTCTGCCCCATCGCACGCAGATGCGCCACCGCCGTCTCGTAGTGCTCCGGGTGTTCCTCGGTCAGCGCCACCAGCTGCCCGCGGAGTCCGGCATGGTCCGGCAGGTAGGCCAGGGCCTGATTAAAGGCAAAGATCGCGTCACCGGCCCGATCGAGGTGGTCACGGTAGAGGTCTCCGAGCTTCTGCCAGAGCACACCGAGGAGGTTCGGATCGACATCCTGGCGTTCCGTGTTCGCAGCGATCACCTGGACGTAGGCCGCCTCAAGCTCCTCCCAGTCCAGTGCATCGACCAGAATCGAGGTCACCGATTTGAAGGCATCGAGGCGCGTGGAGTCGTACTCCAACGCTTTGCGGTAGCCGGCCAGAGCCTTTTCGGACTCCCAGAGTTCGGTGCGAGCCACATCGCTTGAGCGGATCAGGTACTCGGCCTTCTCCGGGAAACTCTCAGCGATGACGCTCAGCGTGAAATAGGCACGACAGACTCGCCGAAAGTCGCCCAGCTCACGGGCAACCTCCGCGATGCGCTCGACGGCGTGACGGTTCTGAGGCCATTGGGCCACCGCCTCTTCAAACGTATCGAGCGCGCGCTCCGGATCGTTGAAGGTCTTAACCCAGTCATCGCCCAGCGCAACCAGCGCCATGGAGCGGGCGCGGTCATCATCAAGCCCCTGAATCAATTTCAGGCGAGCCTCGACCACATCAGCCGGGTCACCGAGCTCGCCAACAGCGCGGAGAAGCCCGGTGAGGGCCTGCTTGTCTTCGGGGGACTCCACCAGCGCCATCTCAAAGGCGGCGCGGGCCTCTTTATGATCACCAAGCGCCTCGCGCAGCGCACCGATCCGATCGTAGAGCGCGGCAACCTCGCCGGCCTCCAGCCCCTGCTTATGATTGAGCAACACCACCTGGGCGACCTGCAGGGCCTCCCGATGCTGCCCCCTGGCTTCCAGCAACTCGGAGTAGGTCGAGGCGACCTCCTGCTCGCGCGGATCGATGGCGTAGGCCCTGGCGAAGGCATCACAGGCGCGATCGCCATCGTTGACCGCGACATAAACCTGCCCCAACCAGCTGTAAAGCCACAGGTTTTCGACCGCATCTCGCGTGGCATCGGCCTGGCGCGCGACCTCTTCGAGGCGAAGGCGTGCTTTCTCGACGCTTCCCTGCGAAATCAGCGCTTCGACATCTGCACGATGCTGAGCGAGAGGAACTGGAGAGGGGCCAAACTCAAGCCCGCTTTGCTCGTGCTGCACTTCGACCATCGCCTACTCCCGCACCGTTAAGGACCGCATCACGTGGGGCTCCGGGTTAAAATGGAGCCTCCAAGACCACCATTCTATGAGCCCCCGCCACCACGTCAACTGTCTGGCGCGCCCGCACCTCCCCGTGTTGGCGCAGGGAAAGTTCGTGGCGCCCGGCAGGAAGCTCCAGGCGTTGGCGGGTCGCTTCGCCGCGCGCGCGTCGTCCGACGTAGAGCGTGCCCCAGGGAATCAACGTGACCTGCACGGTGCCCGTGCGGGGCGTGGCACGTTCAACAGCTTCCGCCACCGAGGACGCGACCTGCACGGCGGTGGCTCCCCCGGTCGACGCCCCCGATCTCGCGCCCTCTTCGGCTGCAGTACCCGTCGCCTTCAGGTAGGCGGCCTGAAGTTCGGAGCGTGTTGCTTGAAGCGCGTCGTGCTTCGCCTCGCTCGCCATCCGGGTGCTGCCCCGCGCTTCATCCGGGGAATGGACCACCGGGGCAGCCTGAGAAGCGCCGCCGTTTTTGCCCAGAAAGCCTGTCATCACAACGATGGTCGCGAGCAGTGCGGTAGCGGCCAGCACCGCGGCGATCGCCGGCCGAAAGCGCCGACGTAGCATCAAAGGACGCCTTTCCGTATGTGCGGCAGGCGTCACACCGCTTTCAGCAAGAGCCAGCACAGCGGTATCTTCTCGGGCTCCCGGCGCCTGAATAACGCGAGGGCCGGAGCACTCCTCAAGCGAAATCTCACCGCCATCGCCTGTGACCTCTTCGATAACCATCGAAGCCGCCACCTCCGAGGTGGTTGCGCCACCGGGGGCCGACGAGCCATCCCCGGCCCCACCGCTCTCCCCGGCAAGTGCGTCGGCCGGAGCTCCGGCGGACACACCCGTTTCTCCTGTGGCGCGTTCGCCCGAGCCGACCACCTCGCCATCCTCGGCCGAGGCGGAGGCCACGCGCCGGTGTGTGGCCGCCGTGTGCTCCTGGCCGGTATCCACCGCGTCGAGCACCCGGGTATGGGCTGCGGCAACCTGGGAGTTCAGTTGTGGCCACTCCTCGGTGGTGCGTTGCCCGCTCTCGGAGGCGTCTTGAAACGCGGCGTCGGAAGTGTCTCCCAGGGCCTCTCGGAGTGCCTCGACCATTGCCACCGTTGAGGAGTAGCGATGCTTCGGAGCCTTCTCCAGAGCGCGCAAAATCGCGTCTTCAAACGCCTGACTCACCCGAAGCTCCGGGCAATAGGTGCGCAGCGGCAAGGCCCGCTCATTGATATGGCGCAGCGCTGTCTCCATCGGTGTGGCCGCCGAGAAGGGGTTGCGTCCGGTCAACATCCGATAGGCCACCACCGCCAGCGCATACTGATCGGATCGCGCGTCGACCTCACCGCCCAGCAGTTGCTCCGGGGCCATATACTGCGGCGTGCCCACCAGCGTGCCCGTCTGCGTGAGCCCCTCATCCTCGCCCGCCCCGGTCAACGCCTTTGCGATTCCGAAGTCGATGACTTTGACAAAGTCCCTTTGGCCAGCCCGCTCTACGAGCATGATGTTCTTGGGCTTCACATCGCGATGCACCAGACCCTGGAGGTGCGCATCCTCCAGACTTTGCGCGACCTGCGTGAGAATCGCCACGGCCCGCTGTGGCGCGATGGACTGCTCCAACTCCAGAAGCTCATCGAGGGTCTGACCGTCGAGAAACTCCGTGACCAAAAAGAGAAACCCCGTCTCCTCATCGACCCCGAAGTCGTAGAGCACCAGCGTATGCGGATGGGTCAGCCGACTTGTGGCGCGCGCCTCAGCCCGAAAACGCTCCTCGACACGATGATCGTCAGCGCGCCCCGGCAAAAGCACCTTCACCGCACAACGCCGGTCCACCGAGAGCTGCCGTGCTTCAAACACCGCACCGTAGCCCCCCTTGCCGATCATGTCTTTAAGTTCAAAACGCCCCGCGATCACCCGTCCATTAAGATCATCCAGTCGCATCGCACGCCCTCGTAAGGCTGGCCAGCACCCGCAGTGCTGCACCGGTCCATCGCGTTTTCACCACGCGGCCGAGCCTACGACGAAACTTCCTCGCTCAGTCACAAACGACTTGCCAGAGAAGTCCCCCTCACAACGTGTGGACGTCCTCTTGAGCTTTTTCCAGTGCGTGAAGTCTAACACGCGAGTGCTTCGAATCAACCCGCAACACCGCGCCACCAGCCCGAGAGGCTGATCGACCTACTCGCCGACGGGACGAGCCTTGAGAACCCACCTCCCCAGGCTCACCTGCCGTGGCACGGTCCATTCCCCGACGAAGTCCCCCGAGGTCTGCACGTCAGCCTCTCCCAGCGACACACCACGCTCAAAACCGGCGGCCCCGGCCGGCACCAGCAACACCTCCACCCGACGTGCTCCTCCCCGCACCACACGACCGCGCACACGCATCGCCGCTCCGCGCATCACCGCCCCGCTGGCGTCGAGGATCTCGACCTGTGGCGGCCGGACGGCCAGCTCAAGCTCTCGGGACTCGTCCCCCGGCGGGCTTACCCGCTGTGCCGCCATCGACGCAGCGTCGCGTGTAGGGTCACCGCTGCTCTCACGTTCTGCCTCAGAGACGGTCTCACCGGCTGCGTCACTCGAGAGCCCACCGGCGCTCTCACCGCTCTCGAACGCGATGATCTCGTCGAGGTAGCGCTGCGGCTGCGGAAACCCGTCGCGTTCGCCACCTCGATGCACGGAGTTCGAGCCCATGTTTTGATAGTTAAACCCATCGGCCGCACCTCCCAGATCGATGCGCCGCCAGCCCTGCGCCGGCCAACGCACTTCCACGAAGGCATGAGCCTCGTTGTACACATAGCGGCTCTCCAGCCCCAGGGACCCTGCGCTCACCAGAAACGCCAACGCCCGGTGGCGACAAACGCCTACCTGCAACGCGGAGATGGCCTCGTAGCGGTCGCCCCCCGCCTCGTCCTGCGGGAAGGGGCGCGCCTCAAAGTCACGATAATATCCGACCAGGGCACGAAGCGCCTCCACCGGCGAAAGTCCTCGATCGATACCACGCGCCCCCAGCACACGCGCAGCCACCGCGCGGGCATCCGCGTCAGCTAACACGCGCTCCGGCGTCGCGAACTGCTCCCAGCCTACGCGTTCATCGAGCGCCCCATCGAAGTAAAAGCGGCTAACTGCAAGTTCGAGATTCACCCGCACAACACCGTCAACATCACCGCGCAAGAAGAAGTTGTCGGACCCATCGCGCAGCACCTCGACGTCCACCAGGGGTTCCGCGACCACCTGCACCACGCGCTGCTCGGGTGACACGCTGGGAATGGGGTGGGCTCGACCGGCCTCCATTCGCACCAGAAAGCTCCCCCAGAACCGATCCTCCCCACCCCGGGCGGCGCCACCGCCCACCGGCACCGACGTTAACGACGACGAGCGCCGACGTGTGCTGTACGTACCATCGACCTGACGAACCACCCCATCATGCGCCACACCCCGCTTCCAGGGCACCACGCTGGGCTCAAAACTCGCCTGATAATCAAGCGCTCGAACGCGATCGGTATGGGTATCGAGGGTGGCATTGCCGGTGGCCGGGTCGAGCCCGCCGTGAGGAGGCTCCAGGGGCGACTGCGCCACAGGCCCGTCCGCCGTCCAGAACCACTCCCGGTCACCGGCCTCCACGCTCAAGCCGGGCTGCCCCTCCCCGCTCCAGGTGCTGGGCGCCGCGCTCCCCTGCTCGCCAGAACTCGAGCCTCCCCCCGGCGTATCGGTGTCCACAGCCTCAAAACGCGCTGCGTCCAGGTGGCGATGCAGCAAGCGATCGCCACGTCGCGACTCCTGGGACCAGAGCAGCGCCGGCACTACCAACACCACCGCTGCCGTAGTCCCCATCACGCGCCATCGCCACCGCTGTGCCAGCCTTCGTCGCACACCCTTCTCCCACGCGTCGCCTCGCCAGGACGCACCCTACGCACCCGGTGCTCTCGATGGAGGCATGTCACGACGAGCACCGCTTGCTGAATGCATCGTAGCAGCCCCACCATCGCCCCGGACTCGGGGCACCTTAAGGCGTGGGCACACCGGTGGTCGTCAACAACGCTTTCAAGTCTTCATCATCAAAGCGAATCCCCGCCCCGATGAAGTAGTCCCTCCGATCGGGGTTAATCACGTCGTCGATGCCCCCGGAGATATACGCAAACTCCAAGAAGCGATACGTGCCGTAGGCGCGAAGGCGAGGATTCTCGGCGGCGCTGAAATCAAAGAGGTCGGTCTGAACCTCCAGCCGCCTGTCGGGGAACAGTCCCACAGTCGCACCGATTCCGCCGGTGCTCTCGATGATCCCAAAACGCCCCCCGAGGCGCAGCCAGTCCGAGGCCTGAAACGAGCGCCCCAACACCAGACTGAACTTGAACTCATCGGTCGTTGTGGTGCGCGTCTCCTGATAGAGCGCGTCATCCACCGAGGGGTCCGTGGTATTGACTCGCTCGGTCACCACCGAGGTCGAGCCGCGGAAGTCGTCGACAAACTCAAACATATAATACTTGTCTTCGTTGGGCTCGAGCCGCAGCCCGAAGACGTTTTTGAGCTGCTGATTCTGCAGGTGGTATTCGCTGCGAAGCTCCACAATCGTGCGCAGCCGCGTCACCCTGCCCAGGAAGTCGCCGGCGTCTTCAAGAATCTGCTCGGTGCGGTAGGCAATGGTCGGGTTGTTGATGAGTTCACCCACCGTACCCTCACCCTCATTGATCTTCTCGGTGATGTCCTGAACGTTCTGCAGACTGTAGTTGAGCGAGTCGAGCGTGCGCTGCAGTCTGGCCAGCGTGCCCTGCATGGTCCCCAGGCCCGCCTGCACATCGGTGGTGGACTGCCCGATGATGTAGCGCACCTCCTGCACAATCGCCTCGGTATCCCGCAAGATCGTATCGATCGACTCCGAGCCCCGCGCCGTCAAGAAACTGATATCACGCCCGATATTCGACGCATCGGTGACCAGCTGATCGAGCTTCACGCTGTTGGTCACCACGAACTGATTGAGCGTCGCCAACACATTCTGCATATCGTCGAGCATCTGCTGGATGCTGCGCTGAGCGTCCTCATTGCCGAATACCGTGGCGAGCGAGTTGGTGACCGCCTGAATATCTTTGGTAATGTCGTTGAGACGTTCAAAGAGCTCATCCGGACCCACATCCTTGATAATGTTGCGAATCGGATCGCCGTTCTCCAGGACACGACCCTCGGTCCCGGGGGTCAGCTCCAGATAATAATCGCCAATGAGACTGGCCTGTCGCTTGGCCAGCGCGGCCCCGTTGGTATCGAGCCCATTGGGGTTGAGTTGCCCCTCATAGAGCACGACATCACCCCGAACCGAAACCTCCACCCGGGCGCGGCTGCCATCGAGACGAATCGAGTCGATCGTGCCCACCGGTATGCCCGCCATCTGAATGCGCGACCGCACTGCCAGGCCGGTCACATCTTCAAAATGGGCGTAGTAGCGCTTGGACGCCTCGGCATCCATGTCCATATCGCCGCTGAGCAACGTCACCATCACGATGGTCGCGGCCACCCCGGCGATCACCAGCAACCCCACCTTAAACGGTGTCATGACATCAGCTAACTTCATCGCGCTACCGCCTCACTCAGAGACATCTCTACGACCGACTTCAAAGGGACCACATCGACACGGTCAGAGCGTAGTCTACCAGCAAAATAGAAATGCTGCTGGTCACCACCGAGGAGGTGGTCGCCTCACCCACGCCTTTGGCCCCGCCCGAGGCATAGAACCCCTTGTAACACCCCACCAGCCCGATAATCAGCCCGAAGCTCGCCGCCTTGATCGTGCTGAACAGAAAATCCTGCGCGGTGATAAAACGCGTGATGTGATGAAGGAAGATCCCCGGGTCGGAGTTCATCACCTCCACCGACAACAGGTAGGCGGCGCCAATCCCCACAAAGTTAAAAAGCATGTTCAGCACCGGCACCATCAACGTGGTTGCCAGAATGCGCGGCATCACCAGGTACTGAATGGGATTGACCGCCATCACCGCCATCGCATCGATTTGCTCGGTGACCCGCATCGTCCCGAGCTCCGTGGTCATCGCACTGCCGGTTCGTCCGGCGACCATCAGCCCTGTAAACACAGGGCCGAGCTCGCGAAGAAGGCTGATCGCAACCGTCGCTCCGACCAGCGTTTCAGCGTTAAACATCCGAAACGCCATATCCGACTGGTACGCCAGCACAAGTCCCGCAAAGAGCCCGGTGAGCAGCACGATAAAGAGACTCCCCACCCCTACCGACTCAAAGCTCTGGAAGACGACTCGCACCCGAAACGGGGGACGAAACATCCACACCAGCGCCGAGATGAGCATCGTCGTCAGCTGACCGATCTCTTCGATCGCGCCGATGACTTTCTCCCCCACTCTTTCAACACCGCGCTTTAACATCGCGCTCTTTCATGTCGCGGAGAGCCCCGGCGAGCGCCCCTTACCAACCACCGTCATTGAGCAAACTACCGCAGAGGGCTTTACCACAACGACGGCGTCACGGTCACTTCCAACCGTCCCGCCCGGTTTCTGAGGTGCAATCAGCGTCGCCGCATCAGCACCGTCACCTTGAGGGCGTCGGCCTGAGCAGGGAGATCGTCACGGGCAGCCAACTCCGAGATACGGTCGCGAATGCACCTCTGAAGTGTGGGTCGCTGCAACGTATCGAGCAGCACACGGGCTCCCTCGTCGCTACCCGGGAGCGACATTCTTAACACCACCGCCCCCTGCAGCGAGCGATTCTCCGCCAGCGCGCGCACATAACAGGGGTACACCGCGCGCTCCACGCGGCCCCGCCAGGTCGCCTCCTCTTGCTTGAGCGTCGCGTCATCCAGGGGAGTCTCGCCAGACCACCACATCAGGTCGCTAACTTCGACCTGCGGTGCGGCTCGCTCCGCAGGCTCCTTCCCCGCGCCGGCCAGCGCACTCTGCTGCAGATACCACTGGTGTCCGAACTCGGTACGGTAAGTCGCCAGCACACCCTCACTGGCGTCCACCAGCGCAGCGCGCAGAAGATCGCTCGTCACAACGCGCTGCCCGTCCTCGCCTTCGCCGCAGAAGGTCTGCTCATAGTCATCATGAGCAGCCAGCAACACCTCCACGCGCAGGAACACCTCCCCCATCGCCGCGCGGGTCATCACGTCTTCGACCTGATCTTCGCCCACCTCAAAATAGAGCACACACTCATTGCGAAAACGCAGCGTGTCGCCGGCGCCCACCACCGGGTGGTAACGAAACCCACTCACACTGAGCAAGCCGCTGACCCGATCGTAGCCCAGCGAGGACTCATCCACCCCGTAGATATCGAGTTCGTAAAGGCGATGAACCACATCGCGCCGCGCCTCATAGTAACGTGTATGCGCCTCATCCGGACAGCGCCGCTCCGCGCCCGCGCTCCCGAGCTCGCCAGGCTCAACCGAAACATGCCCGGAGGACATCGCATCTGGCGAGCGCCCTGCCTCACCGCTGCCCTCGGCCATCGCGGACATCTGCGGCGAGCTGTACGCGCAGATCGCGTCGAACTGATGCTCTTCGGTCAGGCGCGCGGGCTCCTCCGCACTCACCCCGGCACCGAAGGCCAGCAGAAACACCCCACACGTCAAAAAGCTCGCGCACCCCTTGCTCATAGCAAGGCCTCAATCAGCTGCCGCGCTTCAGGTCGCGTCCAGTCATAGTCGCCAACGAAGCGCGCGATGACCGTGCCATCGCGATCGATGATGTAGGTCTCCGGGATCATCTCGGTGCCGTAAAGGCGGCTAACCTGGTTTTCAGCGTCCAGCAACACCGTCATCGCGCTGCGCTGACCGGGCAAAAACTCCTGCATAAACCCGTCGACCTCCGTCCACTCCGCATCCAGACTCACCGCCACCATCACCATGCCCTGGTCCCGATACTGGCGCACCAGGGCCTCCATCGAGGGCATCTCTTTTCGACAGGGCTCGCAAAAGCTCGCCCAGAAGTTCAAAAAGACCACCTGCCCCTGGTAGCGCGAAAGGGCGTGCATCTGCCCCTGGCGATCGGGGAGCTCAAAGCCAGGAGCAGCGCGGTCCACCCACTGCCCCTCCAGCGCCACCACGGCATCGAGCAGACCCGGATCGCGGTAGAAATACCACGATGAGCCGCCCACACCGGCGATCAGCGCCACCAGCGCCGCCACAATCATCCATCGTACCTGTCGATCGAACATGGGGTCCTGCTCGTTGGTAGTTACCAGCGGTCTCGAAGCGCCCTCAGACACCGAAACACCGCCTCATCTTCGCTCTGAGACTGCGCCCGGGCAGCCTCCAACGACTCCCCGTAGCGCGACGAAAGCGCCTGACGCAAGCCCGGATCAGCAAGTCGCAAAAAGGGGTTATAGGCGCGCTCCTGGCCCAGGGTACTTTCAAAGCGCTCACGGGGCCCGGACGCCTTCGCCTGCTCTAACACCGCCCCGGCCTCACGATGTTCCGGCTCGATCGAGAGAATGAACTCGCAGTTTCGTGCCGTGTAGTCGTGGCCGGCATAGAAGATCGTGTCATCGGGCAACGCTCCGAGCACATGTGCAAAGGTCGAAAACTGCACGCCCACATCCCCGCCCGCGCGGCAATGGCCCGCCCCACCCGAGAAGATCACGTCCCCGCTGAACAGATGCTTGCCATACCTCAAGCTGACATGCCCTTCGGTGTGTCCGGGGGTATCGAGCACATCCAGGCTCAGCTCACCCACGCGCAGCGACTCGCCACCACGCATTTCAACGTCCACCGCTCCGCGCGCATCCCCGGCAAACTGCGCATCGATGCGCTCCCGGTCGCCGGCCGGGCCCACCACCTGAGCGTCGGGAAAGGCTGCCAACACCCCGGCATTGCCAGCCACGTGATCCGGGTGCCAGTGCGTGTTGATCACCCACTCCAGCTCCCATCCGGCCTCACGCACCCGCGCTACAGCCGCTTCGGCATCGACCGGGTCGATCAATCCGGCCCGCCCCCGGGGGTCAACCACCGCGTAAAAGAAGTTATCACTCACACCGCTCGCGATCGTCTCAACCTTCATCGCCTCTCTCCTCGGATTCACCGTCATCTCATGATGAAGCCGCCTTTCGACGCCTGAACACCCACGGGCACCTTCGTTATTCGTCTACCGCCATCGAAGCTCCGGGAGGATGTTGCCTGTGTTCCTCCACCCGCACACCGCAGCGGTGCAGCTCGCGCCGAAGTGCCGCGTACCAGCGAGGTTGTGTCGCCTCGGCGACCACGCTGAGTTGAACGTCAGGCTGCGCCTCCAACGCAGCTCGCAACACCGAGGCACACCTTCGCGCCGATGGTGCCCAACTCGACGGCTTTACGATAACCACGCGAACGATGGGCGGAACATGCGCCTCGCCCACAAAACGCAGCACCAACGCGAGCTCGTCAAGACTCAGCGGGCGATACCACCACAGGTCCCGATCGCCCCCGGGTGGGCGAGCGCTGCCCGGTGCAACCCACAACCTCCCCTCTTCTTCAGGCACCATCCCATCGCATAACTGCACCGCAGCATCCGATCGTCGAACGCCCCCTCCAAACACATGACGCCAGAAGCCTTCGCCCATTCCCACCCTCCTTTGTGGTGTTGCCAGCCGTTCGCCCCCCTCACCCGATGCGCGGAGGCCCCAGGCGCTAGCCTTCCTACCTGTTATCGCGAACCCAACTCAAAGTTTGCGCGCCCCGCAGCGCTCGAGATCCGCCGCCGGTAAACGGTTACTTAGTTGCAAAGTTTTTTTGCGCTGTGTTACCGTCGAAGCGACTCCGTGAACGCCCGCGCGGGACGCGCATCAAAGCGCACTGCTCACCGCCCGGGCCCCCTCTCCCGGCCTACCATGAAGAACGTCTCGACGCTCCGACGCGCCCGTCAGGCTCCCGGCCTGACCGCGCTCGCCCTCATCCTTCTCTGCAGCAGCGCCAGCGGCTGTATGATGGACTTCGATGGCTTCACTTCCGGCGAAACCGGCATCCTCGTCGATACCGATCTTCCCGACGCCACCGATGCCGGAGACGACGTCGATACCGACGCCGAAACCCCCGACGGTGGCGATGCCGACCTTCCGCCCGACGAGGGGGAACCGGGTAGTGTTTGCGCCGAAGACAGCGACTGCACCGGCGAAGGAGTTTGCAGAAGCAACGTCTGCCTGACGCCCTGCACCTTCGCTGAAGACACGTGTTCCGCAGGCTTCTTCTGCTCGGAAGTCGGTGCCGAAGACCTCTGTGTGCCCGCCTGCGACGATCGCGGAACATGCGATGCCCGTAATGTTGGCCGCGATGATTTGAGCTGTGTTTACCTGAAGCAGTCCGGCCTGGCCGCAGGCACCAATGACGTTCGACTGGATCGCGCCTGTCTGGTCGACAGCGATGACGACGGTGTCACCGACGCGATTGACAACTGCCCGGACGTCATTAACCCCACTCAGCGAGACAGCAATGGCGACGGATTGGGAGACGCCTGCAGTGACGAGCCGAGCTGCCACCCCGACGCCGCCGACGGACTGATCATCTACCCTCGGGTCACGCTGCCGGAAGGACAACTCAGCGCGCCACTGGCGATCTACGACCGCGATCTGGTGCTCCTCAGCAACAGCGACGATCCGGCTCGCGCCTCGACGGCCGCAGTACTCGACCGGGCCGCGAGTACCTGGACCGAGATTTCGGACTTGCCCTATCCCGGAGTTGCCCGCTCGGTCACACAGGTCGAGGGGCGCTACACCCTGATCAGCCCCGGCCACAGCCCTCTCTCGGAACGTAAAACCGGTCGCTGGCTTACCGTGATGCCCGGCGGCTCGCTCGGCGCAGAGCTCGATTTCGGGGCGAACCTAAGCTCCCTGAACTCCATCATGATGCCCTCGGGAGTGGTCAAGGGCCTGGGCCGCCCTCCGCAAGAGGAGTCCCTTGCCATCCTGAACATTCTCGGAGGAGGCCGAGTCAACGTTAGAGGATGGACCACTGCGCTCAACGCCAACGCCCCCTTGCAGCTGGTACCCACGCCCTACGACGACGCCGAGTTGGCCCAGTACGACAGCGCCCTTCGCGAAATCGTCGCAATCACCTTCTCGGCGACCGGAGGAATCTCCAGCACGACGCGAATCAGCATCCCGACCACCTGGCCTGCGGTTCCGGTCATCGGTGAAGAAGACCTCGCCGAAGATCTCTCCGGCTTCGATCCGATCATCTTCCCTGCCGCAGCCGGCCAACGCTACCTCTTCGACCGCAACACCGGACGAGCCGGCCGCATCAACGGACCAGGTTTCCAGCGTCTGGCCGACTACGATATTCCCGAGCTCTTTGAGGGGTTAACTCAGACGCATGTCTACGTGCTGCCTCAAGCGCTGGGGCTGGGCGTGGTGGGCCGCCCCGCCGACGCGCCCGACCAGGTCGAGGTCCGCGAGCTTTACTTTAACTGTCACCCGGTCAGCGCAGCTCTCGACGGCGACGAAGACGGCACCGGTGACATCATCGACACCTGCCCCATCACCGCCAACGCCGACCAACTCGACCTCGACGGCAACGGCCTCGGAGACGCCTGCGATGATGATATCGACGGCGATAACATCTCGAACGGCTCCGACATACTGACCATCCCCGGCGAAAACGGTGCCGATCCTCAAACCATCGACATGTCGATGGACGCCGACAACGACGGAACCCCCGATAACGACGATACCGACGTCGATAGCGACGGCATCCTCGACCGCTACGACCCATTCCCCCGCGACAGCTCCAACAACGGCCTGAGAAACACCTGGTCCATTGACTCCGACGGCGACGGTGCCGCCGACAGCCTGGAGCGCTCGCAGGGTTCCAACCCTTTCCACCCCCTCGACACCCCCACCTCACGCAACATCATCTTCCTGACCGAGGACGACTCCGGCTCGCGCACCCTCTATCGCGCCTCCAAAAATGACGTAGAAAACGCCGTCGTGGTGGAGCTTCCTGCGACCATCAATCCTCACGGTCTGCGCATGAGCCCCTCGGGCCGCTTTGTGAGCTTCCTCACCGCGGCCCCCGGACAAACGGAGTCCTTCGGCGTCTATGACCTGACCAACGACGCCTTCCTCTTTGAGCGAAACGTCGGCGCGGCGCTGCGTTCCATCAACATCGTCGAAGAGGGGCCAGACGGCCCCGACACCTATGTCGCCACTCAGCAACGCTTTGGTGACACGTCTCGCTGGCGTATCTCTCAGATTCGCATCAATCCCGACGTCGACGTCACCACGATCTTCTCCGGCATCGACCACATCTGGGAATCCTCGCAGAGCGGCAACAGCGTGATCTTCACGGCCTACGACACCGACTGCCGGGACTGCGCGCTGACCTACGGCCTCGACCTCAACGGTGCTCCCCCGCAACCCATGCTGCTCGGCACCATCCCGGCCGGTGCTCAAGGGCTGCATCACCCCGCCAGCGGCCCTCGCTTCATCACCAGCTGGACGGATGATTCCGGCGCGGCGGTCGTGGGTGAATTCAGCTTCAGCGGCTCCTCCTTCGGCAACGCATTCGGCCCCCTGACGCTTCTGGACCGATTTGAGAGCGTGAACTTTACGAGCATCAACCGCTCGGTACCGCGACAGGTTGTCTTCGCCGCCAGCTCGGATGCTGACACTCCGATGATCTGGGTCCACTCACCCAACGCTACGCTTTCCAAACTTCGCTACCTGCCTGCCGGGGCGGCGGATAATCCGATCGTCGAGCTTCAACTCGCCCCCTGAAAGCGTTTCGATGCTCCCGACTGCCGCCTCGCTGCCTTTGGCCACGCGCCCCCGCTGTGGTAAGACGCTGCGAGGCTTCTCACACCGACCCGCGGGTCCGGTGAAGGGCGCTTTCGAGCTTTTGTTACCGCGCGCAAAGGGATGGTCCGCATATGGCTGCTAAGTTCCCCCAAAAGTTCGGTCCGTATACGCTGCACCAGCTGGTGGCGCGCGGCGGTATGGCCGAGATCTACCGGGCGACCATGCCGGGCATCGGCGGATTTGAGAAAACCGTCGCCATCAAAAAGATTTTGCCCCACCTGGCCGAAAACGATGAGTTCATCACCATGCTCATCGACGAAGCCAACATCATCGTCAGCATCAACCACTTCAACATCGCGCAGGTCTACGACCTGGGGTGCATCGACGACACCTACTACATCGCCATGGAGTACATCCACGGCGTGGACCTGGCCCATATCATCAAGGGCATGGCCCGCCGCGGCCAAACCGTGCCGGTGCCCCACGCCGTCTATATCGGCTCCAGCATCTGCGCCGGACTCCACGTCGCCCACTCCAAGGCCGATGAACAAGGCAACCCGCTCAAGATCGTGCACCGCGATGTCAGCCCCCACAACGTGCTTTTAAGCTATGCCGGTGACGTCAAAATCATCGACTTCGGCGTGGCCAAAGCCGCCGTCAAAGAGAGCCATACCCAGCACGGCGTCATCAAGGGTAAGCTCCTCTACATGGCCCCGGAGCAGGCCAACACAAGCGACATCGACGGCCGCGCCGACCTCTTCGCAGCCGGTCTGATCATCTACAAAATGCTCACCAATCGCCTCCCCTTCGAAGGCGACAATGAGTTTCAGATCTACAACAACATCATGTCCAAGGAGATCACCCCTCCGCGCATCCTGAACCCGCAGGTGCCCGAGGTCGTCGATCAGGTTGTGATGAAGTTGCTCGCTCGCGATCCGGACCAGCGCTACCAGGACGGCTACTCCGCCAAGCAAGACCTCGATCGCGCACTCCACCAGGTCGCGCCTGGCTACACCGTCAACCGACTGAGCCGCTACATCGACGAGAACTTCTCGCCCGGGGCCGAAGAGGCGCGAGCGGCCAGCGGACCAGGCGTCCTGGCGCCCCACACTCCTGCCCACCCCGCGCTGAGTACCGGCCAGCCTGCCACGCCCGCCCCGTACGCAGCAGCCCACGCCGACGATGAGCGCGATACGGTCGACGTGGGCGCGCCGGCCTTCCACGCGCAGATGGCCGCCCACCAGGCCCAGCCCGGCTTCTCGCAGCCGATGCGCGCCTCGACCAGCGCCGCTGACACCGGGGAGTTCCCCGCCGCCGCAGGCCCCGCTACGCTGCGGCCGGCCGCACCGGCGAGCACAAAGAAGAAGATCCCGCCGGCGGCCATCGCCGCCGCGGTCATGAGCGTGGTTGTCGTTGTTCTTCTGGCGCTCGTGGTCATGAACGAAGACGCGCAAGCCCCGGCCCCTGACCCGCGCAGCGCGATCCCGGCCGATGCCATCGTGCGCGCCGAAGATCCTCCTGTCGTGCCGCCCCCGCAAGAGGAGCCCCCGCCCGAGACCATCACAACGCTTCGCTTGGCCTCCACCCCGGAGAGCGCTCGGGTCTTTCGAGATGGCGAGCTTCTCGGCATCACGCCGATCACGTTGGAGCTGCCCGTCTCCGATGAGACTTCCCTCTACGAACTGAAGCTCGAGGGCTACGAAGACGTCGGATTTCGCTATGCAGCGCGCGAAGATAACGAGGTCAATCTGGAGTTGACCGCCCTGAACGATGCCGGTGATGAGCTGCCCGCTGACGAGGAAGTTGCCTCCGCGAATGACCCGGAGCCGGCCCCGCAGCCTGAGCCTGAGCGTCAGCAAGAAGAGCGCCGCAGAGAGGTCGAAGTGGAGCCCGAGCCCGAACCCAGACCCAAACCCCGACGCGATCCGCCCCCGCGGCCCAAAAAGAAGAAAGAGAAAGCGCCGGAGCCCGAACCCGCGCGCGACGACATCATCGACCCCTTCGCGTTTTAAACTCCCGCGTCTTTGCAATGCCCTCATGGCTGAGAACCCTATGGCTACTTCGTCCTCACACACTCGTACCTTTAAGCGGCTGCTCGTGGCCTGCGCCCTGCCGCTCTCGCTCTCGCTGATGATGCCAGCCCCGGCCTTCGCGCAGGATACGATTGAGCAGGCTCGCGAACGCTTTATGGAAGGGCGAGCCTTCTACGATAACGACGAGTACGAGAAGGCCGCCGAGGCCTTTCTGGAGTCCTACGAACTCTCCGGCCGCTCCGAGCTGCTCTACAACGTCGGACAGGCCTACCGCCTGGCCGGAAAGCTCACCGACGCCGAGGCGTACTTCCAGCGCTACCTCTCGGAGCTCCCGGGTGCTCCCAACGCCGGCGAGGTCGCTGACACGGTCATTGAGATCCAGCAGGCGATCGCGGCCTCCATGGCGACCCTGAACGTGACGAGTTCCCCGGAAGGTGCGACCATCCTCGTCGAAGAAACCCGGGAGCGCTGCAACGCCCCCTGTGAGCTCGACCTTGCACCGGGCACCTACACCCTCATCGCGAGCCTCCCCGACTTCGATCAGGCCCGACAGAGCATCACGCTGGAAGCCCGTCAGCGCGAAGAGCTCGCCATGACCCTTCGTGCTGCCGTGCAGACCGGGCGCTTGATGGTCCAGAGCGATCTTTCCGGTGCTACACTCATCGTCGGCGGGCAGAGCTACGCGCTGCCTCTGCAGCGCGCCGTTGAAGTGGAAGCCGGCACCACGACCTTTGCGATTCGCGGAGGCGGCGCGGACTTCTCCGAGAGCGTGGAAGTCCCCGCCGATGACACACTCACCCTCTTTATCCCCGCCTCGGCCATGGGGCAGGGAGGCGTGTTCTCGAACCCGCGCCAGAGTGCGGCCCTGGGCCTGGGCGGGGTGGGTATTGCCCTGGGGGCGGCGGCGACCATCATGGGCATGCAGGCCAGCACCACCTACGACGCCCTCGAGCAGCAGCAAAACGCCTTTGGCGGCGTCAACCGCGAACTTCTCGACACCGGCATCTCCCAGCAACGCACCGCCAACGGCCTCTGGATCGGCGCGGCCGTCTCCCTGTTGGCCAGCAGCGGGCTTTTCGTCTGGGATGTCTTCGCCTCGGGCGATGATGAACCCATCGCCCCCTCCGAGGAGCCCGCCCCCCGGCGCTCCGACGCTCCCGTGGAGCTCCTGGACTGATCCCCACCTGCCTACATCATAAATCGCACGCCCTGCACCGCTCGCAGCAGCTCATAGACATCGAGCACCATCTGCGGGCTCTGGACCTGCGCCGAGAGCGTCACGGCGATGTGCTTTCCCTTGCCGCTTTCACGGGTCTCGACGTCAACATCGGCGTCGCCACCAATGGCGTTGACCGCAGCCTGCACCACGCGGCTGACAAAGGTCGGCTCATTCTCGCCGATGACCTTGAACAAAAATGGCCCCGGAAAGGTGTGCATGGCGTTGAGTCGGTCGATCATCGTCTGTGGATCGCTCATGGCGCTCCTCCTTTTCCCTGTTTGAGATAGCTGGCATCGCCGGCGGACGCGTTCCTGCCGGACACCTCTCCTCTTTGTCGAACACGCCACCTTCGGTCAAACATCCCATGGCAGAACTCTCCCCGCAAAAGCTCATTCTGGCCACCGAGTCGACCTACAAGATCGAACTTCTCGAACGCCTGGGCCTCTCCTTTGAGGCCTGTGCCGCCCACATCGACGAGACGCGACTGCCCGGCGAAGCCCCGGCTGCGATGGCCGCGCGCCTGGCGCTTCAAAAAGCACGACGCGTGGCCGCCGATCACCCGAATGCCTTTGTCCTGGGTGCCGATCAGGTCATTGCCCTCGATCAGACGATCTTCCAGAAACCGGGCTCCGTGGAGGGTGCGGTGGATCAGCTGATGCGCCTGCAGGGAAAGACCCACCGGTTGATCACGGCGATCGCGCTGCGTACCCCTTCCGGCGCGGAGCTGGCCTCGGAGGTTGCCTTTGAGATGGTCATGCGCCCGCTCACCGAGCAGCGGGCTCGGGCCTACGTCGAGACCGACCAACCGCTCTTCTGCGCCGGCTCCTACCGCATCGAAGCCGGCGGCATCCGCCTCTTTGAGGCCGCGCGAGGCGACGACTTTACCGCCATTATCGGCCTGCCCCTGACCCGTGTCTGGTCGCTCCTTGAGCAGACCGGCTACCTTGAGACGTTATGAACGCCATCCCCGACTTCTCACGCTACCGCGATATCATCGAGGACTTCGAGGCCTTTGAGGCTGCACTCGCAAGGCCCCTGCCCCTCTGCGTGTGGGCCAACGATCTGAAGATCGCACCTGCTGAACTTGAGGCCTCCTTTAACTCCCACGGCATCGCGTATGAGCCTCGGAGTTGGCGCCCGGGCACCTACATCCTCGACCCGACCTTGAGCCCGGGCACCCGCTTTGAATACGCCGCCGGGCTCTACCACGTGCAAGAGGAAGTCTCACTGCTGCCGGTGACAGTGCTCGATCCTCAGCCCGGCGAGCGTATCCTCGATACCTGCGCCGCACCGGGTAACAAGAGCGCGCAGATCGCCGTAGCCATGCAAAACACCGGAACACTGATTGCCAACGACCGCGACTACCGCCGTATGCGCGCCGTCAGCCGAGTGCTCGACCGCCTGGGCGTCTTCAACACCTCGCTGATCTGCCACGACGCGGCCAACCTCCCGGCCGACCTCGACAGCTTCGACCGCATCCTGGCCGATGTCCCCTGCTCCTGCGAAGGCACCTCCCGCAAAAACCCGCGCGTAGGCGCTGCCCGCCCCGCCGAACTCAGCCGTATGAGCCGCGTCCAACAGGCGATCCTCAAACGCGCTCTTGATCTCTGCCGTCCGGGTGGCCTGATCGCCTACGCCACCTGCACCTATGCCCCCGAAGAGAACGAGGCCGTCATCAACGCCTGCCTTAACGACCCCGAACTGGGCGACTTCGAGGTGCTGCCCACCCGCATCCCGGGCTTTCATAGCGCGGCGGGTCTGCTAGAGTGGCAGGGAGAGTCCTTCGATCCCCGGCTTGAAAACGCCATGCGTGTCTACCCCCACCATAACGACAGCGGCGGCTTCTTCGTGGCCCTCCTCAAAAAAGGAGGCCACTCATGAGCGCGATCCCACCCACCCTCGCCAGGGCACTCGATGCACTGGGCACACCTGCCATCGACGCCACCCCCTACCTGACGATCCTCAAAGAGCGCTTTGGCATCGACCCCGCCATTCTCGATGAGCTGGTGTTTATCCGCGCCAACAAACGCATCGTCAGCGTCGTCCACCGCGATCATCAACTTCCCACCGAGCCGCGCCCTGACGCCGTCGGCCTCTCGTTTATGCGCGACGATATGGCAGTACCCAAGCTCACAACACCGGCGGCGATGACCTTTGCCCGCTATGCCAGCGTCAACGTCATCGACACCACCGCCGAGCAATGCGACGCCTACCTGACCCGCGAGAACTTTGCGCTCAGTGAGCCTCAGGTCAGCACATGTACCTCGCGTGGCTACGTGCTCATCCGCCACCGCGGCCATGGCCTCGGCGTGGGTTTCCTGCGTGGCACCGACCCCGGTGAGCGCGAGGTTCAGAGCTTCTTTCCCAAGGCGTGGTCCCAGGACGTGACCCGCTCAGCTTTCGGTGAGGTGGAATGAACACCGACGCCCCCCACGAACTTCAGGAGGCGCCGCGCGCCGACGAGTCCCTCGAGCAGGTCCGACTCATCGGCACCGGTGAGCTCGGGGAGTCGTTTGAGGTCTTGCGCATGCGCCTGGCCGAGGGGGAGCCCACCGAGGTCAGCGGAGAGATTCCTCGTCCGGAGCGCTTCGTTCTCAAGAAGCTGACCTTTGCAAGAATCCGCGACCCCGACGAGTTTGCGCGCCACTTCGATAGCCTCACTCGCCTCGATCATCGCAATCTGGCTCGCTACCACGAGATCTTCCGTGGCGAGCAGGTCACCCGACTGATGCGCGACTACGTCGACGGAATGCCGCTCGACGCCTACCTGCTTCGTCCGATCACCGACGCTGAGCAGGTCATCCTAAGCGCCAGCTCCTCCCCCGAGACGCCTGCCGCTTCGCACCACGAAGATGATCTGCCCACCATCGAACTTCCTGCCAGCCTCGATGAAGAGAGCGATCTTCCCACCGAGTCCGAAGAACCATCGTCCCGTGACACCGACGCCGTCCCCGAAGCCCTCGCCACCGATCGCCCCAACACCCTGGAGATCCCCGAGTCGTTGCTCGAAGACTCCGAGGCTGCCGATCGCACGCTCGATCTGATCATCCTGCGCATCCAGGCAATTGGCCCGCAGATCGTCGCGGCCCTGGAGTACCTCCACCGCTTTCGTAAAGTTCACGGCGGGCTCAAGCCGACCAACATCCTGATCAATGAAGCCGGCCAGGTTCGCCTGACCGACTTCGGCCTCCACCCCCACCTGGAGCGCCCGGGCTCCGGCGATCTACGTGCCTGCTACAGCGCGCCGGAGCTTCGCCGAGGCGATTTCAGCCCGGCGGCCGACCTCTACGCCCTGGGCGTGATCCTCTTCGAGGCCCTCGCCGGCAAACCCTTCGACGCCTGCCAGCGCCTGGTTGAGCGCGAGGAAGGCGCCCGACCACGCCTTGAGCGCATCTTCCTCTCGGAGGTTGCTCCGCACTGCCCGGCCGCCTGGGTTAACCTTATCCATGGCCTGCTCGCCAGCGATCCTCAGCGTCGCCCCTCTCTCAACGACGTGCTCGATCTTCTGTCCACCGGCGAGAACCGCTCGGTCACGATCCCGGCCACCGTCGTCGAAGACCGGGAGGTGCTTTACGGACGTCGCGAGATCTTCGACCAGCTCACCACCCGCGCCAGCCTCTGCGCTCAGGAGCGTCGTCTGGGCCTAAGCGTGGTCGAAGGCCCCCAGGGCACCGGCAAAACGGCACTGATCGACGCCCTGGCCCACTGGGCCTCTCAGCTCGGCTGGATCGTGCTGCGGGGACGATGCTTTCATCGCGATACCAGCACCTACCAGGGGTGGGACGAGATCGCCGAGCAACTCGCCACGATCATCGCTCGCCTCCCCGAGAAGTCCCGCCAGCGCATGGAGACGGCCCGCTATCAGGCCGCCCGCATCTTCCCCGCGCTGCACGAGCGACGCGAATCCGACTGCGCAGTTGGCCGACGCTCGGCCATCGACGCGCTTCGACGCGTGCTCGTCGAACTCAGCGAGCAACGCCCGGTGCTCATCGCCCTCGAAGACACCCACTTTGCCGGGCTGGACACCGCCGCACTCCTCGCCGATCTGACAAACGATCCCCGTGGCATGCGCGTCTTCATGCTCACAAGCATCCTCACCGATCCTCGCAAAGACCACGACACCCCTCCCTTTTTCGGCGAGCTCGCGACCTCTCCTATCACGCTGCATCGCGTCGAGGTCCACGGCTTCTCCAAAGAAGAAGCTCGCGAGTATGTGCTGGCCAACGCCGCCAACCTCTCCTTGCGAAGCAAGCAGTTGATTCTGCGACGGGGCAACCTTCACCCGCGTTTGATCGATGAACTTATCTACGAGTTTGAGCAGGCCCCGACCCAGGCCTCCGAAGAGCTCGACGCCGACGAAGCGATGGCGGTCGACGAGCTCCTCACAGCCTTTATCCGACGTCGTGTCGCCCAGCTGACCCGGCCCGAGCGCCTGGGACTTCAGCTGCTCGCGGTGGCCTCATCGCCACTCACCACCCAGACCCTCGGGCTGGCAATGGGGCGGGAGCTCGGAGCAAGTGCCATGAGCGCCCAGGGCGGCGAGGCGGTCATCGAAACTCTTCTTCACCGGCGTCTCGCTCGCCAGTCTCGCGCCCGTGCCGGCGAAGGCCACGACGCGACCTACGCAATCATTCACGACCGCGCCCGCAACGTTCTGCTCAATGAACTCGGCCGCGATCATCACGCGCGCCTCTGTGGCCTTATCGCCGACGCGTTGCGCGAATCCAAAACGGGAAGCGACGCCAGGCGGCTCAATTACCTGCGTCGCGCCGGCCGGCAACGGGAAGCGGTTGAGGTGGCCTTCAGGGTCGCCCACAGCGCACAAAACCGCTTCGCCTGGGATCGCGCCCTGGAACTCTGGCAGGTGATCAACGCCCATGAGCCCGAGGATTCGCCACGTCGAAACGAGATCCACCGCGCGCTCTTCGAGGCTGCCGTCGCCCTGGCTCGCACCGATCAGGCGCGCAACCATCTTCATGCGTTGCTTGCCACCGATTCCATTGAGGATCGCCTTGCGATACGACGCCAGTGGATGGAGGCGCTGCTGGCCTCGGGACACCCCGATGAAGCGATCGACACCCTCGATGACGCCCTTCAAGAGGTGGGCAGCGCGTACCGCCGGGGGCGGCTTCGCGCCGGGTTGCGTGCCTGGCGCCGGCGCCTGGCCGTAGGCCTGGCGCGCTGGTCCGATGCCACCGCGGTGGCGCGCGATCAACGCCCGCCGGCGCGCACCTTTGAGACCGCCCGTTTGCTCTGGCGCGCCAGCGAGGCATCCCACCTCTTGCAAAGCGCTCGCCGCGACCGCCTCACCACACATTTTGCGCGCCTGGCCACCGTCCATAACTACGGCCCCTGGTTGGCCCGCGATCGACTGCAGATGGTCAGCGCGCCGCATCTTCCCTTGATGGTCGACCCGGCCGCACCGGTGGACCGCTGGTTGCAGCAAAGCCTGACCCTCGCCGAACGCTTCGACGACCCCGGCTGCCGCGCCCGCGCCCTGGAGCTTCAGGGCTTACTCGCTGCGCACCGCGGTCGGTGGAGCGATGCGCGCGAGCTGCTGCATCAATCCATCGACACGCTTCAACACGTCGGTATCGATGACGCCATCTTTGCAACCCGCTGGCTCAGTCATATCACCCGTGTGGCCCTGGAACTCGGCCAGATCTCCGACGTGATGCCGATCGTCGACAACCTCGCCCATCGCCTGCGTCGCGACCGCGCCGCCAGCGCCCACATCGCCCTCTGCCGCGTCGATTTGCTCGTGGCCCGGGGCGATATCGAGCAAGCAGCTCTCGCACTCAGCCCGGCAAGTGAGCTTGCAGAGCGTACCCCCAACAGCCTGCTCTTCCTTGAGGTGACCTCCCGACGCGCCACCATCGATCTGGCCCTGGGTCGTCCCGAGTTGGTGATCGCCCACCTCGATCTTCTTCGCGATCAGGTCTTCGACCGCGACTTCCTGGCGCTGCCTCACGTGGAGTTCGCCCTCAACCGTGCGCTGGCGCGTGCTCTCGCCAGCCAGGCCGAGCGCCAACGCACCCTCCAGCAAGAGACACTGACTGCCACGCTCCATCGACTGGCCAGGGTCATCCGCCGGCTTGCACGACATGAGCAGCACCTGGGCCTCTCGGAACGAGCCGCATGGCTACGACTCCGCGCCCGCCTGGCGCTACTACGCGAGCACCACTCACGCGCTGCCCGCTTTGTGCGCCAGGCCATCGACCTCTGCGCTCCCTCCCAGAGCGTGCTCAGCCAGACGCTGAACCAGGAGGCCCTGGGCCTCATCCTCACCCGCCAGGAGCGCCCCGAAGCTCGCCAGATCCTGGAGTCGGCCCGTGCGCTGGCCGCCACCCATGCTTTCTACCTCCCCCTGGTCCTCGAAGGCTGGCCGGTCCCCAGAGCACACGCTGTGCTCAAAGCCGACACCGCCTGAGCTCCCGGGTTGTCCCCCTTGCGCCCATCTTTTAGAGTGGGGCGTCGACTTCGCTGCCAAAAACAACTGCTTCGGAAGGACCTCGGTCATGGTGCAAATCCGCCTCCTCGACCTCCTCAACACCATCGATGATGCCGTCGAGTCTCAAGAGCACGCCCGCGCGCTCCAGCTCATCATGGCCAACTGGTACAACCTCCCCGACCCCTCGCCGCTGCGAGAGCGCACCGCGGTGATCCTTGCCACGGTGGGCCGAAAACGCGAGGCGGTCGAAGTCTACACCCTGGCAGCTCGCCACTACGCCAACGCCGGTTTTCCCACCCGCGCGATCGCCGCTATCAAACAGATGCACGCACTTCACCCGGCCTCCACCGAGCTGCTGGACCACTTCGCCACCCTCTACTCTGTGCGCAGCCCTTACCTGGAGAACGGGCGCCCCCAGCCGAGCTTTCCCCAACCCGCCGGCAACCTCACCACTCAGGTGCATGGCGGCGAGCCCGACCTCGACGAACTCTTTGAACGTGTGCTCGAGCGCGCCACCGACCCCGACGGCACCGCCGAGCGTCCGGGCAGCCTCCCGGCGCTCCCCCTGCTCAGCGTGCTACCGCCAGACGCCCTTCGCCGGGTGCTCGACTTTGTCGACTACGAGATCTTCCCGAACGCTCAGCTCGTCTTCGAGCCCTCCCAGAAGTCGGCGGACCTCTTATGGACCGTCAGCAACGATCTCACCGTCAACGAAGGCACCAAAACCTTCCGTATCCCGGCCGGCTCCCTGCTCGGACTCAACGCCTTCGGCGGCAGCGAGCGCGCCCCTCGCTACCGTGTGCTCAGCGAGCGCGGCAGCGAGTGCCTTCGACTGGCTCAAAGCGCGATCGGCAAACTCAACGACGAGCTTCCCGACTTCCTCAACCGCCTGGCCACGCTTCGACGCCACGCGCTGACCGAAGGACTTCTCGATCGCCACGAGCTCTTCACCCACCTCAGCGCGGAGGAGCGGGCCCGCGTCGTCGGGCGTTTCACAGGTCTGACCCTCGACAAGGGCACCCTTTGCGTGCGTCAGGGACGCCCCAGCCCCGGCCTCTTCATCCTCCTCGATGGCAAAGTGGATATCATCCGCAAAGACGACGACTGGGAGATCACGGTCGCCACCCTGGGCATCGGCGAAGTCGTCGGCGAGGTAGGGCTGGTGGCTAGCGATCAGGCCACCGCCACGGTCGTGTGCACTGCCGCAGGCCACGCCCTATTCCTGGCGCGAGAAGATTTCGAGATCCTTGCCTCCGAACACCCACCCATCGCACAGTTTACAGCACGCCTGGCCCGCGAGCGCCTCGACGCCATCGAGAGCACACTCTCGGCCCAGGATTTGGCCGAGGTTCCCTGAAGCGCTACACTCCAGGTGCAGACCGACGACGCTTTGCCGGGAATTCTGCCGGTGCTTAGCTTCGTTTGAGTTCTGAGCAACGCCTCACCAGCGCGTCACCGCGGCTTTGCCGCCGCTCGCGCCTGCAACGAACCTACTTGACCGAGGACTGGACGGATGATGCGACCGACACGCCCCCTGAAACGCCGCCTCGCGCCGGCATGCGCTACCTTCGCCGGCCTCGCCCTCTTCCTGGGCCTCAGCGGTGTCGCCACCGCGCAAAGCGCCCCCGACGTCAGCCCGGCCGCTCCCTGGCAGGCCTGTCTCAATGGTGCCACTCCCTCCACACAAAACGTCCCCGGCGTCGACATCAGCGGCCTGGACACCATCCCCGCCGATCGCGACATCCTCGACACCAACCCGGCCTACGATGAAGTCGTCCTCGATTTCGACGACGATCTCTCCAACGACGAGATCCTGGCCTTTACCCGGGCCCAGAACTTAAGCGCTGAGCTCAACAGCCCCTTCTCCGATGACGAGAACGTCTTCGTAGCCCGCGTCGAAGAGGGCGCCGTTCCCTACGTCAAAGACTGCCTCCGTGCCACAGCCCCGGACGGCTGGCTTGAGAGCATCGAAGAGAACATCGAATACCGGGCCTACTTTGTGCCTGACGATCCGCTCTACCAGTTCCAGTGGAACTTTGAGCAGGTTGGCGCCGAAGAAGCCTGGAAAGTCTCCACCGGCCGCGACGTGGTCGTCGCCGTCATCGACACCGGCGTGACTGTCTCCGACGACGCCCGCCGGGGCATCAAAGTCGGTAAAGACCTCCAGGGTGTTGCGACCGTCCCCGGCTATGACTTCGTCGATAAAACCGACTTCGTCTACGACGGTCATGGCCATGGCACCCACGTTGCCGGCACCATCGCTCAGGCCACCAACAACGGCTACGGTGTGGCCGGTCTGGCCTTTGAATCCAAAATCATGCCGCTGCGCGTGCTCAACAGCCGGGGCTTTGGCTCGGTCGCCGACATCGCCGATGCCGTACGCTTCGCCGCCGACAACGGCGCGCAGGTCATCAACATGAGCCTGGGCGGCCCGCTTCCCAGCCTGGTCCTTAAACGAGCCGTCGACTACGCCCACAAGAAAGGTGTGACCGTCGTGGCCGCCGCCGGCAACGGCGGAAAGCGCTCGCCGAGCTACCCGGCGGCTTACGACCACGCATTCGCCGTGGCTGCCACCCAGTTTGATCAGCGCACCACCTTCTACTCCCAGTGGGGAACCTACGTCGATATCGCCGCTCCCGGAGGAAACACCCGCATCGACCAGAACGGCGACGGACGCCCCGACGGTATCATGCAGGAGACTCACCCTGCCGGGCAGACTAACAAGCACGAGTTTGCCCTCTACATGGGCACCTCCATGGCCAGCCCGCATGTCGCCGCGGCCGCCGCACTCGTCATCGCCACCGGCGTCACCCACCCTGACAAGGTACAGGAGGTCCTGCAGAAGGCGGCAAACACCTCCATGCGTGACAAGTACAAGAGCGAGGAAGAGTACCGTGAGCGCTACGGCGCCGGCCTGCTTCAGGCCGATAAGGCCGTCGTGCAATCCACCACCGACCAGGGCACCACCCGCTACGGCGGTGCCCTTCTCCTGGTGCTCCTCACCGCCTTCGGTTTGCGCCGTCGCGACATGATGGGACGCCTCCCCGACCACCTGCCCCTGGTTGCCACCAGCGCCGCAGTGGTCGCCGGCGGCCTCTTCTTCGTCCCCCTTCTTGTCCCGGCCGGCGGCACACTTGGCTTCGTGGCCAACGTCATCGGACGTCCCCTGGCCGAGGCCAACGTGCTCGTCTCCGGTCTTGGCGCACACCAGAACCCGCTGCTCGCCAGCTTCCTCATCCCGCTGGTGGCCTACGCCTTCCTCGGTGGTCACCGCGTCGGGCGCGCCCTGGCCGGCGGCATCGCCCTGGGCATGGCCGGCTTCAGCCTCACCGAGGCGTTCCAGCTCACCTCCGACGTCAGCTGGATCCCGGGCATGAACATCCTTGACCGCGTCTGGCTCGCGGCCAACGGACTGCTCAGCCTTGCGATCGGCTTCTTCGGCCTCAAGCGCGACTGAGGTTGAATCCACGCATCCAGTCTGACTAAGAAAACGCCCCGCCGGCATCAGCCGGCGGGGCGTTTTCTTAGTCAATGTTACGATGTCACGGCTCTCCCCGAAAACCCGAGGCGATCATGCTCTGCATGCCCTCAGAGCGAAAACTCCGGAAACCCCTCCGAGATCGCCTGAGCCCGCAGCCACGCCCGCAACTTCACAAAATGTCCGTGCGAGATGTTCGTAAAGCGCACGCCCACCTGCCCGTCTGCATCATAAACCTTCTGGCCGGCCACCCAGATCGGCTCCTCCTCACCCGGAAGCGCAAACTGCAACTGCACCGACTCGCCCTCACTGCGGTAGGCCTCGGCCACCCGCTCCAGCCGGATGCCCCCCAGCGACACATCGGTCGCCCGGCAGATGTTGGTATGCCCGGACTCGATCTTATTGAGGATCATATCACAGCCTACGCGCTGCTGTTTACGTTGCTCCGTCATATCGACCTCCCTGTCGTCTTGGGCCTCTCACAAGACCCTTCATCACACGCCACCATGGCATCGCATCAAGGCCGCAACCCGCGAGCCCCGTGCACCCCTTAGAGCTACCACGCATCGGCTCGCGCTCAAGAAATTGCCCCTGACTTCCCCCACCCTCGCGGACGTCCCGTCAACGCCATCACGACGCTTCGTCTGCCACGATGATTGCATCGCCCTCGTCCCCGTTGATACCCTCCCCGGCCTATGGCATTGCCAGGCAGACGTCTGGCATCCCCTTGACCCCCTGTGATGAGAACACAATGACCGAAAAGATCGCCGAAACCATCCAGGAAAGCCCCCTCTTCAAACACCTGAGTGAGGCCGATGTGAAGGCGCTCATCAGCGCCAGCGATCTTAAGATCTTTCAGCCTGGCGAACGCATTATCGCAGAGGCTCAGGCTGTCGATCATCTCTACATCGTGCTCACCGGCCGCATCCGCGTCTGGACCCTCGGCCCCGCCGGTGAGGTGGAACTTAAAACGATGGGCCCCGGCGCCTACTTCGGGGAGGTTTCGCTGATGAGCGGCAACACCGCCACCGCCACCGTCGAAGTCAAGACCGGTCCAGCCCAGGTCGTCGCCCTCCGCAAGGAAGCCCTGCTCGCGGTGGTCGAGCGCGACGAGAAAATCCGCAAGATGCTCCAGGGCGTCACGCTGGCTCGCGCCAAAGACACCATTGGCAAGGTCTTCAAATAAGCTGTCGCTCGTCAGGGGAGCTGCCCTGATTATCTTCTTGAGAATGCCAGGCGCGCAGGTGTGGTTCTCCGATATGTGCTCTCCGCCCCTTGCCAGCTCCTCCCCTGCCCGACCTTCGAGGTCACGATGTTCAAGCCTCTCATCGCACTGATGTCAACGCTGACGCTATGGCTGCTGGCCGCGAACGCCACGGCCGCCACGCTGCCCCGTATGGATCTCGAGGAGCTTGTCGTGCGCTCCGATGCGGTGGTCGTCGCCCAGGTCGAGACGATCACCACAGAACTCGATGCGCGCGGCCGCGTCGTCTCCACCATCACGCTCACGGTGCGCGAAACCCTCAAAGGCCCCGCCCGGCGCACCGTCGCCATTCGACAACTCGGCGGCTACCACGGCGATGTTGGCACCCGCGTGCCCGGCATGCCCGTCTTTCAGATCGCCGATCGGGGCGTCCTCTTCTTAAGCGGAAATGTCGCGCAACACCCTGCCTCTGTCACGGGCCTGGCCCAGGGCTTCTTCCGTGTGGCACTCGGCCCCGATAGCGCCACCGAGTTTGCCATCCCCCAGGTCAACAACCTGAACCTCGTCGTCCGCGATCGCGCACAGACCGCCGCGACAACCTCGCAGCTCCGGAGTGTTGCTCCGGCCGAGTTGCACCAGCAGGCCCATGACCTCAACACCTTCAAGGCCCGCATTCGCACCATCGTCGACGAGACTCAGCCCGAGGAGCCGCGATGATGCTGCCTGATACGCGTCACATCACTCTCCTGGGCCTCCTCGCCGCCATCGCCCTTCCCTCGTGCACTCACGAAGATGCCTGGGATGAAGAGCCGATGGTCGAAGAGGAAGTCCCGCTGAGCAACGACTTCCGTCGCACCATGACCTGCGAGCCCGATCTGGGGCTGCCCTGCGACGGCTACCCCAAAGTACCGGTGGAGTGGCCCTCGCTCACCGTCCCTTACTATATCAACGAATCGGGTTCGCCGAATTTGCACCCCGACGACACCACCATCCCGGCGGCGCTTGAAGCCGACATCGTCAGCGCATTTGACGCGTGGAACGCCCCCGAATGTTCCGAGTTCTTGCTGGACTACCGCGGCACCACTGCATTTCAGGCCGACTACATCAACGGACCTCCATCGCAGAACGTCAACGTCTTCGTCTTCCGGGATGAATCCTGGCCAGGCCAGAACGGCCAGGCCATCGCGCTGACGACCGTGACCTTCAGCCGACTCGACGGCCGCATCCTCGACGCCGACATCGAAATGAACGGCGCAGACTATGTCTTTAGCAACGCCGAAAGCGGCGAAGCCGGCACCATGGATCTTCGCAACACCCTTACCCACGAAGTCGGCCACTTCCTGGGACTGGACCACGCCCCCAATCCCGACACCACCATGTATGCCACTGCCCGCGAGGGTGAGATCGATAAGCGCGATCTGCACCCCGGCGACATCGAGGGACTCTGCGCGATCTATCCCCTGGGCACACCCGATGTCACCCCACCCTCGCAACCTGCGCAACAGGGCGGCATCTGCTCACTTGTCGCCCCGGACCAGCCCGACCATAGCGCTCTGCTCGCCGGCGCACTTCTGGCGCTCGGCATGATCTGGCGTCGACGCCGGGCCGGCGCATGAGCCTGCGCCCGCTGCTCGATGACGAGCGCCCCGTAGTCATCGAGGCGCTCACCAACGCCGGGGTCGGCCCGCGCCTCCTGGTCGAGCGCGCCGCCCACATCGCGCGCATTATCGCCTACCCCGACGATCGCCCCGCCCTCTACGGACCGCGCGATCTCATCGCTCATACCGCGCTCCGTCGTAGCGCCGCAGGCATTGCCCTGCACGATCGCATCTACATCCGCCAGCGCATCTTCTCGGCCGACCTGCGCCTGCCTCTCTACCTCGTCACCCACGAGATGGCCCACGTGGTGCAATACCTCCGCGATGGCTCCGCCAACTTTTTGGCGCGTTACTTCCGTGAGTACGCCGCCGGCTTGCTCGCGGGACTGGGCGACCGCCAGGCCTACCTCAACATCTCTTACGAAGTTGAGGCCCGCCGCGCCGAGACATTCCTCCCCCCCCACCTTCACCGCAGCTCCTCCCCCCGCCCCACTTAAGCCCGAAGCGCGTCGGCGATCTTCAGAAAGTCGTCAAACCCCACCCGCTCCGGCCTCACCTTCGGCGAAAGCCCGGCCGACTCAATCGCCGCCACAACCTGATCTTTGGGGAGCTTGAGCGCCTTAAGCCCGTTCGGCAAGGTCTTGCGACGCGCCTGAAACGCCGACTTGACCACCCGCTCAAAAAACGCGCGTCGCTCATGATCCTCAATGCGTGTCTTCGGCAACATCTCGAAGTTCACCACCGAACTATGCACCTTCGGCGGCGGCACGAAGGCTCCGGGCGGCAGGCTCATGACGATCTCCGCGTCCGCATAAAGCTCCACCATCAAGCTCAGCGCGCCGTAGTCCTCCTCGCCGGCTTTCGCCACCATGCGCTGCGCCACCTCCCGCTGGTACATCAACGTCATCGAGCCAATCGTCTCGCGCAGCTCAAAGAGCCGAAAGGTAACCTCCGTCCCCACGTTGTACGGGAGGTTCGCCACCGCCTTCCAGGGGCCGGGGCGGCTGCTCACAATCGCGGCCAGGTCGGTTTTCAGCGCATCCCCCGGATGCAGCGTAAATCCCCACGCCTGGGGCAGGGCCTCCTGCAAAAACGCCACAGCGTCGCGATCGATCTCGATCGAGTCCACCCGCGCCCCCGCCTGCAACATCATCAGGGTAAGCGTCCCGCAGCCCGGCCCGATCTCCAACACCGACTCACCAGGCTTGAGCCCGGCGCAGCGCACGATCTCATCGAGAATGCTCGGATCCACCAGAAAATGCTGCCCAAACTGCTTCTTGGTACGCTGCCCGAAGGCGCGTAAGAGATCCCCCGGCGTCAGCGCGTGCGAAGGATGCTTCTGCGATTGATCTGCCACAACCACCTGCTTTGATTGAACTTTCACATATTCGACCGGACGCCACTGCGGCATCCTTGATCTTTCTGAAGGTCGGAACCATAAGTTCGCCGACCGCCACACCCGCTCCTTATAGGCAGCGAGCCCGCTTGCAGGCAAACGCCTCGCTCCGACAGCGCCACTCTCATGCGCTCCGACAGCGCCCACCTTCTGTGCACGCATACATCATGAACTTCACTCGCCCCCATTTCAGCGCGCTCTTCGCGGCGCTGCTCTTCGTCTTCAGCGCGCCCGCGCTGACCCTCGCCCAACAGCCCGCCTCGGAGCCCGCGCCTGCCGTAGAAGCATCACAGCCCCCCTCCACTACGGCGACGGTTCCCCTGTCCCAGAACTACTCCCCCGTGGCTCTGGGCACCCTGGGCGTGCTTTTTCCCACCTCGGCGGTGCTCACCGTCTTCGGCGGTCGCCTCTTCGCCGCACCGGTGCCCGCGATGGGCACGCCCACCCCGGGGAGCCTCGACTACCGCGTCGCCGAAACCTTTCACGGCAATCTCGAAACCGGCGCGCCCTTCCTGGGAGGCATCCCCGACTATGGTGGGTACGCCCTCAGCGCGCTCCCGATGCTCTACTACGGACTGGGCGCCACCTGGTCAGGACTCACAGGCAAGAGCCTCTACCCCTGGCAGGGCCCCTACCACCTGCACTCCACGATGGCGTATCTGGAGAGCTTTACCTGGACGGCGCTCCTGACCACCGCCGCCAAATTCTTCGTGGGCCGCGCGCGCCCCTACGTCGCACTGGAGCGACGCGCCTACGGCTGGCACGGCGGCGAGGATTACCTCTCGTTCTTTTCGGGTCACTCCTCGTTGAGTTTTGCGGCGGCGACCTTTCTGGCCCGAGATATAAGCGATGGGCTCTACCACCGCGTGCTGGCCGACGCCGAACCGACCGAGCGTTTTTTGCTCGGTCGCGCGCTGCCCTACACCCTGCTCTACGGCGCGGCGACCACCGTTGCGGTGAGTCGACTCTACGATCAGAAACACTTTCTCTCCGACGTCGTCGTCGGCGCGGCGGTGGGGACCCTGATCTCGACGCTGGTTTATAACACCCGCTTTGACGCGCGCGGCGTACCCCGCACGCGCCGTGGCCTTGCCCTCGACGTCGCCCCCAGCCCCTCGCCGGCTCCAGCGCACCACCAGGCACGCTCAACCATCGATGACCGCGCGGGCGTTTCCACACACAAGCGCCTCGACCTCGCCATCCCCTGAGCCCAGCGCTCGCAACGCCTCGACCGTCTTGGGGATCGCGAGCAGGTCCGATCCCCCCACCCGAAGTGCCGAGCTCAACGCGATGCGCTCACATGAGCCCAACGCTTCCATCGCATCGCGCACCACCCGGGCCGCACGGCGAGGCTCCAGCGTCGAAGCCCCCACCGCCACGCCGGCCCCAAAGCCGCTCTGCACCACATTGACCAGGGTCGTCGCGTCGACGTGCATCATCAAAACCCGCGACGGATCGGCCCGAAGTTTCTCCAGGCGTTGCATCATCTTATAGGTCAGCGTCACACGAAGATCGCGCGGCGGCGTCACGATGACAGCCTTGATCCCCGCCTCCTGCGCGATCTTCACCTGCCGTTCAAAGAGCTCCCACTGCGACGCCGAGTCCTCCCACACGCCCACCTCTCCAAGTGCCACCACTGCAGGCAAGGCCAGGAGCTCGGGCATGCGACGCCACACCTCATAATGTGCACGCCGCGGTCGCATCCCCGGCAACACTCCCAGCGCTGCGCTGGCTTCCAGGCCGCAGCGCTCCATCCGGCGAACCTCGGCGCCTGCATGCGCCTCCATCGCCGCAAGAAGCTCCTCGGCCCGCTCTGGCGCTTGCCCCAGCGACAGGCAGCTCACCACGCGCTCGGTTCCGAAGTAGGCCAGGTTCTTAAGGTCAGCGTCGCTCTGGGTGCGACTTCGGATATGGGGATCGAAGATCTTCAAAAGCGCGCTCGTCAATGTTAGCGAAGAAGGTGATTCGTCCTCATGACGTCACCGGGCGATGCGAATGGCGACGCCCCCCTCGCCACCCGCTTCACCGTGCGACGCCCTCATTCGGGAGTTTACCTATGTCCCACCACAGCTGGCGAGGCCTGTCTTCAGCAGCCATCCTCGCGACCCTTCTCAGCAGTGCAGCCTGCGCCCACAAGCCTGGTCCCGGTGAGCTCTACCTGACCGACGCACGCGCCGCGCTCGATAGCGATCGCCCCGACGAAGCTCGCGCGCTCGCTGAACTGGCCCTTGATGAGGAAGACACCTCCCGGCGCGACGCCCTCCTGCTGCTTGCCAGCACCCACCGCGCCCTGGCTGAGAAGGCCCGGGCCGAGGGCCGCCCGGAAGACGCCATCGCCAGGCTCCGCGAGGCCGCTGCCGTGGAGCCGGCCACAGCGCAGCGCCGCGTCGACCTGCGCCAGGCCCTCACCATGGCCCGCGAGATCACGCTGCCGGCCGATCGCCTGCAACCCCTGCTCACAGACGCCCTCAATCTCTTTCCCAATGACCCCGAACTTCACCGCGACACCGCCCGCGCCTTCGAAGAGCTCGGCCGTATCGACGATGCCATCGCCCACTACCTCTGGCTCTGGACCGCCTCGCCAGGCGACCGCCAGGCCGGCCTGCGCCTGGGCATCCTTCTCCTCTCCGAGGGCCGCCACCGCGAAGCGCTCTCCTACCTAAACACCCTCTACGAGAGTCACCCCGACGATCTTCAGGTGGGCCTCAACCTCACCGACGCCCTGGAGCATCTGAATCGCCCCTCTCAGGCCACTGTAGTCTTCGACGAGCTCCTGGATCGCCTCGGTGAGCAGCCCGGGCTACTCTTTCGCTACGCGGCCTTCCTGGAGCGTCAGGGCCGTCCAGAAGATGCCCGCCAGATGCAGGCTCGCGCCCGCGACGCCATGCCCGCCCTGGAGCAACGCGACGACATGCGCCCCCTGCGCTAATGCAACAGCAAACCCTCAGGCACGCGCTGGCATGGCAGCACTCAGCGCGTCGATCACCTCATTGGCCGACTGATAACGTCGATTGGGTTCCTTCTCCAGCAGCTTCAAGATCATCGCGTCCGTCTCCTCGCTCAACCCCGGGTTGATCGAGCGCGGCGAGGGCGGACGCGTATGCAGGTGATGGTAGCTCAAATCCCCCTTGAAGAAGGGGACGGTGCCCGTCGCACACTCAAAGATGGTGCATCCCAGGCTATAAAGATCGCTGCGAAAATCGATGTCTTTGCCGATGATCTGCTCTGGCGACATGTAGAAGGGCGTGCCCACCTGCTGGGTGTGGTTGTTCTGGTACTCCTTCAAAAACTTCGCCAGACCAAAGTCCATCACCTTGAGCGCCCGGTCGCGGGTCGTCATCACGTTGCCGCTCTTGATATCGCGGTGAATGATGCCCTTGCCGTGCGCATAGTGCAGCGCTCGACTGCACCCCATCAAAATATGGCGCACCTTGTCGTCGGATAGCGCTCCGGTGCGGCGAACAAGCTCCTTAAGCGTCGTCCCCTCCACAAACTCCATGGCCATATAATACTCGCCATCCTGCTCGCCGGCGTCGTAAATCGTGACAATGTTCGGGTGGGAGAGCGCCGCGGCAGCGCGCGCTTCACGCAGAAAGTACTTCACCGCAGTTTCGTTATCGCGCAGGTTCTCGCCAAGAATCTTAAACGCCACCACGCGGCCCAGCACCGTATCGCGCGCCTTATAGACAATGCCCATCCCGCCCCGCGCGATCTCTTCGAGAATCTCGTAGCGCCGCGTCTCTTCGCCTTCAGCCCCACCCCCACCGAAAAGCCCGCTGGTGGTTCGACCGGTCAGCGTCCCGCGGCGCATCCGTTTGCGAATCGCCCCCACACGCATCGTTGTATCCTCGAAGTTGGGCTCAACCTCCAGGACCTTGCTGTAGCACTCCAGGGCTCCGGCCAGGTCGGGCTCCTCCTCCAGCGCACGCCCCATCTTGTAGAGCAGCGGCAGCGTCGCTGGCGATGCCTCACGATTGCCCAGAGCAGCGCGGTACTTGCCATAGGCCTTCTCCGCACGGCCCTGCGCGCGCAACACATCGCCCTGCAGCTCCAGACTGCGACTGTACATCGCGTCGCGAGAGTCGATCTTGGAGAGCGCACCGAGGGCCTCCTCGTACATGCGATGCTCAAAACGCAGACGTCCCACCCTGAAGTAGTCGCCCTGCTCCTCAAGCACCCGCAGCTGCCCCTCCACATCCCCGGCTTCCTGGTAATACTCGGCGGCCCGCGCCAACTGACCGGCCTGCTCGGCGCAACGCGCGGCATGCGCAAAACGTGGAATCTCCAGATAGAGCTTGAGCGCCTCCTCAAACTCGCCGAGCCGCTCGTAGAGCTCCGCTGCCTGCTCCATCTTACCGACTTCCGCGAAGAGCTCCGCTGCCTGCGCGTACTCCCCGGCGTCGCGAAGATGTGCCGCCGCCTCTCCACGCTCGCCATCGGCCAGGGCTACCTGCGCTCGCATACGCGCGGCCCGCTTGGCCTCACCGGCCTCTTCCAGGAACTTCGCGGCGAGCTCCGGCTGACGCGCTTCGATCAACAGATCTGCTGCCCGGGTAAAGTCACCCGAGACGCGCAGCGTCTCAGCGGCCTCCGCCGCAAAGCCCGCTGCCAGAAAGATCTCACCGGCGCGCTGATTCTCGCCGGCCTCCCGGAACAACTCCCCGGCGCGTCGAGCCTGCTCCCGAAGCTCATCGGGAAGCGCCGCCACATCAACACCATGCTCGGCGCGATGCCGCTCCACATGGCGCGCATAATACTCCGCCGCCTCCCCCGGGCGCCGGGCCGCGTCGTAGGCCCGGGCCGCCTCCAGCCAACGCTCCGCGCGCACATAATTCTCGGCCGCGCGGCGCATATCATCGGCCCGCTCATAATGCTGCGCCGCACGCTCCCAGGCCCCCGACTGAAAGTACTCCGCGGCTGCCGAGCGCTCGTCACCCATCTGCTCATAAACCCGTGCGGCCTGTTCGTGATCCCCGGCGCGTTTGAAGCAATAGATCGCCTGAAGTCGGCTCCCCGCCTGCTCAAAGGTGCGCGCAGCCTTCAAAAACACGCCCCCCTTAAAGTACGCCTCCGCCGCCTCATCGAGCGCCTCGGCCCGCGTCAAAAGATCGCCGGCGACCTCAAACTCTCCCGACGCAATCGCCTTATCGACCCGAGCCCGAGTCTCCCGCGGCAGCATCTGCACCGGCGCGCTGTTGCTCGCGCTCATCGCCACGCGCACCCAACGCATCCCCGCAAATACCACCCCGACAAGCACACCGACGGCGACAAGTCCCCCCACCAGCGCAATCCAGGACGAGAGGCTGGTGCCATAGCCCACACCCTCAGCCAGGTCCACGTAATCCGCGACCTGCGCCACCAACCACACGCCTGTTCCGCTCATGGAGATACCCTCAGAATCGACCACGCAGCTGCACAAACCCGCCCTCAGGGCTAACACCGCCCTCAAAGCTC
This sequence comes from Lujinxingia sediminis, assembly GCF_004005565.1. Lineage (NCBI taxonomy): Bacteria > Deltaproteobacteria > Bradymonadales > Lujinxingiaceae > Lujinxingia > Lujinxingia sediminis. The sequence continues at coordinate 234,659 of NZ_SADD01000005.1, read as the reverse complement.
AAGCCCTCATCCGAGGCACCTTCGCCCTGGCTGACGTTATAAATGAGCATACCCACACCGGCCGCGGTCAGCACACCGCCGGCAATGTAGGCCACCCGCGCGGTCTGAAAGTAACCGGTGGCGTCGCTCTTCAGCCCGTCAAGCTCCCCGCGGGTCGCGCCAACAGCCTGTTTGTCGTAGGAGTTCACCTCTTCGGTCGCACTGTTCTGAAGGAGCGTAAACACCCCGCCGGTGGCCAGCGCCGCCACCCCCAGACCGGTCGTCGTCCAGCCCCACGTTCCCAGCGTGCCGCCCTCTCCCTCCACGCTGCTGACATCCTCCAGAGCCACCAACACCGGCGCCGCCTCAACGAGCACCGGAGCCCAGGTGTAGCTGCCTTCGGCCTCGGCACTCTCCTGCCAGATCGCCTCCTCATACCCCTCGGCGCGCAGCACCACGGTCACCTCTCCCGGGCCCACATCCACCCGGGCAGGCGTCACACCGAGTTCTTGCTCTCCTCCCTCGGCATCCACGGCTACGATCGTCGCACCGGCAGGCTCACTGCTCACATCGAGGATCGCGGGAACCTTCTCGCGCAACATCGGCACCACCTCGGCGATGCGCCCGATGAACTCGATATCCTGCCCCTCATCGAGATAGGTCGTGTAGTGTTCGATCGCTTCGCGATACATCCCGAGGCTCTCGGCGGCCTGCCCCATCCGATACAGGATCGTCGGCTCCGGAAGCTCCTCATACGCCTCACTATAAAGGTCGTAGGCAGTCTGGTAGTCCTCGGACTCGAACGCGTCGTTGGCTGCGCGGATCGTCTCCAACATCGACATTCCCTGCGCCATCACGGGCGAGCTCAGCGCCAACGCGCCCACCAGAAGACAAAGCCCCACCAGCGTTCGCCAGAGCGCGCCCGGCGCGTTGTTACGAAAAACCACCATCACCTGCCTCCTCAAAATGACTGACGCGCCGAGTTTTTGCGCGTCGATGCGTGACTCCGGCGAGCCGGGCTTCACGTAGAATGCTTAAAGTATCCTGGACATCGTCTCACGCGTGTCATCGTAACGCCGGGCCGCCAACGCGCGCAACCTCCGCCTTTGCCCATCGCCCTCCCTGATATCCCCGCGCAGTCATACCGGCCGGCCTTGCGCCTTCGATGGAATCTGGGAAGATGACGCGCCGCTTCATGTCGCGCCTGGCGCCGGATAATGATGAAACGCTGGATGATTAGAATTGGAAAAGCACTCGGGTTGATCCTGGCGATCATCCTGGGCCTTGTTGTGCTCGCACTGCTCGTCGTCCAGATCGGCGCGGTGCGCGACCCGCTCGTCCAGCGTATCCTCGCCAGCGTCAACGCATCCCTCGAAGGTCGCATTGAAGTCGGGGAGGTTAACGGACCCTTGCTCGGCGGTGCTTCCATTCACGACATCGCCATCTACGATGGTCGTAGCAACCTCGCTGCTTTTATCCCCGAGGCTACCCTTTCGTACTCGCTCGGCTCACTCATCCGCGGCCAACTGATCGTTGAAGATGTCACGGCAGAACGTGCCTCACTCGTCGTGCGCACCTACCCTGACGGCACCCTCAACTGGACCACCCTGACCGCCCCTTCCGACGAAGAGGGCCAACCCCTGGCCACCCCGATCTTCGTCGAACGCGTCTCGATCAACGACGCGATGCTGGCCTATGTCGACCAGGCCACCGAATCCCCCGACACGCCCGACCTCCTCGGCCTGCGCGATACTCTGCTCAACGCCCTCTCTGAGGCATCGGCCTCACCGGCCGAGCTCCGAACGATCTGGCTCAGCGCGTGGAACGCCTCCCCTCGGCTGACCGACGGCGCTCCGGCCGCACCGCTGAGCGCCACCCTCACCGCGCTCAACGCCGGGGTTACCGCGAGCCTCTACCAGGGCGACATCCTCGCCGACCTCACCCGCTTTGAGGTCAACGCGGGAATCGACTGGCTTGCCGGCACCCACACCATCACACTCGGCACAAGCGAGGTTCGCATCAGCGACAACCTCACCCACGTCGAACTCGGCGCCCTTCACGTCGGCGAGCTGCTCTCGCTCAGTGCGCTTCGCGCCACCCTGATCTCCCCTGAGGCTCCCGCCGACACGAGCCCGGGCGAGACAGACCAGCCCACCACCGACGCGCCCCCCGTCCAGGACATCTTCGCGCACCTCGACACCCTGACCCTCCCGGCGGCCACCCTGGAGCGCTTCAGCGGCCAGTCACTCGGCCTTCCCGGCGATCTTCGCCTGAGCGCCCGCATCGGCGGAGGCGACCAGATCGGCGCGCTGGCCGAACTTCACCTCCCGGACCTCGCAGAACCCATCCGGCTCAGCGCCCAACTTGCGGACCTCACCTCCGAGACACCCCGCTACCTGGCCACCTTGAGCACCCCACGCCTCGACACCACGACGCTGGCCCCCGGCCTTGATCTTCCGCAGGCCAGCACCCGCCTGCGCGCCCAGGTCATGGGCATGGGTTTTGACCCGAAGACCCTCCACGCCGGCCTGCGCGCCCGGCTCGACGAGACCCGATACGACGCCTACGAAGCCTCGCTGACCTACCTTGCCGGCGACCTCTCCGAGGGCGACATTCGCGCGCAGCGCCTGGCCGCACTCTCGCCCTACCTCAACCTCTTCGCCTCGGCGCACCTGGATCCCGAGGGACGTGCACGTGCGGTCGTACGCACCACAGCCGATCCCGACCAGGCCGAGCGCGCCGCCGAACTCACCGGCACACCACCCGTCACCGCCGACCTGGACATCGACCTCGACGCCAGGTTCAACCCTGAGCAAAACGATCTCCTTCAGGCCGCCCGCTCTCTCGATCTCGATGCCTCCTGGCGCTTTGAGGGCTTCGACGCCTTCGACATCGTCATCAACAACAGCCGCGGCACCCTCACCGCCGATCTGGAGCGGGTGGAGCACGCCAACGAACGCTACCGCGCTCGCTACACCCTCGATGCACGCGCCGCTGGCGTGCGTCTCGACGGCATGAGCCTGGGCACCCTGCGCGCCCGCGATCAGGGCCGCATCGAGCTTCAGCTTCCCCTCGAAGACCCGCTGGCCAGTCTCACTGACCTTACCAACGACCTGCGGATCGACCTCACCAACCTTCGCGCTCAGGGCAATCGCCTTGAGCGAGCATCGCTCCGCGCCACGAGCCAGAAGCGCCCCGACGCCCCCCGCTCCCTTCAATCTCGCCTGCGCCTGCGGGCCTCGGGCATCCACACCCCGGATGCTTCCGTCGGCAGCGTCGAGAGCGACCTGCGCGCTACCGCCCGCCTGGGAAGCGGCACGGATCCTTTTGAGTCCCTTCGCGCGTTCACCTTAAAGGGAGATCTTTCCGCCGAGGCCCTGCGCGCCCCGGCCTCCGACGCGACCATCACCTCGGCAACCCTTGAGTTCGACCTTCGAGGCCAGCTCGACGCGCCCCTGGGTGATGTACGCCTCCAACTTCATGAACTCACGCTGGGCACCGACACATTCGAGCGCGCCGACCTTCACCTGGCCATGGCCTCCGGCGATACCGCCCGCCTCGACGCCGACCTCTTCCGCGATGCCACACGCCGCTACGATGTCGGTGTCACCGTGCAGCATCGCCGCCGCTACACCGACCTCACCCTCACTGAGCTCCACCTCGCCAGCGACCTGACCCGCTGGGAGACCACCGAGGAGTCCCGCATCGGCTTCGACGGACGCCGCCTGACCCTCGACGACGTGGAGCTCAACCGACAGGACGGCAACCAATCCATCCGCGCCCACGGCACCTTCACTCCCGGACGCTCCCAGGATCTGGAGCTCGGCCTGCGCAACCTCGCCCCCGGTCAGCTGGCGCACGACTTCCACTTCGATCAACTTCCCGACATCGGCGGTCACATCGACCTCGCCCTGACCCTGGGCGGCACCGCATCACATCCCACCGTCGATCTGCGTACCGAAGCCTCCGCGCTGACGTACGAAGGTGAAGGCCCCTTCAACCTCTCGCTGGCCGCCGATTACACCGATGGCCAGGCGCGCATTCCCGAAGTCGTCCTGAGCGCCTACGAACACGACATCCTCGAGATGAGCGCCACGCTCCCGGTCACATTCGATCTTCAGGGCAATACCAGCATCCACTGGAAGAAAGACTTTCGCCTCAACCTGAACCTGGCCGAGATCACCCTGCGTGACTTTCATCAGCCCCTTCCCATCCTCAACGAGTACGGCGTTGAGGGCGACATCAACGGACGCGTCAGCTGGTCGGGCTCACTGGAGAACCCGAACCTCGAAGTCGACCTCAATGCCCAGGGACTCCAGTTTACCGGCGAGGTCAATGGCGAGTTCGTCTCACTGCGCAGCATCGATCTGGCCACGGAAACCACCTACAGCCCGCCCCGCGGCCCGCGCGGCGGACTTAACTCCCGCATCAACCTCGACTGGCGCAGCGAACGCATCGCGCGGGTACACGCCAGCGCCGCACTCCCCCTGGCTCAATGGCTTCGCTCGGTCACGGGCTACTCCGACGAAGAGCTCCTCTGGCGTGAGGCCTTCCTCACCCTTCCGATGCGCCTGCTTGTCGACATTCCGGATATCAATCTGGAGCGCATTCCTCTGGAGCAACTTCGCCAGGCCGACGCCACCGGCGAAGGCTCCATCCTCATCGACCTCGACGGTACCATCGCCCGCCCCACCGGCCGCATTGACATCGGTCTTCAGAAGCTCGGCTGGACGCACTTCCGCGACATGTTCATCGATCTCAACGCCCGGTTGGGCGACGGACGCCTCAACGTCGAGCGCCTGCGCTTTGAATGGGACGGCGACGAGATCCTCGTCGCCGACGGCTCCCTCCCGCTGCCCGTCGAGGATCTTCTGGCCGGAGAGACGCTGGAAGATATCCCGCTTAACTTCCGCGCCCAGCTGCGCCAGCTCCCCATCTCCAAGCTGAGCGCCTTCAACTACGAGTTCGCCCGGGTACGCGGCGACATCGCCGCCTACATCACCCTCGATGGCAGCCTGCGCGCTCCGCGTCTGGAGGCTCGCGCCGGACTCTTTGACACTCGCCTGGGCGACGGATCCACCGGCACCATCAGCATGGAAGTCCGCGGCGAAGACAACCTCCTCAACCTCGACGCTCGCCTCTGCCGCCAGTACGGCGATCTTCTCAACATGAGCGCCGCGCTACCGCTCAACCTCGACGTCATCGCTCTGGCCAGCGGCGCCAACTGGCAGGCCCCGGGTGAGCTTCGCGTCGACGTCACAAGCGACCCGATGGAGCTTGATAAGGTCCTCCCCACCCAACTCCTCTCCGACCTCATCGAAGAGCCCGAAGGCACACTGGAAGCCGACCTCAAAGTGCGCGGCGACTGGCAAGAACCCCTTATCGACGGGCAGTTCAGCCTCAATCAGGCAGCCATCACCCTGGTGCCTATGGGCAGGCGTTTCGTCGACATCGACGCCGATATCGCCCTCGACAATGACACCCTCGACATCAACACCTTCGTGCTCAATGACGGCCCCAGCCGCGCCTCACTCACCGGCTCGGTTGGCCATGAACGCTTCATCCCGGACGACGTCGATCTTCGCCTGGAGGCCAACGAATTCAACCTCGCCGGACTCGCCGTCGACTTCCCCGTCTACGTCAGTACAACCACAACCGCGCGCGGCTCGCTGCAAGGCTCTCCGGGCACGATCAACGTCAACATCGCAGGCCTGGAAGTCGTCCTCACCGACAACCAGGAGCAGGGACTTCACGCCACCGAGCTCGACCCGGACATCGTGATTTTGAACGGGAACAACCGCAATCAGACCGAAGACCAGACCAACGCCAGCGAGCTTGCCAACCGCGATTTAAGCGACCCCGGCGCGATGAACCTGCGGGTCAACGTCAAGGTGGACCGCGACGCCTGGGTGCGCCACCCCATCGGCGACGTCAACATCAAAGCCGACATCGTCGCCCTGCTCGCAGGCACCAACATCTCATTGACCGGCTCGGCCGAAGCCATCCGCGGCGATCTCGAGTTTCTCGGGCGACGCTTCATCGTCGAGCCCAGTGAAGTGGTCTTCACCGGTGCCACCCCGCCCAACCCTCGCCTGCAGCTCGAAGCGACCTATGAGCTGGACCGCGCCATCACCCAGTCGCTCGGCCCCCCCTCGGAGGGCGACCCGCGCATCATCTTCCGCATCAGCGGCAGCGCCGACAATCCGCAACTTGTCTTGCAGAGCGACCCGGCGATGACCGACACCGAAATCCTCTTTGTGTTGATGACCGGACGGCCCCCCAGCCGCGGTGACGTCGGCCAGGATGAGGGCGTCGCCAACCAGGCCCTGGGCGCCGTCAGCGGACTCTTCTTCGGCCTTCTCCAGGACCAACTCGCCGGCACCGTCCCGGTCGATGTGTTGCGCCTGGAACCCGGCGACGGCGGGCTCCAGGGCGGCCGCCTGGAGTTCGGCAAGTACATCACCAACGACATCTTCGTCTCCTACCGCGTGCAGTTCGGCGGTGAGGAAGACGACGCCACCAACATCGTGCGCGTCGAGTACCACTTCCTCCCCCGCTGGATGGTCGAGCTCACCTACACCGACCGCAACGAGGGCGGCGCCAACATCTTCTGGGATGTGTACTGAGTCGCATCACCGATAGGTTTCCCCCACCGACCTCCAGAAGATCAAAAAAACGCCGGCGTCCACCAGGGCGCCGGCGTTTTTCTTAACCTCTCAGACTTCGAGCAGCGTCGCTCAGCTCAGCGCCTGCTCCAGGTCAGCAAGAAGATCCTGCACATCTTCAATGCCCACCGAGAGGCGCACCAGCCCGTCGCTGATCCCCAGCTCCGCGCGAACCTCCGGGGGCACCGAGGCGTGCGTCATGATCGCCGGATGCTCAATCAAGCTCTCCACCCCACCCAGGCTCTCCGCCAGGGCAAAGACCTTGACCCGCTCCAGCATCTTCCGCGCCGGCTCCAGACCGTCTTTTAAGACAAACGTGATCATGCCGCCAAAACCCGACATCTGCTTCTTCGCAATCGCGTGCTGCGGATGACTCTCCAGCCCCGGGTAGATTACCTTCTCCACCGCCTCGTGCTTCTCAAGATACTCGGCGATCACCTGAGCGTTGGCCGCGTGCTGACGCATCCGCACCGCCAGCGTTTTGACACCCCGCAGCACAAGCCAACTATCAAAGGGACCGGGCACCGCTCCGATGGAGTTCTGCAAGAAGCGCAACTTCTCGGCGGCCTCATCGTCATTGGTGATCACCACGCCGCCCACCACATCGGAGTGCCCGTTGATGAACTTCGTCGTCGAATGCACCACCAGGTCCGCCCCCAACACAAGCGGGTTCTGGAAGTAGGGGCTCATAAAGGTGTTATCAACCACCACCGGAATCCCCTGCTCATGCGCGATCTCACAGATGGCCTGGATGTCGCAAATCTTGAGCATCGGGTTGGTCGGGCTCTCCAACCACACCAGGCGCGTAGCCGGCGTCAGCGCAGCCTTAAATGCATCGAGGTCAGTCATGTCCACAAAGCTAAAGCCGATTCCCATCGGCCGAAACACCTTGGTGAAAAGTCGGTAGGTCCCCCCGTACACATCGTCCCCGCTGACCACATGATCGCCGGCGTTGAGCATGTGCATGATCGTCGAGGTCGCCGCACACCCGGAGGCAAACGCCACCCCGTGCTTGCCCTTCTCCAGGCTCGCCAGGCAATCCTCCAACGCGTTGCGCGTCGGGTTGTGCGTGCGCGTGTACTCAAAGCCCTGATGATGCCCCGGCGAGGACTGCACGTAGGTCGAGGTCTGGAAGATCGGCGTCATAATCGCCCCGTTGGACGGGTCGGGCTCCTGACCCGCATGAATCGCCCGCGTATCAAAGCCCATCTGGCCGTAGTCGAGTTCCGGCTTATGCATCACTCACTCCTCAGAAATTCGAATCGTGGAAAGGTCATCGGCTGTGTTGCGCGGCCATCATAGGGCTGTGGGCGTTTTTCACAACCGCCGCAGAACCTCCACACAACATCCCGAAGAGACAGTGGCGCGCGGAACTTCTCGAGGCCTCCCGAAATGCCTCCCTCCCATTGACAACCCCATCTCCCGTCGTTAGGTTTCCGCGTCGCCGACTTACCCGCGACTTGCGTGTGGGTGCGCCTGCTTCAAAACGGTGCGCACCTTCTGGCGAAGTTCAGGCGTCACCACGTTCTACTTTCTCACGGCGAAGGTCGCCTTCTAAGAGACGCTGGCCACGGGGGCCAGCGGGCGAACCTCCCCAATACCAACCGTCGCTCATTGAGCGATATGTTCAAGGTCGTCAATGACTGTTCAACAAAACGAAAACTTCCCCACCACCGATGACTTCGCGGCGCTGCTCGACACCCACGAAGACTTCACCAGTGCGGTTCGCGAAAACGAAATCACCACCGGCCGCGTGCTTGAAGTCGGTGATGACTACGTGCTCGTCGACATCGGATTTAAATCCGAAGGCCGCATCGACCTCTCCGAGTTCATCGACGAGAAGGGCGAAGTCACCGTGCGCGCCGGCGATGACGTCGACGTTCTCCTCGAGAAGCGCGAAGACGAGTCCGGTCAGTGCATCCTCTCCAAGGAACGCGCCGACCGCATGAAGGTCTGGGAGATCATCAGCGAGAAGGCCGAGGCCGACGAGCTGGTCCGCGGTACGATCACCAACCGCGTCAAAGGCGGCCTCCAGGTCGACATCGGCGTCAAGGCGTTCCTGCCCGGCAGCCAGGTCGAACTGCGTCCGACCCGCAACCTCGACAAGTACATCGGTCAAGAGTTCGCGTTTAAGATCATCAAGTTCAACAAGCAGCGTGGCAACATCGTGCTTAGCCGCCGCGCCCTGCTTGAGAAAGAGCGCGCCGAGCTCAAGAAGAAGACGCTCGAGAAGCTCAAGGCCGGTGCGGTCATCGACGGTATCGTCAAGAACCTCACCGACTACGGCGCCTTCGTCGACCTGGGCGGCATCGACGGCCTGCTGCACATCACCGACATGAGCTGGGGCCGCGTCTCGCACCCCACCGAGCTCTTCAACGTCGGCGACGAAATCCAGGTCAAGGTCCTCAAGTTCAGCGCCGAGAGCGAGCGCGTCAGCCTGGGCTACAAGCAGCTTACCCCCGATCCGTGGGAAGGTGCCGAAGATCGCTACCCGGACGGCGCGCACGTCCTGGGTCGCGTGGTCAGCCTCATCGACTACGGCGCCTTCGTCGAGCTTGAAGAAGGCATCGAAGGTCTGGTGCACATCAGCGAGATGAGCTGGACTCGCCGCATCAAGCACCCCAACCGCGTGGTGAGCGAGGGCGAGATCATCCGCTGCGTCGTGCTCAACCTGGACACCGATGCCAAGAAGGTCAGCCTGGGCATCAAGCAGGTCGAGCCCAACCCCTGGACCCTGCTCGAAGATCGCTACCCGGTCGGTACCCGCATCCTCGGCAAGATCCGCAACATCACCGACTTCGGTATCTTCGTGGGCATCGAAGAGGGCATCGACGGTCTGGTCCACATCAGCGACATCAGCTGGACCCAGAAGATCCGTCACCCCTCCGAGATCTACGAAGCCAACCAGGAAGTCGAAGCCGTCGTGCTCAACATCGACGTCGAGAACGAGCGCTTCAGCCTGGGCATCAAGCAGCTTGAGAGCGATCCGTGGGAGACCCTGCCCCAGCGCTACCCGCCGGGCAAGATCGTCGACGCCACCATCACCAAGCTCACCGACTTCGGTGCGTTTGCGGAAGTGGAAGAAGGCATCGAAGGTCTCATCCACATCTCGGAGCTGGCCGACGAGCGCATCGAAAACCCGAGCGAAGTCGTCAAAGTTGGCGAAGAGCACAAGGTTGAGGTCATCAGCGTCGATCCGAAGGAGCGCAAGATCGCGCTCTCGATCAAGAACTTCGTGCGTCGCTCGGAGTCGGGTCACCTTCGGGAGTACGCCGAAGAGAGCGGCGCCACCGCGCAGCTCGGCGACCTGCTCAAGGGCAAGCTCGGCGATCTGACCGGCGACGAAGAGGAGTAAGCTCCTCACACCGGCGAGCGCGAGAGGGCTCGCCGGCGTTGCACGCCGTTCACACGGAGCTTCGTGTCCCAACGAGGCGGCCCCAGCCGGGGCCGCCTCGTTGCGTTTGAGCACAGATCGCCAGCACCTGCCGCATTGACACCGGGCAGGCCCCTCTCTACAACCAGTGGCACCTGACCACCCGGTCTCACGCGCACCGCGATCCGGTGTGCGAACGATGTTTGACGTTGCCCACTGCGCCGATGTCGCTAGGTTGTCCCTGTTGTTTTTGGCCTGCAGTGCAAGGATTTCCCTGACGATGCTGGACCCCCTCCTCGACAAGCGCTTGATCTTCGTCACCGGCAAAGGTGGCGTCGGCAAAAGCACCGTGACCGCCGCCCTGGGCAAAGCTCTTGCCTCGCGCGGAAAGCGCACCCTGGTGCTGGAGACCGACACCTTCTCGGCCATGGAAGACCTTTACGGCTACGAAGGCACGGGGCTCGAGCCGGTGAAGCTCTCCGAGACGCTCTACGCCTCCAACCTGCTGGCCGAAGACTGCTTCGTGGCCACGCTGACCCGCTTTGTACCTGGCGAGCGTGTGGCACGGGCGGTGATCAACAACCGCGTGGCACGCGTCTTTTTTAAAGCTGCGCCCTCGGTCAACGAGGTCACCATCCTCGACCAGATCCGTGTCTTTTATGAGGCCGAGGATCAGGGTAATCCCCGCTATGACCACATCGTTGTCGACCTTCCGGCCAGCGGTCACGCAGTGACCTTTCTCAACGTGCCGGCAACGATGAACGGTATGATGCGCGGCATCGGACCGATCGCGAAGATGACCGCTCAGGTGGCCGCCATCATCAACGATCCGGAACAAACCGCGATCGCTGCGGTCTGCCTGCCGGAAGAAATGCCGGTCAACGAGACCATCGAGCTTGCGAGCAACCTGAAGGGCGTGCTCGGGCGCCCCCTCACATTGGCCATCGCCAACATGGTTCACCGCGCTCCCCTGCATGATGATGACCGCCCGATCTTCGACGCGCTACTCGCTCGCGTTCGCGCAAGCACTCCGGGCACAAGCAGCCTTCTCTTTGACGAAGAGCCCACCGACGAATCCGATGCCCTGGCACGCCTTGTCGAAGGAAACGCGCTGGCGTTGGGCTGGCACGACCGCGATCAACGCTACCTGGGCGAACTTCGCAGCCATGTCGACGCCCCGATCATTGAGCTGCCCATCTTTTACGAAACCTCCGGTGACGACGTCGTCGCCCGTGTCGCCCGCCAGCTCGGCGGCGACTCCTCCTCTCTCGATCATCCCCTGGCCATCTAGCGCCCTGTAGGAGCTCCTCGGTGACAGCAAGCCCTCGCTCAGACGCCAACGCCGCACCACTGCGCCACCTGCTCGACTCCGGGCGCCTCATCGTCTGTGTGGGCCCGGGCGGCGTGGGTAAAACCACCACGTCGGCTGCCGTCGGATTGCGTGCGGCGATGGCCGGACGCAAGACCATCGTCATGACCATCGACCCGGCCCGCCGCCTGGCCAACAGTCTGGGGCTTGATGACCTGACCAATGATCCACAGCAAATCGATCTGACCGAGGCCCTTAAGCTCACAGGAAACAAGGATAACGGCGGCGAACTCTGGGCGATGATGCTCGACTCCGAAAAGACCTTTAACGACCTGGTCGACCGCCTCGCACCGGACAAAGGCGCGCTCAAGCGCGCTAAAGAGAACAACATCTTCCGCCTGCTCTCCTCGGCTCTGCACGGGATGCAGGAGTACATGGCGCTGGAGAAGCTTCACGACCTCTACACCGGCGGCTACTTCGATCTCGTCATCCTCGATACCCCGCCGACCAAGAACGCCCTGGAGTTTCTGGAGACACCGGGGCGCGCCAGCACCTTCTTCGATGAGCGGATCATCAAGTGGTTCTTACCCAACCGCAAAAGCGGGCTTCTGGGCCGGGTCTTCAACCCGGGTTCCATCGTGCTCGGCCTCATCTCGAAAGTCCTGGGCGAGAGCTTCGTCAACGATCTTGTGGAGTTCTTCGACACCTTCCACTACCTGCAGGAAACCCTGCAGCAGCGAGGCGAACTCATCGAGTTCATCCTGCGCGACCCGCTGACGCATTTCTTCATCATCACCAGCGCCGACCCCCGGCGCATCAAAGAAGCAGTCTATTTTCACGAGAAGCTGGGGCAGCTCGAACAGCGCGCCGACTTCTTCATCATCAACCGCGTCATCCCGCGCTTTCACCCCGAAGACATCGCGGCCATTGAGGACGCCGACCTCGACACCTTGCTACGCGAAGCCGACCACGGGGCCAGCGCCGAGCATATCAGCGGGCTTCGCCAGCGCCTGGAGACGCATTACCTCCAGCTTGCCAAGCTCGCTATCCGTGACCGCGAGGCCATCGCCTCACTGGCCACAAAGGTGGGACAGGAGGCGCTGCGCTTGATTCCGCTTCTGGGCGAGGACGTGCATAACCTCACGCACCTGCTCAAACTCAGCGACTTCATCACGCCACTTGAGCCTGACGCTCGCGTCGCGACGGCAAAGGGCTAAACGCATGCCCATCTCAGACTTCTTGCGTGGCCTGCGGCAAAAAGTCGGCCATGACCTGCTCTTTGTGCCGGCGGTCGCCGCAGTGGTGCGCGATGACGAGGGACGCGTCCTCTTTCAACGGCGTAGCGATAATGGGCTGTGGTCGTTGCCAGCAGGAACCATCGACCCGGGGGAGTCCCCTGCGCAGGCGATTGTACGCGAGGTCTATGAGGAGTGCGGGCTTCACGTGCAACCCACGCATATTCTGGGAGTCTACGGGGGCGACCGTGAGGGGTTTCGGGTCACCTATCCCAACGGCGACGAGCTCGAGTCGGTGGTCATCGTCTTCGCCGTTGAGGTGCTCGGCGGCACCCTGGAGGCGATCGACGGAGAGAGCGCCGAGCTCCGCTACTTTGAGCCTGCCCGGCGCCCCCCTCTGATGTCGAATTACCCCGACGCGATCTTTGAACCCCGGGGTCCGACGCCGGCCGACTTCGACCGTGCGCCTTAAAAGGTACTATCGGAGCGCGGCGACGCGCTCACAGAGCCCCGCGACAATCTCCTCCACGCTGACATCGGTCGAGTCGATGCCGATGGCATCTTCGGCTTTTTTGAGCGGAGCAACGTCTCGCTCGGAGTCGCGACGATCGCGCTCTATAATGTCGCGAAGCACCTCAGCTTCGTCGACCTCATCGCCGCCTTCCCGCATCTGCTCGACGCGCCGTCTGGCGCGCACCGCTGGCGAGGCGGTGATGAAGACCTTGAGTTCAGCGTCCGGGAAGACCACCGTACCGATGTCGCGCCCTTCCAGAACGCTGGAACGCTCGCGCCCCACCTGGCGCTGCTGATCGACGAGCTCGCGCCGGACTGCGGGATGCGCCGAGATCACACTGGCGTTGCGACTTACCTCAGCGCTGCGAATCTCCTGATTCAGCGCGCGCGTGTTGCAGTAAATAACATTCTCCCCCCCCTCTAACTTGAACTCAAAACGCAGCCCACGGGCGATGTCAGCAACCTGCTCAGCATCCTGCAAGTCTACCCCGGCCGCGGCCGCCTCATAGGCCACCGCGCGGTACATCGCGCCGGTGTCCACGAGCTGAAACCCCAACTTCTCGGCCAGGGCCCGGGCGATAGTCGACTTTCCGGCACCCGCCGGACCATCAATCGCGACGATCATGCTCCCTCCCCGTTCACAAGCGCAGGGAGCACCTCACCGAGCGACTTCAAACAGCGACGCACCTCGTCGGGTGTTCCGATGGAGATACGCACGTAGTCACCCAGCCCGTAGCCCGCCATCGGACGCACAATCACACCTTTTCGAAGTAGCGCGTTGTAGACGCTCACGCCTTCAACCGGCGTCTTCACAAGCAGGAAGTTCGTCTGGCTTGGAATCCAGCTCACTCCCAGTTCGCTCATCTCCGCCAGCCCCTTCTCCAGGATCGCTCGCCCCTCTTCATTGATGCGCACCGAGCGTTCCACAAAGTTCACATCTTTGAGTGCCGCCGCCGCCGCATCCTGGGCGAGTATGTTCACGTTGAAGGGCTCGCGCACCCGATTCATGCGGTCGATCAAATTTGCAGGTGCGATCCCGTAGCCGGCTCGGATGCCGGCCAGCCCATAACATTTGCTGAAGGTGCGGCAGATGATCAGGCGCTCACGAAGATCACGCATCGTCTCCGCACTGGCATAGTCATCCGCCTGTACATACTCGTGGTAGGCCTCATCGACGACCACGATGACGTCCTCCGGCACCGCCTTCAGAAAGGTGCGCAGCTCGTCGGCGGGTACGTAAGTGCCGGTGGGGTTATTGGGGTTGGCCACAAAGACAATCTTTGTCTTCGGCGTGATCGCAGCAGCCATCGCCTCCAGATCGAAGGTCAAGGGCTCCTTCATCGACGCTCGCCGAATCGTCATCCCCTGCGCCTGACAGATGATCGGGTAGGCAGCAAAGCTGTACTCCGAGACCACCGCCTCATCATCCGCCGTACAAAAGGTTCGCACCGCAATGGTGAGCACCTCGTTGGAGCCGTTGCCGGTGATGACCTCATCGGCGTTCACCCCGTGAAACTCAGCGACCGCTGCACGCAGGCGATGTGCAGCACCATCAGGATAGATATGCCCTTTGGACAAAAGCGCCCGGGCTGCCTCGGTGGCCATCGGGCTGGGCCCCAGCGGGTTCTCATTGCTGGCCAACTTGATGGATCCTTCAATGCCCAGCTCTCGCTCCAGCTCCTCGATCGGTTTCCCGGGTACGTAGGGCTTGAGCGTCTCGATATGCTCTCCGACTAACGCCTTCATCGTTCCTCGTTTTGCTTGCTTGTTCAGGTGGGGCGCGACGCGCGCTCCACTTTATACGGGTCGATCTGGGCCCATTCAAGCGCGGGTTTCCCCCCCTCGATGAAGGCACGTATATCTTCGAGCACCTCCCCCGGAACGCGCCCTTCACGCAGCACCGGCGCCATGGCCCAGTGGGTCTGTGGCTCGCTTCGAAACCAGGAGATCTGCTGCTTGGCGTAGCGTCGCGTCTGCTGCTTGATCTCTTGAATCGCGTCATCAAGCTCTCGGCCCTCCAGAAGATGCTCTCCCACCTGACGGTACCCCAGGCTTTGCATCGGCTTATGCTCAGGGCCGAAGCCTCTCTCCAAGAGCCCCCGGTACTCGTCGATCAAACCCTGTTCGATCATGCTATCAACGCGACTGTTGATGCGTTCATAAAGCTCGTCGCGAGGTCGAATCAGCGCGATCTTCAGCGCGTGATAGTTCGGCGCCTTAAAGCGATGCGCCCGCTGGTGTTCACTGAGCGGCGTCCCCGTCTGATCGAAGATCTCCAGCCCCCGTGTCACCCGAATGAAGTCGTTGCGGTTTACGCGAGCGGCCAGCTCCGGGTCCACCTGTTCAAGGCGAGCATAAAGCACCTCGGAGCCCTCGCGCTCGGCGATGTCGCGGTACTGCGCCCGCAATGCATCGCTGGGCGGAGGGGCCTCAAAAAGCCCGTGCACCAACAACCGCAGGTAGAGCCCGGTGCCCCCGACGATAAGCGGAACTTTGCCCCGCCTGAGGATCGAGGCAATCGCCTCATTCGCCGCGTTTCGAAAGTCGGCCGCATTGAACTCCTCATCCGGCTCCGCAACATCGATGAGATGATGCGGAACCCGGGCCCGCTCCCCTTCACTCGCCTTCGCCGTGCCGATGTCGAGATGGCGGTAGACCTGCAGGCTATCCACACTGACAATCTCGGCATTCAGCGCCTCAGCCAGCTCCAGCGAAAGTGCGGTCTTTCCGACACCGGTTGGCCCCACCAGGGCCACCACGCGCGTCAACCCCTCAAACAACTCCGGGTGATCTGCAATCTGCATCATCTGCGGTCAAAAGCCTCTTCAAGTTCCATAAGCGGGATGCGGTAGTACACCGGTCGCCCGTGGGGACAGTTGGCACGAAAGTCGATCTGGTCCATCTGCACCAGAAGCCCCTCACACTCGTCCAACGTCAGCTGCGTTGGCCCTCGCACCACCGAGTGGCAGGCCATTCGGCTCAATACGGATTCCATCGCCTCTTCCACCCGACTTGAGCCGCCGAAGTTGGAGAGATCATCAAGCGCATCTTTAATGATCTTCTCGTGAGGCGCGCGCTGAAGCACCGCCGGAACCTCTTTGAGCACGTACGTGCTTCCGCCGAAGTGGTCGATCTCAAATCCCGCCTGCGCGAAGAATTCCACCGCTTCACTCATCGTTGCCGCCCGCAGCGCGTCGAGCTCCATACGCAGCGGGAAGAGCAAGGGCTGGGTTTCTTTATGCTCCCGTTTGAAGAGCGCCTTTAGCCTCTCAAACCCGACTCGCTCGTGGGCAGCATGCTGGTCGATGATCACCATCCCGGACGCGTCTTCGCACACGATGTAGGCTCGCCGAAACTGACCGATCACTTTCAGCGTAGAAAAGTACGCGTCACGCCCCGATGGAGAGTCCTGGCCTGGCGACGCTCCGCCGACCTCACCAAGGTCCACACGCGGGGGCTCAATCAACGGTGTCAAACCCCGCGCGACAAACCCGCCCTGCATATCTGGAGCTTCAGATAAAAAAGGTGAACGTAGCTCTCCCGGATCGAGTCGGTCTTGTTCGGAGAGTCGGCGATGACGGGCGTTAAGAGGTTCAATTTTAACGCGCCCTGGTTGCAGCATCGCCCCTTCGAAGCTCCCTTCCTTCTCCGTTGTTCCGCTGACGAACCCAGCGCCACCGTTAAGCGTGCGACGCTCCCCCAGACTGTACGCCCGAGCGGCCTGCCCCTCCAGCCACGGCGCCTCCGCCAGCGCATCGGCAATCGCGTGGTAGACTGCACGATAGATGGGCTGCGTATCGTGAAAGCGCACCTCCGTCTTAGCCGGATGCACGTTGATATCGACCATCGAGAAAGGCACATCGATAAAGAGCACCACACTGGGGTATCGCCCGCGCTCAAGCAGGTGTTTGTAGGCCCCGGTGATGGCCGCACGTATCGTGCGGTCGCTGACGTAACGTCCGTTCACGAAGGTGTACATGTTATTCGGCGAACGTTGCGAATGCCCCGGTTTCGAGAAGTACCCTCGCGCTACCACACCGTGAATCGCCGGATACTCAAATGTCGGGTAGAGGTCGTCGTACACCTCGCGACCCAACACTTCCAGGATGCGGTCTTTGAGGCGATCGACCTGCGGAAGATCGAGTCGAATCTTCCCGTCTTTCACAAACTTGATGCGCACATCTGGCCGGCTCAACCCGACCCTCACCAGCATCTCCGTGATATGCCGGGTCTCGGTGGCCGGTGTCTTCAAAAACTTCAAACGTGCCGGTGTATTATAAAACAACTCTTCGACGAGGATCGTGGTACCAGCGGCCATCCCCACATCCTCAATCTCGTGCATGACGCCCCCCTCAATAAAGATTCGCGTGCCCTCCAACTGATCTCGGGGGCGAGTGCAAATCTCCATCCGCGAAACCGACCCGATCGACGGAACGGCCTCGCCGCGAAATCCCAGAGTGCCAATGGCAAAGAGGTCCTCGACCCGTGCGATTTTGCTGGTGGCATGTCGCTCAACAGCACGCAGCGCATCCTCACGACGCATTCCGCAGCCGTCGTCTTCCACACGGATCAGCTCTCGCCCTCCTCCCTCAATCGTCACCTCGATACGGCGCGCGCCCGCATCCAGACTATTCTCGACCAGCTCTTTGACCACCGACGCCGGACGCTCCACGACCTCACCCGCCGCGATCTGGTTGGCGAGTTCGGGAGAAAGCACCGCCACCGAGCGAGGCGCGTCCGCTGCGTGACGTGCTGCTGTATTTCTCCAGAGAGGATCGTCCTGACTCACTGCCTACTCCCTTACAAAGTTCACGAGGGTGGCTACCTGCGTCGACACATGCTGGAAACCACCGCGCTTCTATCGTAAAAGGTCGCCTCGCGCGACTGACGCCTCCGCTCTCCCGGCCAAGTTCCTTATGTTCTCTCCCCTAAAACGCCTCTGGGTGCTCACTCGGGACCTGGTTATCCAGGTCGAAACCCAGAGCAAGCACGCCCGAAACGCTCGCCAGGACGCCAACATCGACTGGACGACGATGGGCGTCCTCACACTGGCGGCGCTCATCCTGTCGATCCTCGAATATTACGGCTCTTCCACCCACTGGAAGAGCCTGGAGCCCCTGGTGGGGCTCTTTTCCGAGGAGCCAGCCTCGACACTCGGTGCGATTTTTGCCGATCGAGACTACGGACGGCTTGCGCGACTGACCTATTGGAGTGCCACGACGTTTCTAGGCTACTTCGTGATCCCGGCACTCTTCATCACGCTGATCATGAAACATCGCCTGCGTGATTTCGGAATGAAATTGGAGGGCGCCCTGACACACTGGAAGATCTACGTCGGCCTCTACCTCCTGGTGCTTCCCTTTGTGATCGCAGTGGCGTTTCATCCCAGCTTTCAACGCACATACCCTTTCTATCAGGCCGCAGACCGAAGTCTTTTGGACTTCTTCGCCTGGCAGCTTGTTTACGCCGCACAGTTCTTCGCGCTGGAGTTTTTCTACCGAGGGTTCCTCATTCACGGGCTCAAAGCACGCCTGGGCATCTACTCGATCTTCGTCTCAACGATCCCCTACTGCATGATCCACTTCGGAAAACCGCTCCCGGAGACGGTCGGCGCGATCCTGGCCGGAATCGCACTGGGACTACTATCGCTCTACACGCGCTCGATCTGGATGGGGGTGGCGATTCACGTCTCGGTGGCCGTAACGATGGACATCACTTCTCTGGCCGTCCAGGGTCGGCTGCCTTTCTTTCAGTAGAGACCAGCCCCCGCAACGCGGCCTTCTGCAGATGCCTGATGGCCCAGAAATCCGCCCATGCTGGCGCCGAGCTAACACACGCTCAGCGCCAGCCCCACACCGGCTAGTTAAGACGACGAAACACGCCCACGACCGCACCGAGAACACTGGTATCACGCCCATCTTCTTCGCGGACGTAGATCGGCTCCATCGAGGCGTTCGCCGGCTGCAATCGCACCTGTCCTTTCTCGCGGAAAAGGCGCTTCACGGTGGCCTCACCGTCAACCATCGCAGCGACAATCACCCCGTCGCGCACGTCACTCTGCTTGCGCACAAAGATATAGTCCCCATCGAAGATCCCGTCTTCGATCATGCTCTCGCCCTTGACGCGAAGCGCGAAGAGATCCGGGTGTCGTCCCAGCAAACCTTCGCCGATCGCGACAACTTCCTCGGTCTGCTCGATCGCCGAGATCGGAAGCCCCGCTGCAATACGCCCCACCACCGGAACCTGGTGAACATCGCTATCGGGCTCCATGGCCACGTCGCCCTGACCGGCCGCCGACGGCGACAGATCAAACGCATCGCCATTGGGCCAGAAGAGCGGTCGCAAGGTGCGCGACTTCGCGTCTTCGCGCGACAGGTACCCCTTCTTCTCAAGAGCTTTGAGGTGGTCATTGACCCCGTTGGTCGAACGAATCCCCAATGCGTCGCCGAGTTCACGAATCGTCGGCGGGTAGCCCACCTTCTGAATGTGATCGGCAATCAATTCCAACACCTTCGCCTGACGGTTTGTCAGCTTGGTCAGTGGCTTCATGATTCGGCCTCGTCCCTGGCCAGCTCACCCCTCGTAATACGGCTCGGGCCTTGCCAGCGTTCATATGAATGTCCCCGGTTCTCCGGGCGACGTCCCGAGCAGACTACTGAACACGTGTGCCCAGGTCAATCAAAGCTGAACACTCATACAGACAAAACAAGACTGGCCATAAAAATACCTGCACCTACAATCAGCCCGGGTCGAGCCTTCCCCCCGAAACGCCGCGGAATGCAACAAAGCGCAGGGCCCGTGTTTGACACCTTTAGAGATGCCGTGTTAGGCACTCACCCGGTTTGAAATGCGTCGTCGAACGCGGCGGCACGGGCCGGTAAATCTCCGATGAATGCCTTCACCGAGCCCCTCCCTTTTCACCCCGTGCAATGAGCGCGCCCCATGTTAATCGCCAACTACATACCTCTGATTTTGCTGGTGCTGGTCGCCGTCGCGGTGGTCGGCGGCATCATCTTCGCCGCGGAGTTTTTCGGGCCCAAAAACCCGACCCGCGAAAAGCTGATGCCCTATGAGTCCGGCTCCGATCCGCTCTCTGAGCCCCAGGCTTCCCGCTTCAGCGTGAAGTTTTACATGGTGGCGATCAGCTTCATTCTCTTCGACCTGGAAACGGTCTTCGTCATTCCGTGGGCCATGAGCTGGCGCGAGAGCGCGGCGATGGGTCACGGGTTCTACTCTTTTGCTGTCATGGCGCTCTTCCTGGCGATTCTGACCATCGGTCTCGTCTATGAGTGGAGCCAAGGGGGTCTCGAATGGGACTAGAACATCAACTTCCTGAAGTCATCACCACTCGCCTTGAAAGCGCGGTGGGCTGGGCGCGTAAGCACTCGCTTTTCCAGTACCCCTTCGTCACTGCATGCTGCGGCATGGAGTACATGGCGACGGCGGCAGCGCGCTACGACATCTCGCGCTTCGGCGCAGAGATTCCGCGCTTCTCCCCGCGACAGGCCGACCTTCTCTGGGTGGTAGGCACCGTCAACCACAAGCTGGCTCCCTTCCTGCGTCGAATCTACGAGCAGATGGCTGAGCCCAAGTGGGTGATCTCGTTTGGCGTCTGCGCCTCCACCGGCGGTTTCTACGACAACTACGCGACCGTCCAGGGGATCGATAAGATCATCCCGGTTGACATGTACATCCCGGGCTGCCCTCCGCGCCCCGAACAGGTGCTCGACGGCCTCCTCAAATTGCAGGAGAAGATCCAGAACGAGCCCTGGGACAAGTACGCCTACGAAGAGAAGCGACGCCGTCGCCTGGCCGAAGGCATCGAAGAAGAACCGACCTTCCTGGAGCGCTTCGGCACCAAGGTCTGATCATTCGCGAAGCCGACGCTCCTGCATCGCAGATACTTTTGGACGCTTGCGCGCACTGAGCGTGCATCGGAGCAATGGAACATCCAGCGCCCTCCTCTGGACTTAAAGATATGGCCAAAAAACTGATCGACTTTGTCAAAAAGCACTTCGGCGACGAAGTCCTCGACGCTCATTCGCGTCTGGGCAACGACACCGTGGTGGTGGAGCGTCGCCGGGTTGCCGATATTATCGAGCGGCTGCGCGACGACGATGCCACCCAGATGAACATGCTTCGCGCGATCACCTGCGTCGACTACCTTCATCGCGAACCGCGCTTTGAAGTCGTCTACATCCTCTACAGCATCGCCAAAAAGCACATGTTGACCGTGCGTGTCGTGGTACCTGAAGACGACTGTAACGTACCTACGGTCGAACACCTCTACGGGTGCGCGGCGTGGATGGAGCGCGAGGTCTGGGACATGTACGGCGTCACCTTTGAGGGGCACTCCGACCTTCGCCGTGTGCTCCTTTATGAAGAGTTTGAAGGCCACCCGCTGCGCAAAGACTACGCCAAGCAGGCCTCTCAGCCTCGTCTGGAGCTGCTCGGCAAAGAGCGTGACAGCGTCGAAGAGTTCAACCGCTACGTCAAAGACAAGCCCTCCGAGGGCTCCCGCCAGGCGTAATGCTGCCCGGCGCTCCCCTCACCACCATGCAAGGGTTTTGAATCATGGCCGAAGATATCTACAAGCCCATTGACCAGGACATCCACAGCGAGCCGATGATCCTCCAGATGGGGCCCAGCCACCCTGCCACCCACGGCACCGTGCGCTTTACCCTGACGCTCGAGGGCGAAAAGGTCATCAAGTGCGAGACCGAGGTCGGCTACCTGCACCGCGGCTTTGAGAAGGAATGTGAGGAAGCGACCTGGACCCAGGTCTTCCCCTACACCGACCGCCTCAACTACGTCAGCCCGTTGCTCAACAACTTCGGCTATGCTCTGGCCGTTGAAAGACTGCTGGGCATTGAAGTCCCTGAGCGTTGCGACTGGATTCGCACCATCATGGGCGAGCTCAGCCGTCTCTCCGACCACCTGACCTGCATCGGGGCCGGGGGACTTGAGCTCGGCGCGATGACGGCGTTCCTTTACGCCATCGAGGGTCGCGAACTGGTCTGGGACCTGATCGAACAGGTTACCGGCGCGCGCCTTACCGTGAGCTACGGTCGTATCGGCGGACTCAAAGACGATCTCACCCCGGACTTCGCCGAGCGCTGGGCCTACACCCGTGAGCGCCTCGTGGAGATCCACGAGATCACCCACAAGCTGCTCACGCGCAATCGTATCTTCCTCGACCGCATGGAAGGCACCGGCGTGATTACGCCGGAGATGGGCGTCTCCTACGGCTACACTGGCGTCTGCCTGCGCTCTACCGGCGTGGCCTACGACGTGCGAAAAGACCACCCCTACTTCAAGTATGGCGAGGTCGACTTCGATGTGCCCGTCGGCAAACACGGTGACAACATGGACCGCTACCTCTGCCGCATGGAGGAGCTGGTGCAGTCCATTCGCATCATCGACCAGTGCCTGGCCAAGATGAAGCCGGGTCCCATCAACACCGACGATCCCCGTGTGGCGCTTCCCGGCAAAGACAAAGTCTACAACACCATTGAGGGGATGATCTCCCACTTCAAGATCATCTTTGAAGGCGTTCAGGTGCCTGCCGGCGAGGTCTACAGCTACACCGAAGGCGGAAACGGTGAGCTTGGATTCTACATTGTCTCCAACGGCACCGGGAAGCCCTGGAAGATTCACGTGCGCTCGCCAAGCCTGATTGTGATGGGCGGTATCCACAAGCTCTTTGAAGGCGGCCTGCTCGCTGACATCATCCCCACCTTCGACACCATCAACATGATTGGTGGCGAGTGCGATAAGTAATTACGGAGCGTGGTCTCAGGCGCTCGCCACATCGACGCGGGCGCGCCCACCCCTGGAGTAGTCAAATGCCAAAAGTCACCATCAACGGTACCGAGATCGAGGTCGAGAAAGGGACCACCATCCTGCGTGCGGCCGCCCAGGCCGGCTACGAGGTGCCCCACTTCTGCTACCACCCCGCCCTGTCGATCCCGGCCAACTGCCGCATGTGTCTGGTCGAGGTGGAAGGCTCCTGGAAGCTGCAGCCTTCGTGTTATTCGCAGGTCAGCGACGGGATGGTCGTCAACACCAACAGCGAGCGCGTCATCAAGGCTCAAAAAGCCGTGCTCGAATTTATCCTGATCAACCACCCGGTCGACTGCCCCATCTGCGACCAGGCCGGTGAGTGCAAACTCCAGGATTACTACATGGCCTACGATGCGCAGGAATCACGCCTGCGCACCGAGAAGACGGCCAAGGTCAAGGTCTTCCCGATCGGCCCCGAGGTCCTCTACGATGGCGAGCGCTGCATTCTGTGCACCCGCTGCGTGCGCTTCTGCGAGGAGATCACGGGCACCAACGAGTTGACCATCATCCAGCGTGGTGACGCCGCCGAGATTCGCCCCTTCCCGGGCCGCTCGCTCGACAACCCCTACTCGGTATGCACCGCCGACATTTGCCCGGTGGGCGCACTGACCTCGCGCGACTTTCGCTTTAAGTGCCGGGTCTGGCTGCTCAGTTCCACCGACAGCGTATGCACAGGTTGCTCCAACGGCTGTAACATTCACCTGGAGCATTTCCGTAACGAGGTCCAGCGCTACCGTCCGCGCTTTAACCCGGACGTCAACGATTACTGGATGTGCGACTCAGGCCGCCTCACCTACAAGGCGATTCACAACGACCGCCTGACGCGCCCGATGAGCAACGGTGCGGAGCTCAACTGGCACGGCGTCAGCGGCACCGCTGCCGACAAGCTCGGTCGTGCGATCGAAGACAACGGAAGCCTCGGTTTTGTGGTCAGCCCGCAGGCAAGCTGCGAGGACCTCTTCCTCGCGCGTCGCTTCGCGCTGGAAGTGTTGGGCACCGATCGCATCTACGTCGGCGGCAACCCGGATGGCTTCGAAGATGACTTCCTCATTAAGGCCGATAAGAACCCCAACACCCGTGGGCTGCATACGATCTTTGGCAGCGCTGGTGAACTGCGAGGGTTCGACGCCCTGATTGCAGACATCGAGAGCGGTACGGTGACATCGCTCTACATGATGGAGACGCAGATCCCGGTAGCCGCAGACGAGAGTGCTCGATTCTTGAACGCTCTCGACAAGCTCGATCTCTTCGTGCTTCAGGCTCAGCACCACGGGGAGCTCTCCACCAAAGCGCATATCGCGCTGCCGGCCTGCTCCCACGCCGAGAGCGAGGGCACCTTCGTCAACTTCGACGGAATCGCCCAGGAATTCGACCGCGCGTTTGCGCCGCTGGGTGAGTCGCTGCCCCACTGGCAGATCTTTATGCGACTGGCCCGCGCGATGAATCACAAGCTCACTTACACCTTCGTCCATCAGATCCGTAAGGAGATGTTCGAAGACTCGGCGGCCACAGAAGAGGCGTCTCAGACCCCTGCTGAGTGATGGAATTGAGGCTCGCCGCGACGCGCCGCTCTTCGTTGAAAGGATGAAATCATCATGATGGTCGAAGTGCTCATTAGTCTGGTTAAGATCTTCGTGATCGTCCTCGGGTTTGTTATGGCCGTTGCCGGCCTGCTGACCCTGCTGGGCGACCGCAAGCAGTCGTCGAAGATCCAGAACCGCGTTGGCCCCAACCGCGCCAAGATCCTCGGGATCGGGGTGTTGGGTATTCCCCACTTCCTGGCCGACGGCCTGAAGTTGGTGCTCAAGGAGAATATCGTTCCGGCCGGCGCCAATCGTTTTCTGCACACGCTTGCCCCGGTCCTGGTGCTTGCCCCGGCGCTGATCGGCTGGGCGGTGATCCCCTTTATGGATCACTACTGCACGGGCACCGTACAGACGACGGCCGAATACACCGAGATCTGTGTGGGTGGGGAGTGGAAGAACTACTTCTCGATCATGCATCTGAATGCGGGGCTGCTCTTCGCGTTTGCGATCGCGGCGATCTCAGTCTACGGCGCGGCGATCGCAGGGTGGGCCTCCAACAGCAAGTACAGCCTTCTCGGTGGACTGCGCTCCTCCGCGCAGATGATCTCGTACGAGGTCTCCATGGGGCTTAGCCTGGCGGGGATCCTGCTGATTTACGGCACGCTGGATCTCAACGAGATGGCGCGCATGCAGGGCTACCTGCTCTGGGATTGGCTGCCGATGTGGGGCGTTGTCGTTCAGCCTCTGGCGTTCTTCCTCTTCTTTTTGGCAGGGATGGCCGAGACCAAGCGCGCGCCCTTCGACCTCCCGGAGGGTGAGTCCGAGATTGTGGCCGGCTACCTGACCGAATACTCCACGATGAAGTTCGCCGGCATGCAGCTGGCCGAGTACGCGGCCACGGTGTTTATCGCAGCGCTGATTGCGGTACTCTTCCTGGGCGGCTGGCAGATTCCTTACGTCTACGCCGACGGCATCCGAATCTTCGACAGCCACTGGGTGCCCTTTGGTGAGCAGGCCTGGTACTGGATTTCGATCTTCCTGCGTGTGCACGCGATGATCTTCAAGATCCTGGTGCTGGTCTGGCTTCAGTTCATGATGCGCTGGACGCTGCCCCGCTTCCGCTACGACCAGGTTATGACGCTGGGTTGGAAGATTCTGCTTCCGCTGAGCATCGCCAATCTCTTTGTGACTGCGCTCATCGTCACCCTGCTTTAATCCGAGTTCGTCGGGCACCCTTTCCAGGGGGGCCCGGCCCTCGCCATCTGAACCGAGGTCGTTGATGGCCACCGTGAACGTCAAAGTAATCGATCGTGAGCCGCAGTCTCTCTGGGAGAAGAGCTACATTCCTGAGATCATCCGCGGGCTTGCGGTGACCACCGGTCACTTCTTCCGCAACCTCAACCCCAACAAAGAAAAGCGCACCATCTTTACGCGCAACTACCCGGAGGAGCCGACGGTCTACCCGGAACGCTACCGGGGTTTGCACCGACTGATGCTTCGGGACGACGGTCAGGTGCGTTGCGTCGCGTGCATGTGCTGCTCGACGATCTGCCCGGCGGACTGCATCCATATTGAAGCTGCCGAACATGACGATCCGACGATTGAGAAGTATCCCTCGGTCTTCGTGATCGATGAGCTGCGCTGCATCGTCTGTGGCCTGTGCGTGGAGGCCTGTCCATGTGATGCGATCCGCATGGACTCCGGACGCCACATGCCGCCCTACGGTGAGCGTAGCGAGGCGTTCTACGATCGCGATCTACTGATGAGCCTGGGCGGGCGTTCGCAGGCTATTCAGGGTGGCAAGCGCTAAAGCGACCCAGGTCGCCTTGGAGACAGGCATGTCGAAGTCGCACAGGGCGCATCAAGCGGGCCCGCTCCTCGGGGCGGGCCTGCTCCTTTTGGCAGGTGGTCTGAGCATCGCAACGCAGCTCCTCGGGTCAGCCAACGCCCCGAGTGATGCGGATTGGAAACGCGCTGCCGACGTGGTGGTGGAGCAGGCCCGGGCAGAGGACGCCATTCGGGTGGAGCCGACCTGGTCGGAAAGCGCCATGGTGCATCTGGGGCCGGTTGGAAACCTGCTGCACCGCCACCACCACCCGCAGATCGAGGATTTTCAGGGGATGGAGCGCGTCTGGGTGATCGCCGAGGCCGAGCGCGCCGAAGACGGCGCGGCGCGCTTGCCTCCAGGCTCCGAGCGGGTCTCTTCCAAGCAACTCGGAGAGGTCAGCCTCGAGCTTTACGCCCTGCCCCCCGAACTTCAGCTGGGCCCCTCACTTCTCACACGACTGCCCGAGGCTCGCGTCGAGCATGTGAGCGCAACGGACGAAAACGTCACGCCCTGCCGTCGATGGGATGCGCGCCGCAAACGCTGGAACTGCCCGGGAGGCCATTATGTGGGCAGCGAGCTTTTGGAGGTGGGTGATGATCCCCGGCGTTGCGCCTGGGCTCACGCGCTCAAGCAGGGCCAGGTGCTCCGGGTGAGCTATCCCGCCGACGCGCTGCTAGAGGAGCAGGACGCCGCCGGAAGTTGGCTGCGTTTGCGTGCCGGCGTTGACCTGCGCGGCGCTCGCCACGAGCGCGCGCAGCCGCTCACCTACCGTGTCTTCATCGGTGAGGAGCAGGTGCTCTCCCACACCCTTGGGAAGTTCGACGCGAGCTGGATGGCTCACACCATCGACCTTCGCGCGTTATCCCCCGAGAAGGAACTTCGACTCGAAGTTCGCACCGATGACCCCGAGGCCCACGGTCGCCGTTTCTGCTTCAACGGCTGGGTCGTCGACGACACCCGGGCGGAACTGCTTAGAGATCATAGCGGAAGCGTTGAATCGAGCTCGTCGAAGTGATCTTCAGGGTCTCTTTGCGCGTCACCTCCCCCGTGCGCAATTCGATGCGATAGGTTCCCGGCCGCAACGTGGTCTGGAAGGGGGTGTTTCCGACGACCTCTCCATCGACGACGATCTCGGCGGAGGGCTGCGATGAGATCGCCACGATCTGACCGTCGGCGTGAGCCCACGACGTTGATGAGGGAGGCGTCTCAGCCGCCGTAGGCGACGCTGGGGGAACGTCCGAGGTGTCTCTATCGCCAGCGATCACCAGGTAACCCACCACAAAGAATGCGGCGAGCAGACCGACCATCAGGAGCGAGAAGCCCGCGACCAGAGCCACCGACTTGCCACCGGACGGGCCGGGCTCATTGGCCTCGATCTGGGAGGCGGCGGCTGGCGAGCTCGCCAGAGTGGGACCCGGCGCGTGTCGACGATCGACATCCGCCCTGGGAAGCTCACGCGTGGTCAGCCGGGGTCCGGACGAGGTGACGCCGTGCTTCTCAAAACCGAAGAGCTGCTCGGTGGGCTTGGCCAGATCAAGCCCACGCAGCTGGCGGACCATAATGGAGAGTTCACGGGTACCCACCACCTCGGTGTACGAGCGCATGAAGGTCTGCAAGACACGCTGCATCTCTGCGGCGTTGGCGAAGCGGGCTTCCCGGTCCTTGGCCATGGCCCGCGCGATGATACGCGCGAGCTCTTCGGGCACATCGGTACGGTAGGTTCGGATATCAGCCGGGTCTTGAGAGAGGATCATCGAGACTGCTTTGAGATCTTCTCCAAAAGGCTTGATTCCGCTGAGAAGCTCGTAGAAGAGCACACCAATCGAGAAGATGTCGGCGCGCCAGTCGAGCGGCTTGCCCTCGATCTGTTCGGGCGCCATGTAGGCGAACTTCCCTTTGACCGCCCCGGACTCAGTCTTCGTCGTATTGATGCTGGCTTTGGCCACCCCGAAGTCCACCAGCTTGACGACACCATCATTGGAGATCAGTGCGTTTTGTGGGGAGATGTCACGGTGAATGAGCCCGACGTGATTGCCGTCGCGATCGACGAAATCGTGCGCGTAATCGAGGGCTTCGAGCAGGTCTGTGACGATCTTGACGGCGTAGGCCAACGGGATCTGTGATCCCCGCTCTTTGAGGGCACCGGCGAGCCGGGCAAGGTCGAGACCGTCGATGAACTCCATGGCGATGAAGTACTCGCCGTCGAGCTCGCCGAGTTCAAAGACCTGCCCGATGTTGGGGTGAGTGAGGTGGGCGACCATGCGCGCCTCATCGAGGAACATCTGGGCGACCTGCCCCTCCTGGGCCAGGTGGGGAAGGATGCGCTTGAGCACCAGCTCTTTATTAAAGCCGCCCGGTCCGCGCTGCTCGGCCAGCCAGATCTCGGCCATCCCTCCGACGGCGATCTGCCGAATCAGGGTGTACTTTCCAAACTGTGCGTCGGCGTGCATGGCCGCCGGGCCTTTGAGGGTGGTTGTCATGCGGCTGCTCCTTGTGGCCGTCTGAGGGCACGACGGTATGAGAGAGCGGGCCACCAGGCAAGCCCGGCCGCCTCGCCAGGGTCGCGCACGCAAAAAACTTGGCGACGCGCCACTCTCCTTTACACTGCGAATCGTCGCACCGGCAAAGCACTTAGGGGCCATGGAGGGTCACCGGGTCCGGACGACGCGATATCCCTGAGTGGATGTTAAGGGAGTATGACGATGGCGAGAAGTCTGTGGCAGTGGACCGGGGCAATGATGGTGGCGATCGCAGGTGCAGGATGCACCGCATCAATCAGCGCGCCCTTTCATATGTATGCCTCACCGATGTTGGAAGATGAACTTGCGCCACCGGGCGCACGGGGGCTCTCGGAAGAGGGCACCTCGCAGGCCGGGGTGCTGCCCGCACACGTGTACGTGTACCGCAGTAACAGCGGTCCGGCCCAGCCAGGTCAGCGACGAAGTCGTCCGGCGCCGGCGACCACCCCGCCCTCACGTGCGCCCCTCGACAGCGTCACCCGTCCGCAACGCCCGGCCCTGGCAAGCTACCGCCCGAGCGCCGCGGCCACCGGAAGTTCGGCGTCCAACGCCGAGAGTGCCTCCCACCCGCCTGCTCCACGCGGCCCGGCGGCACCTGAAGCCGATGGCCCTCTGGCAGCAGCCTACGTGCATGCCGTCTTCGCGCTCAACGGCGTCGTTTTTGCCGGGGAGGCCTCGTCAAGCGTGCCTGAGCTCTACCGAGCCTGTCGTAATGAGGGCAAAGTCTACCACTCCAGCCGTCCGGCCATCGGTGATATGGTGTTCTTTCACAACACCTATGATGCCAACGACGACGGGCGCAACAACGACTGGTATAGCGCGGTCGGGATCGTCGAGACGCTCGAATCAGGCGGCACGGCCTCGGTGCTTGCCTATCTGGGCGAGGGCGTGCGCAGGCTTTATCTCAACCTGGAGCAGGTCGATCGCGAAGAGCTCGACGGCGGCCAAAACGCTAACAGCGTACTTCGGGAAGAGCGTGAGAGCGACCCGCCCTTCACGCAGTACCTGGCCGGGCAGCTCTTCGCTGGCTTCTGCAACGCACTGGGCGATCGCCACGAGCTGATGGTCGTGGATAACTGGCAGCCGGGCATGGACTTGAACGCGCAGTGACAGGAGCGCCGCGGCAGATCCATGCAACCTCAGGACGCGGGGGTTGCGGGTTGTCCCGATTGCGTCGCGGGCCCGAGCAGGCAGAGGGGCCCGAGTTCCCAACAACCCTGAAGCTCCTCGTAGACGGTGCCCGCCCGTAAGAGCGCACAGAGTGTCGACGGGCTAAAGGGCCCCAGCGCCAGGGAGATGTGCGGCGTCCACATCGCCGGACTGTAAAGGGGGTGCAAATGATATCCCTGGGCCATCAATCGCACGTTGATGGCCTGAAAATAGCGGTCGAGCGCCGGTTCGCGCACGACGCTCAAAAAGAGCACCTGGCGGGGACGAGCGAAGACCCCGAGAGCGCTGGTTCGAATGGTGGTGGGAGCCCCGGGAAAGGGTTCACGCAAGAGCAACTCAAGGGCATGTGGATGCGGCGTCTCAACCATCTGAAACGACACGTGAGGCACCCTTCCCGCTCGCGGGATCTGGTGAGGCGCGATAAGCTCGGTGCGATCCCAGAGACGCGCGATGCGCTCATCGAGATCGCGGCCAAGGCGTGCGGCGACGGCGTACATGAGCCTGCTCCACAACGAGAAGTCTCCTTCGGGTCGCGCGCCCTGGGGCCTGCGACCGACGCTACGAACGACACTTCGATCCTAGACGCGAGCCTGCTCCGACCAACACGACCCGGCCGGGACCGATGCCTCAACGATGAACGCCACGTGGAATAGCTCGACGGGTTCAGTGGTGGTTAGAGGAGTACGCAAAGATTACGCTGTGATTGCATTATGTTAGTGTGGCTTCACAACTTGCCGTCGGCAACTCCGCGCCTAGATTGGCGACAATCTGGGGGCTGAGGTGCCCCGCCCGACGGGCCGCCCGCCTTGACAAGCGCGCCCGGGCGTTGCGAGGTTCTGGCCCGAAGTGCCAGGCCGCGTCGCAAGGACTGTGATGAGCGGTCGCGGCACCCCTCCCCAAATCTCATGCTACGAATGCACTGCCCAGGACGAGCCCCCCTATGAGTAAGCGCGATTACTACGAGGTGCTCGGCGTCTCCCGCGACGTCGACGATAAAGAACTCAAGAAAGCCTATCGACGCCTGGCGATGAAGTACCATCCGGACCGCAATCCGGATGATGCCGAAGCGGAGGCGAGCTTCAAGGAGGCTGCCGAAGCCTACGAAGTGTTGAGCGACGCTCAGAAACGCGCCCGATACGACCGGTTCGGTCATGAGGGCGTACGCGGTGCGGCGGGTCCCGGAGCGGGCTTCCATTCGATGGACGACATCTTCTCGCAATTCGGCGACATCTTCGGCGATATGTTCGGCTTTGGCGGCGGTCGGGGACGGCCGCGAGGTGGACCTCAGCGAGGTTCGGATCTTCGTGAGGACATTCACCTGACCTTTAAAGAGGCCGCCTTTGGCACCTCGCGCACCATATCGGTCGTGCGCCATAACGACTGTGAGACCTGTTCGGGCAGCGGTGCCAAACCGGGCACCTCGCCGGTAACCTGCTCGACCTGCCAGGGGCGCGGTCAGATCAACCACAGCCAGGGCTTCTTCACGCTGACCTCGACCTGCCCGCACTGTCAGGGCAGCGGCAAACGCATCGAAGATCCCTGCGGCGATTGTCACGGCTCGGGCAAACAGCAGGCCACACGTGAGGTCAGCGTCACCATCCCGGCCGGTGTCGATACCGGGATGCGCCTTCGTCTGGGCGGCGAGGGTGAGGCTGGCACGCGCGGAGGTCCCCAGGGCGATCTCTATGTGTTCATTCACGTGGAGCGGAGCGAGGTCTTTGAGCGCGACCACGAAGATCTGCACCTGCGCCAACCGATCAGCTTTGTACAGGCGATCCTGGGCGCCGAGATTGAGATTCCGACGCTGGAAAGCAACGAAACAATCAGCGTTAAACCTGGAACGCAGCACGGCGATACTCTGGTGCTCAAAAACCAGGGCCTGGCGCGCGTACAGGGCTCCGGCCGCGGCCACCTCGTGGTGCATTTCGACGTCGAGATCCCCACGAAGATCTCCTCCAAAGAGCGTGAGCATCTGGAGAGCTACGCCGAGTTGCGCGGCATCCCGGTCAAGAAGGGAGGGTTCTTCGACAAGCTCAAAGAAAAGATCAGCTGACGGTTTGCGGGGGCCAACTCCCCCGCCTCTCTGAGCATTAAGGGCGCTTTGCCGCAGCCGCGGCGAAGCGCCCTTTTTGATCTAGTTCGAGATGTCTTCTTCGCGGCCCAGGTAGGGCTCGAGCGCGGCCTGAAGAAAGAGGCGCGCTCGATGCAGGCGCGTCTTCACCGCGCCGGTGCTCAGGTCGAGGACCGAGGCGATCTCGTCGAGGCTCAACCCTTCGATCTCGCGCAGCAAAAAGGCCGCCTGATACTTCGGCTCGAGTTGATCGATGGCTGCCAGGATCTGCTCGCGCAGCTCGCGATTCTCTGCGGCCTCATCGCCACGGACGCGCCAACCGGCGGGCTCGCCGGGGGCCGATTGCTCGAAATGGGCCGGATCGGAGACGTCGTCAACACTGACCTCCGCGCGGCGACGGGTCTTGCGAAGACGCATCAACGCCGCGTTGACCACGATGCGGTACATCCAGCTGCTCAGCTGCGCATCGCCGGCGAAGGTATCGAGCTTACGGTAGATGTTGATAAACGCTTCCTGAACCACATCCTGGGCGTCGGCCTCACTTTTGGTGAGGCTTAAGGCCAGGCGGTAGGCCTTGTCGCGATGACGCTCGACGATCTTTTCAAACGCCGCAAAGTCGCCGTCGACGGCGCGACTGGCGAGCGCGGCATCGTCGAGGACGTCAAGAGCATTTGCGGGGAGAGGATCGGTCATGATGAGGTCAACACCTTAAAAACTCGGGAGGGTAAACCGGAGCGCCGGCGGTCAAGCGAGAGCACCTCACGGGATCAGAGGAGCCTTATCGCGCCAGCCGCCGCGGGTCAATTGCTCGCGGGCGTCTTCTTTAATGGTAGACGCGCGCTGCGGATCGCTGAGCGCGGCACGCTCAAAGGCGGCGATCGCCTCATCGGGACGCTTCAGCTCAAGCAGCGCTGAGGCCACCGCCAGGTGGGCCTCCGTGCGAAAGGTCTCAATGGCCGCCCAGCGCTCAGCGGCGCGCAGGCGAAGTTCGCCACGGCTGGACTCGAAGAGAGCCCGGGCCAGGCCAGGATCATGAGCGGAGAGTTCGAAACGGGCCAGACGCGCACGACGAGCCAGTGCGTGCTCTCCAAGGACCGCGGCGCGCTCCTCAACCATGGCCCACGCCTCCGGGGAGCCGGGATTGACGGAGGAGGCCGCCTCAGCGTGCACCAGGGCCTCGTGAAGCTGCTCACGTTGGGCGGCAGCACGAGCCAGGGCCAGGCGGAGCTCGGGGCCCTCCAGGCCCGCATCAAGCGCGCTACGGCCTGCCCGAAGCGCCTCATCATTCTGCCCCAGCGCGTGGAACGCATGCACAAGCACGGCCTCAACGCGCGCCTGCTCCTGCACTCCGGCGCCCGCTGCACGTCGGCGCGCGCTGGCGATCAACACCCTCGCCTGATCGCCCCGCCCTTCCAGAGCCGCGACCAGCGCTTTATACACGCCCTCCTCCACCGCATCAGCGTGCTCGACCTCCTCGCCGCCAGCCATGCGTCGGACCCGCTCCACATCGATCATCGGATGCGTGATCAAAGGCGCGTAGCGCGTGCGAAGCCAGGCATCAAAGCCCGCGTCGAGCGCCTCTACCGAACGATTCAGCACCTGCGGAGCCAGCGCGTCAAAACGCGGCACCTCGGCAAAGCCGCGGAGCATGCGTGTGGGCGCGTCACGTCCTCCGATCTCGACGATGTAGTCGATGGCCAGGCTGGCCAGCTGGTAGGCCACAATCACGTCGAAGCCGCGGCCGGCGAGAAAGGCTTCGCCCAGTTCGCTCAAAGCCGGCAAGGTGCCATGCTGAAGTCGGCGCGCGATCTCCTCATCATGAAAGCGACGATAACTCGCGTCGCGCTCGCCACTCTCGTACTCGGCCAGGCCTTCAGTGAACCAGCGCGGCACCCGCGACTCGGAGACGCGCAAATGGTAGGCGTGGGCGGTCTCATGCCAGAGAACCATCTCCCAGTTGAAGTCAGCATCGGCCGGGCTGCGCAAGAGCACCGTGTCGCCAAAACAGATGCCATGGGGATCGATCTTCGGCACACCGACGGAGCGCACCGAAAAGGTCTGAGGCTCGGGATAGATCTCGACGATCAGCGGCTCAATGCGCTGGCCATACCGCTTCGAGAAGACATCGTGGGCCTCGTCGACCAGCGGGAGGCTCGCCGCCTTGAGAAGCTCGTGCTGATCCATGTGCGCCCGCAACCGGAGTCCGGGCGCTACCGGAGCTGTGAGGTAATCACGCAAGCCCCGCTGGTAGAGTTCCAGCATGTTGTGCACACGAACGTGAAAGCGATCCTCACGGGCGGCGCGTTGCAGGACATCGAGCGCGCGGGCCTCGTCGCCGGTTCGTGTGAGCGCAAGGCCAAGTCCAGCCAGGGCGCCGGCGTCATCGGGATCGCGCTCCAGTGCCTCTTCAAAGAAGTGGACGGCCTCGGCGTGTCGGTTGTTCAACGCGGCGGCCTCTCCGACAACGCGCCAGAGCATGGAGGAGCGCGATCGATGTTGCGTGAAGTCGTCTCGCGCCCGCTCGAACCCCGACCTGTCGCCGCCCAGGTAGCGCACTGCGGCCAGGAGACTGATCGCATCGCTATGGCGCGGTGCGCGCTGCAGAACCTCGTCGAGAATCGCGGCGGCACTCGCCCATTCCCCGCGGATCATGGCAAAACGCGCACGCTGCAATGCGATCCCGAGGTGATGCGGCGCGATCTCCCCGCCGATCGAAAGACGCTCTTCGGCGGCCCCAAAGTTGCCGCCGACAAAAAACTCGATTTCCGCCATCAGGCGATGCGCTTCCGGATGCTGAGGGGCAGCTTCAAGAGCGCGATTCAGCGAGTCTTCGGCCTCAGAATAGTTGTAGCCAGCGAGCATCAGCTCACCGAACGCGATGTGCACGCGCGGGTGATCCGGAGCCAGACGCGCGGCCCGTCCCAGCGCACGATTGGCGTCGCGCAGGCGTCCGAGAAGGTGCATGCCGCGCCCCACCGCGACGAGCTCCCGCAGGTCTTCAACCAACCCGTCATTGTAGCGCGCAGCCATCGCCTCCAGGATCTGGGTCGCCTCAGAGCGGTCACCCTGCTCCCAGAGCAGTTGCCCGAGCGCCAGACGCGTCCGCATGCTTTGAGGCGCCCCGGAGAGCGTGTCGCGCAGCAGCGTCTCGGCCTTGTCCCAATCCCCTCTCAAGTGCATGAGCTCTGCGTGAGCGAGCGCAGCGTCGACCCGCTCGCTATCGCTGGCGGCGAGCGCCATCGCCTGCTCGGTCATCCGAAGGGCACCGGCATCATCACCGTCCCAATGCGCGAAGCGGGCACGGACCACAAGCGACGCACTGTCGTCCCGCGTTCCTGAAAGCGTGCGCGCCTCAGACAGCAGCCCACGCTCGAAGGCATCAGCCGCATCGCGCCGACTTGCAGGCTCCGAGCGGGCGCGCTCAGCCGACGTACTCACAGACGTTTGCGCCAGGCCGACGGCCGGCTGCACGCACACCAGAGCGGCTCCCAGCATGACGAGCGCGCTGCGCCAGAGAGTACGTCGATTGCGCTGCTTCATCGCTGCTCCGATCAGGGCACTGCGCGTCTCTTGCGTTACGCGATCGTCTTCTATGTCGGGAAAAGTCAGACCTTTGGAACAACGTGCCGCATCAGAGCCCGCTGACGATCTTCCAGCGATCGTCTTCGCGCACCAGACGCAGGCGGTTGACGTCAACGCCGGCATCCCAGGACTTCATGTCGCCAACATTGTACTGATAGGCGTAGTCGTACTCGTAGTCGACGTGGGCGCGCATCCCCTCCACCGTGAGGCCCTTGACGACCACGGCCATCTGGATGCGGTCGGCATGCTGCGCGGTCATCTCGAGCACCGAGACGAGCTCGTCACGGCCGTAATCATCCGAGGTCGTCTCGGTGGTCCCGGCGTTGGCGTAGAAGTCGTCGCTGACGAGCTCATTCAGCGTGCCGTAGTCTTTGTCGACGACCGCCTGGCGGTAGCGATAGAGCACGTCGAGCACTTCGCGTGCCTCGGTCGTGTCGAGGATCTCGCTTTCGGCGTCGATTCGGAACTCCGGATCATCGGCGTAGAGTGCATCAGGGGTGATGTAGCGCGAGGCACAGCCCAGGCTCAGTGTCACAAAGATAAGCGTCATCAGCGCCATCGTGGCGCGGGCGATACCTCGGGGCATCAACATACAGGGCTCCTGCTCAATACGTGGGAAGCGCTGAAAGCTCCCTCAGAAGTTCTTCATGGCGGGCACGCCGATGGGAAGCGGCGGCGCGTCCTCTAACGCTCTCCATTCTCGATGCTATTCCTTTTCCACTGCAGGCGATCAAGCCACTGACGCGCCTCTTCACGGTAACGGGTCAGCGGGGAGCGACTCAGATCCTCAAAGAGGGTTTGAGCGTCCTGCGCACGGCCCAGGAAATAGTGGACTTGACCTAACATCAGGGCGGCCTCAGCGTCCAGCACCTCAACGCCAAGTGAGCCGTAAGCGCGCTCCAGCCAGGGGCGCGCCTCCCCCCACTCCTGGCTCTGCCAGAGGCGCCGGCCGATCAGGTAGGCCACTCCCGGGTCATCGGGGGATTCTTCATCCCAACGCATCAGCCTGTACATCGCCATCGCCCCGCCCGGCGTATCCATCAGGTAGGAGCGTGCACGAGGTTGTTCGCGGCGGGCGTAGCGAAGGCGCATTTGCAAGGAGCGCTCCAGGTCGACGGGTACCCCGACCTCAAGGCAGCTCGCGTAACTCTGCGCTGCCTGACTCGCCAGCCCGGCCTTCCAGAGCAGATCGGCCATCAACGCTTCGAGCTCGGCGCGCTCCACCGGACTTAAGGGGAGCTTCTGGCGCGCTCTGAGAAGATCGAGGGCCTCGTCCATCTCCCCCATCTGCGCCAGGGCGCTTGCCTGCTCAAGATGCGCCCAGAGCAAATCGGGCTGGGCGTCGAGCACGCGTTGCAAGAGCAGGATGGCCTCCGCAGGCTGGCCGTCTCGAGACGCGTCGGCGGCCTGACGTCGCCACTCCGCCATGGTTCGCGCGCAGACCTTGGCGAAGATGCTGGGCCGGTCGTAGAGGTAGCGCGCCACCTCGCGTTGAGCCTCGCTGAGTTCCAGCGCATCGACAAAGCGTTCCCACTCCCCGACCAGCACCTCGACGCCCTTGCCGTAGGCCCCCTCGAAGTCTCCGTCTCCGTAGACCTCTTTGAAGCGCGCGATGCCGTACGTGTCGATGAGGTAGCGCACAAAGGAGCCCATCAGGGTGTAGGCCCGGCCCGATGCCTGGGTCCAGAAACCCGATGCGCCCAGCAACGCTCCGAGGTCCGGGGCGATGCCAAGTTCCCGCATCGCCCGGCTGGCCTGATGCGCATCGAGCTCACGCGCGGGCCACTCGGCGGCGAAGGCCACCCCTTCGACCAACCCCATATTGACGCCCACACCGCGCTGCATACTCAGCCTGAGAGGACCGCTGCCAAAGGGCTCGGTGAAGATATGAGCCAGCTCATGGGTCAGCATGCGATCGCCGGTGCCGCGCCAGAGGATATGCATGTCATGGAGCCAGAGTTTGGCCACCATCGTGTTGCGCCCGCCCATCAGCGCACCCTTCGAGTCCCGATCCCCGTAGACGAAGCTGCGCACCTTCCGGCCGTGTTCCGCCACCGGGTCGGTGCCAAAGAAGCGCTTGAGCTGATCGTAGCGGTATTCATGATCTTCGGCGAGCAGAGGAGCCATGCTTTGCCAGGCACGCGTCTGCGGGTAGAAGATCAGGAAATGGTCCGTCTCAATGACGCCGCCGAGCTCCGCCACAATGTGGTCACGATCGATGGCGATGCCCGCCTCCTGACGGGAGGCAAACCCCACTGCAAACGTGAGGGCAGCAGCCAGCGCCAGGGCCGCCGTCCAGCCAGCGCGCGCGCCCTGCTGCCAGCGCCGGCGCGCGTCGAGCGCGGCCACCACCGCCACGATCGCCAGGGCGTGCAACACTCGGTATGCGATGAGACTCAGCGGCACCGCCAGCGCTTCATCGTAGATGGACCCGCCGAAATAGCCCAGAAACCATTGATGCCCCACAATCGGAGGCTGGGTTGCCAGATGCCAGGCAAGCCCCGCAGCGTCGAGCAACGGCAACCCAAACGCCAGCACGTAGGACAGCCGGCTACCTCGAAGCAGGGTCACCGCCATCCAGGCGCTGGCCGTTCCCAGCAACACCGCCATCACCGGTATCAACCCCCAGAAACTCAGGCCAGCTCCCCAATCGCAGTTGGGAACCCGCAGCCCGTTGAGCGACAGAATCACCAGGGGGGCTACCAGCAACGCCAGGTTGCGCAGCGCGAGCCTTCCGAAGTCCAGCGCTCGCCCATCCAGCGTATCAAAGCGGCGCGCGTCCGCCACGGTGAGTCCGGTGGAGAGCAGCCCGGCCAGCACTCCGAAGAATGCGGCCGACTCGTAGCCGACGAGGTTGAGCAGAGGCACAAAGGAGAGCACCACCGCCGCAAGAGCGCATGCGCCCAGGGCGACCAGATAGGTTCGCGTCAGGTTGAACTCAGCGACGCGGCGTGTGATGGCCTTCCATGTTTTCAAATCGTACCCGGGTGCCTTCGCCAATACCCAGCTCGGCGCTCAACCCACCGTTGATCTCAAAGACGTAGCGCGCCGGCCTGTCCACTCGCCGTGGTGAGAGCGTCTGAGGCTCGGCCATCTCCACCACCCCGACCACCTCGCCAGCATCATCGATGAAGATCATGTCGAGTGGAATCAACGTGTTCTTCATCCAGAATGAGAGCGTACGCTCGGCGGGGTAGACAAAAAGCATCCCCCAGTCGTCGCGCATATGCGGGCGAAACATCAGTCCTCGCGATTGCTCCGCAGCGGTGAGCGCCAGTTCGGTGTAAAAG
Organism: Lujinxingia sediminis; assembly: GCF_004005565.1. Lineage (NCBI taxonomy): Bacteria > Deltaproteobacteria > Bradymonadales > Lujinxingiaceae > Lujinxingia > Lujinxingia sediminis. The sequence continues at coordinate 195,756 of NZ_SADD01000005.1, read as the reverse complement.
CTCACCAGCGGCTCGCCGCCCTCCGCAGGCACCTCAGCGTCAGGGGAGAAGAAGCTGAGCACGGGAGTCGCCTCGTCACGCTGACCGCTCATCGCCGGGGGCACCTGGCAGGTGCTCTCGATGCAACGATAAAAACTCTCACAATGCTCATCGAGCACGCAGGCGGCGTTGTCCTCGCCGCGCCCGCCATCCGCGGCGACGACATCATCGGCACCGGAGGTATGCTCACAGCTAAACGCCATCGTCAGCAGCCCCACCAGCAGCATGAGGCATCCGCGGCTCAACGACGACGCTGTACTGCCGGACAGTGGGGCCATCTCAGATCTCCTCGATGGTCGAGCGGATCAGGGCCTTCAGCTGCGGATCATCCTCGGCTTCCAGACGGGCCTGAAGGCGCGCTTTCCGGGTGCTTCCGGGCATCTTCGCCATGGCCAGAATCGCCTCACGCCGCACCTCAGTGGTGCCATCCCGCAGCGCAGTCTCGATCAGAGGTTGCGCGCTGGCATGTCCGGTTGCGCCCAGTGCGCGAACTGCTACGGCCCGAAGCTCGGGCACCTCGGAGTTCACCTGCAGCGCGATGTTGGTCACCGCCATCGCCAGATCGAAGCGACCAAGTTGATTGAGCGCCGCGATCTTCACCTCGCGTGCCGAATCGTTGACCGCGCCCCCCAGAAGTCCCAGGTGACGACGTACCGCCTCGCTATCACCGCCGATGGTGAAGGTGGTCAGCGCGCGCAGCGCCGCTGCGCGCACCGCCGGCGACTGATGCGTGGCCATCGGGCGAATGCGCTCGATCGCGCTCGGGTCGTTGCGCATTCCCATCGCGTCGACGGCAGCGGCTACCACCACCGGGTCCTTGTCGTCGAGATAGCCGATGAGCGTATCCGCTTGCTGGTTGGAGGGGGCGCTACCGAGCGCAAGCGCCACGCTACGGCGAACCTGCGCGGAGCGATCCTCACTCATCTCGCTGAGCCGCGCGAGCGCGCGCTCCCCGCCGACCTGCCCGAGGGCGCGGGCGGCGGCGCCGCGGATGGCATCATCGCGACTCTCGCTCCCCTCAAGCAGGCGCGAGAGCACCTGGGAGGATGGCGAGCCCCCCTGGCGCGCAGCGCGCTCGCCAAGCGCCTCATAGGCCACGCGCTGCACGGCCAGGTTGCGCGACTCGGTCTGATTGAGAACCTCGTCAAGCGACTGGCTGACCATGATGGTGTAGGCCGCCTCCTTCAGTCGCTCTTCTTCGGCGCCGGCGGCATCTTCGGCGCGCGCTCGAAGCGCGGCGACGCTGGCCACATCATTCTGAAGCACCAGAGCCTCGGTAGCGGCAGCACGCCGACGCGGGCTCTCGTCGCTCAGAAAGGCTTCCAGCGCCTGACGACCGGCATCGGTCTTCAGCCCGGCAACCTGATTGAGCGCCTGATTGATATACCCCTCGGTGCGATGCTTCGCGATATAACTCAGCCCGGCCAGACGCACGTCAGCGGACTTGCCGGACGCCGAGAGATCGTCGGCGAGTTGCAGGCGCACCTCCGCGTCGATCGCCTCGGTGCTCAACGCTGCCACCCGGGCCTGATGTGCATCCAGCGCTTCGAGCGATGCCGCAGCGCGCAGGGCAAGCTCCTTGCTCTCCGCACTCAGCGTCGCTACCAGACGTTCCACGACGCGCTCATCGCCCGAGAACTTAGCCAGCGCCTCGGCGGCGGCCAACTTCTCGGCATCTTCACCCCGGCGCAACAAGAAGAACTGCTTCTGGACGTTAAAGCGCGCGTCGCGCGCGCCTCCCAGAAACTCGGCCATGGCGCGCGCCAGCGTCGCGCTGGACTCATCCGGCATACGCTCGGCAACCGCTGCGAGCACGCGCTCCTCACCGGCCTTCTCTTCAAGCACGCGCAATGTGGCTTGACGCACCCGGGCGTCTTCGTGCTTCAGCAACGCGAGCACCGCATCAAGTCGCAGCTCCCCGAGCTTCGGCAACACCTCCACCGCCGAGCGCACCGTGTGAGCCTGCGCGGCGTCGAGATAGCTGTAGACCTGGTCGACAACCTCGTTGCGCGCGCTTGTCCAGCGCTCGCGCACCTCGGACATCGCCACAAGCTCGCCATCAGGCATGATCACCTGGGCGCTGGTCACCGGGCCGGGGGGCACCACCTTCCAAAGCGGCACGCTGAGCGTGTAGGCCGCAAAAGGAACATCGGCCCGAGTCAGCGGGCGATCGGCGTGGCCGGGGAAGCTCACGGCTGGCACCCCGAACTCCGTCATCGTGTAGACGGCCTCGGCGATAATGATAAGCGCGTACTGCGCATGGTTGCGGTCGATATGAACCTCAACCGTCGCCCGCTCGGGCACCCGACCGGAGACCTCCACATAGGAGTTTCCATAGGTGGGACGCTTGGCGCGGCGAAGACTCTCAAAGGCACGCTCCAGCGTCTCCTTGGTCACCTCTCCGGCGAGCGATCCCTCAGCGCGCGGCACCAACATGTAGTCGCGCTCGTCGGCAAGACGAACCTCCTCATAGGAGAAGCGCACGTTTCCACCCTGAGCCCACGCCTGGGGCACCGCGGTGAGTGTCCCCGCCGACATCAACAGGCCCGCTACCAGGGCACCTATCCGCTTCTTCGCTTTCATCATCCAGCCTTCTCCTGCGATCGTTGTTCGACGTCGTCGCGCTCACGGTGTTGCGGGTCGTCCTGCGCCGAACCTCTACTTTCGAGCCCGCCACCATGACCTATAAGACGGCGCTTCTTCAAGATCATTCCAAAGTGAGTCCACCCGCGGACCCTGATTCTGGCCACAAAAAAGCCCGCGCGAAGGCGGGCTTTTTTGTCGTCGGCGTCGCGGACGACGCGCGACAGGATGCGGTGCACAATCAGGCGCTCTTGTCGAGCAGGCTGCCCACGTGCTGGCCGTGCTTGGAAACAAGCGCCAGGCAGGTGTTGCTCGTGCAGGCCCACAGCATGCCGCTGGCGCCTTCGGTGAAGCGCATCACGCGCGTGATCTGCATCTCAGTCTCGCACACCGGACAGGTGCGGCTGTTGGCTTTGCCTTTTTTCTTACTCGCAATCTTTGCGGGACGCTTGGTAGCCATATCGTTTCCCTGCTCTGTGAAGCCCCGATCGCGCGTTGTGCGCTTTCGGCGGCGTCTTTCGTGGTTAAATGCCGCGTCACCCTGCTCTGGTGGGTGACGTCATTCGGGGACTAGGATTCGAACCTAGATTGACGGGACCAGAACCCGCTGTCCTGCCGTTAGACGATCCCCGAGTTCGCCCGTTTTTCATCGGGCATCCTCTCTGGGAGGCGGATAGCTATCCGATGGGCAGGGGTGTGTCAACAGGTTTTGGCCTTTTGACCCGAGGATAACACCGGTGGCGGTTGAATATTTCCTCACAGATCCCCACACTGGGGGAGGCTCTCAAGGATGAGCTTGAGACCCTCTTATCTAACCCAATGGCGAGGACGCTATGCAGCAGCGCAGAACCCCGATGTCCGATGACCCCCGTTCGCTCGACGAGCTTCGCGCTCAACACCTCGAGCTCAAGGAGCGACTTCAGGCACTCGAGAAACTGCGATCGCTCTCCCCCGAAGAACAGTTCGAAGCACGCGTTATCAAGAAGCGAAAACTCGCCCTCAAAGACGCCATGCGCACCCTCGAAGCCCAAGAGAGCTAAAAACTCGCCTCCGACGCTGCGCGGAGTTAGCTTTTCGTACGGCGAAATAGCCACGCCATGCGTTGCTGTTTCCCGAACGCGCACCCGTGCAGTGCCGCACGCCTCCATTCGTGTGTGTTGCAGTGTTGGGGAGCGGCCCCCTACCTTCATTGACCTCGTCCGGCACCCAGGCACCCTTCCATGACTCGACGTCCCCCCGCCCCCCGGCTGGCTGCGGGAGCGCTGGCGGCTACCGTCGCGATCGCCCTTTTTAGTTTCGGCGCCGACTCCGCTCCCGCCCAGGATGGTGAAGCGCGTGTGAGCGCCGTGGCGCGCGCAGGCCAGACCAAGAGCACACGCCAGGGCGCGCTCGTCCAGGCCCGCCAGCTTCTCGATCAATCGACCGACGCAGCGAGGCACGCCGCGCTCCAATGCTCCACGGCCGCGCGCATCCGCGAGGAGGCCCGTCAGGCGCTGCTCTGGCAAAAGCCCGAAGATGCAACTGCCGCGCTCGACAAGCTGCTCAGCGCCGAATGCGGCGAGCCTGCCTCGGCGCTTAACCTGACCCACTTCCAACGTGCCTACCTTGCCTACCACCAGGGCGATCACGCCACTGCGCTCACCCATCTCGATGCGCTCGAAGGCAGCACGCCCGTCGACGACTACGTGAATTACCTGCGCGCACTTAACTTAAGCGCGCTGGAGCGTCACCAGGAGGCCGCCCAGGCCTATGGAAGCGTCTACGAAGCCAAAGACAGCCCCATACTCTGGCGAGCGCGTGCTGCCCAGGCGGAAGCCCTTATGGCTGCCGAGCTCTATGAGCAGGCCGCCCCGGTGCTCAGGCAGATCGCCGACACCTTCCCGGACTACCCGCGACGCCACATCATTCTCTATTTGCAAGGGCGCGCCCTCGAAGAACTCGACCGTCCACAGGACGCCGCCCGCTCCTACCAGCTGGCCTGGTTTGAGTTTCCTTATAAAGAAGAAGGTGAGCAGGCGCTTGAGCACCTCAATGCGCTGCGCGATCAGGGGGTCGTCATCGCGGAGCTCCCTCGCGAGGAGCTTCTCAAACGCTTCCGCCAACTTCGCGTCGACAAGTTCTGGCCGCTGGCCCACGAACTTCTGAGCGGCCTTCTGGAAAAACATGCGACCGAGAGCGGTGACTCGCCCTTTGAGAATGAGGTGATGCTCGAGATCGGGCTTAATCGCTACTACGGCCACCAATTTGAAGCCTCACTGCCCTACTTTGAAGAGGCGCGGCGGCGTTTTGAAGCCGGCAACGAAGCCGGAATGGGTAAGCGCACGCTCTACCGCTTCCACAGCTTCGCCCTGGCGCGTCTGGGTCGATTTGATGAAGCCATTGAAGCGCTTGAGACGCTTTACCGCGGCGAGCCCGCCCGGGAGCTTCTCAGCGCGCTTGCGGACTTCTACGAGCAGCACGGCCGCTACCCCGAAGCGCTCGCCGCCTACGATCGACTCTACAGCGCACATCGCAAACGTGGATGGCACTACACCTACCTGCTCTATAAGAGCGGCAAGTTTAATGAAGCCTACGACAACCTGCGACGTCTGGCAGACCGCTCCAGCGGCCAAAACCGCGCAAAATACCTCTACTGGACGGCGCGAACGCTGGAGCGCAGCGGCAACGCCGAAGAAGCCGCACTGGTCTTCGATGACGTAGCCCAGGCCTACCCCACGAGCTACTACGGACTTCAGGCCGCGGGACGCCTTCTCGACCTTCGCCAACGCGCCGGAAGCGATGGTGGCTTCGTCCAGGCCGAGCGGGTCGTCGAGAGCTCCGATGAGGTCTTCGATGCCTTTGACGAAGCCTCCTTCTACGGCTTCCGTCAGGCGCCGGACGCCTATCAAGATCCGCGCGCCACGCCCCTCTCCGGCGCGATCGCCGAAGAGGGCCCCCGGCGTCGTACCGGCACCGGGCCCTACTACGCCACACCTTGCAACGCGGAAGATGACGGCTGCGTAACAACGCCCTCGATGGTCGCCCCCGGTGGCGGACTCGCCTGGAACCCGGGCCGACCGCTCCTGACTCCCTCGCAACTCCTGGGGGTAGAGCCGGACACATCCCGCGATGAGCTCGACGACACCGACCGCGACAACATCTCCGGCCTCGACGACCGCAACGCCCCCCAGGCACGTGTTCCCTCCGGTGAGGTCGACTTTACTCGCCCCGCCAGCCGCATGCGTTACAACGCCGAAGCCCGCATCTACTGGGGAGGCCGCAACGGCTCGGACATGGCTTTTGTCAACTACGCCCGCGGCGATATGATCGGCCCGGTCCCTGACGCCATCACCGCCTACGACGATGAGACTCACCGCGGAGGCCTGGCCCGCGCGGTCGAAGAGGCCGGCGAACTCTTCCCCAACCTGGATCGTGGCCGCTGGCTCTGGCAAGCCGGCTGGACCACCGAGGCCCGTCGCATCATTCGTGACGTCAGCCTGGAGTTTCGCGGCATCTCGCGCCGCGCCCGCGCCGGATCGAGCCCCGTGGAGCTCCCCTACCAACGATGGGGCTACTACATCGATAACCGTCCGCCCCGAAAGCAGGCACAGCTCTGGGGCATGAAGTCCGATGAGCTGCGCTTCCCGGTGGCGACCGCCGCCTCGGCGCGACGTGCCCAGATCGCTCGCCAGCAGGATATCTTCGATCGCCGGCGCCGTCTTGATACCGTGCTGGTCCACGCATTCCAGGAGGTCGGTGACTACCACCTGGTCCGCCGCCACGCGCTCGGTAACACCTGGTGGCTGCGCCGCGCCCCCGAGGGCGAGGCCCGCCGCTACTGGATGATGGCCTACCCCCGCGCCTTCCCCGAAAAGGTCATCCCCCTTGCAAAAGAACACGGCGTCAACCCCTACATGATCTGGGCGTTGATGCTCGTTGAGAGCTCCTTTAACCCCGATTCATTGAGCCGCGCCGACGCCCTGGGACTCCTTCAGGTCATCCCGCGCACAGGCCTGAAGATCGCCGAGCTCTTCGGCGACGAAGACTTCGGCCCCTACGACCTGCTCGAAGAAGACAACGCCATTGCCCACGGCATCTTCTACTTCAGCCGGCTGGTGCGGAAGTTCCACGGTCAGGAGCTCTTTGCATTTGCCGGTTACAACGGCGGCCCTCACCGCGTGGGCGCCTGGCTGGAGATGCGCGGCCACCAGATCCCGCTTGATGAGTTCATCGAAGAGATCCCCTACGCAGAGGCCCGAGGTTACGCCAAAAAGGTGCTGCGCTTTGTGAACCTCTACCTGCGCATCTACGAAGATGGCCAGCCCCTCTACGTCGGCCAAAACATCCGCCAGGATTACCTGGAGATGCCCAACTTCTGAACGCTTCCACCGCATACCAAAAAAGCGCGCTCGCCACTGGCGAGCGCGCTTTTTTTGCGGAAGTACGTACCTCAAGGGCAACGCCTCAAATCTGGTAGATAGGACGAAAATCCTCCAGACGCAGCTCGGGCACACTATCGGCGATCGACTGAATCGTGTAGCGCTCCAGCACCCGAATCGTCGCATCGCGCACCTCACACCATACCGGCCCAAAAGCCCGCTGACGCTCGGTAAACTCCCCCTCGGCCGCCCCCGTACGATCTTCATAGCCCAGGGGTGCGACTGGACCGTCAAGGTGACGGATCACGCTGAGCAGCGTGATCTCACTCGCCGGTCTGGCCAGCATGTAGCCGCCATTCGCCCCCCTTTTGCTGCGCACAAACCCGCCGCGCTTCAGATCCGCCATAATCCCCTCCAGAAACTTCCCCGGAAGCCCCTCCTCGTCGGCGATGGTCTGAATGCTCATGGGCTCGCAACTTCGCGCCCCCGCAAGGGTCACCAGGGCGCGAAGCCCGTACATCGTACGTGCGCTGATCTCCATGACCTTCTCCTCTGCCGAAACATCAACCCTGCAACGATCCCGATTGATGCGCCCCGCCCACCTTGCCCAACACCGTCACCAACACCGCGCCCACCAGAGCTGCGATGATCGACGCGATCACGGTCCCATTGATGCCGGCCGGAAGAACATTCACGACGTAGCCCGAAGCCATCCCCCGAAAAGGCCAGATCCCCCTGAGACACCCCAGCATCAGCCCCACCAACACTCCCAGCGTAGGCACGGTAAAACGGTGCAACAACCAGCTTAACACCCGCGAGAAGCTCAAAATGCCGACGGCCGCCCCGGCCATAAAGAGCCCGACGTACATCGCCGCGTTCAGCGGAAGACTCCCCGAGGCCAGCCCCGTGATGACGCCTTTGAGCGCGTTAAGCACAAAGAAATAGCCGCCCAGAATCAACAAGAGGTACGAGCCGCTGATCCCGGGAAGAATCATCGCGCAGATAGCGATCATCCCCACCACGAAGATGTACCAGGGCGCCGGCTGAGGGATCTGCACGGGCGTTCCGGCCGGAATGCTCAACGCCTCATACGCCTCGCTGCGCGCCTTCACCGCATCTTTGTCCTGCGCAGCCTCTGCCCCCGGAGGAGCGAGGTCCAACTCGGGATAGGCCTGTCCCATGGCCTCACGCAGCGCTTCATTCTGCGGCGCCCAGTAGACCTGCTCGGCTGCCCAGGCGCTGGGACCCTCACGCACCACATCACGCATGGTCTGCTCCTGAGAGCTAACCTCCTTCCAGGTCATCTGAGTCTCAAAGGTCGTGGCCGGGTTGGTCAGCACCCACCCCACGATCACGCCCACAACCACCGCGACCGCGGCCACGGCTTTCATGCGGCCGTCGCGAAACTCGATCATCTTAAAGGGCACGGGCACACTTGCCAGGATCAGCCCGAAGAAGAGCGCTCGCATCACCTCGGGATAGCGCTCCAACAACCCGGGAAGCACCAGCCCCCCGACGGCAATGGCAGTGGCGATACCAGCACCGAGCACCATCAAGAAGACCAGATTAAGTGTTTCAAGAGCCGCAATAAGCGCGCGCCGGTCCTCCTCCTTTCGCCCCTGCGTTAGCCACCGACCCAGCGGCGCCACCCACCGAAGGTTGAGCCCCTTTATCGTATTGACCAGCTCGGTGTAGATGCCCAAGATCAAGGCCAGCGTCCCGCCGCTGACTCCGGGAATGATGTCGGCGATGCCCATGCATACGCCTTTAAAATAGAGCAACACTCGCTGCATCCCTGCCTCATATCTGCGCGCGCCCTGATGAAGAGCGCGTTCTGTGGGTCTTCTCAACGACCCGAAAGGTTAAACGATGTCTGACGACTTCGCGCCATCGATTGGCGACAACTATCCTGACTATTTCAACGACGAAGCCGGATACCTTTACCACGCATGGGAGGTCACCTCCATCGGGGAGGCCGCGCGCCATGACCGTTGGCTGCACTGGTCGGCGGACGCTGAGGTGCCGGCCACAGAGGCGCAGACCGACCTGGAGCGATGGGCGCTGGCCCGCCGCTGCTTGCAGTTGCAGCGCACCGAGGATTTTCTCAGCCTTAGCGAATCGATCCTCACTGGCGAGCGCAACCACCCTGCGCTGCACTATGGCGAGATCGCCATGCAACATGCAGCTGCCCTCGCCCGCGACGCCCGACTTGCAGACGCCCTGGCCGCGATCGACATCGGAACAGGCGCGCCCTGCCCTCTGCCCCTCACTGCGGCGCGCGCACGGGCCTGGCTGACCCTGCTCGCCGGACAGCCCGAAGACGCCGACCACCTCTACCAGGAGGCCCTTGGCACCGAGCCAGAAGCGACGATGGGAGACACGCTCTTCGAGATCGCAGAAGACTTCGTGCATGCCGGTGCGGCAGCGCAGGCACATGCCTGGATCGAACGCGTCGAAGATCACCTGGCAGCCCACAACGATCGCCTCACCGAAGTCGACCTGGAACTGCTCCGCAATGACCTACTCGCCCTTGAAGAAGCCTCTCAACCCTTCCCCTGAATTGGCACCCAACACAAAAAAACGCCCGGCTTCTGCAAGCCGGGCGTTCCTTTATGAACAACGTACGATTGCCCTGCTCACTGCAGCACAAAGGGCGCGCGAACTTCGATAGGCTCGCCGTTAAAGCTGGGAAAACTCCACCGATCGCGGTGCGTGTTCATACACCGGCTAAACTCAGTGCCTTCCAGCGAATCCGGCTCCAGCTTGATCCGCCCGATGCGCCCGGTATTGAGAACCTGAAGCGTCAGGTGAATGCGTCGCGCATCAATGGTGCCGCCGCGCCACATATGGCGCTCGCGGCACAACCCGATACTCTGCGAAACGGTCCGAAACCCCTGGGCAACCTCCTCCGGGGCTAGCCCCTGCGGCCCTTTTGCCTTACGCCCGGCCTCCAGATCCGCATGCGGACGGTAGATCTCCCGATTCGACTCGGTCTTCAGCGAAGCCATCCGCTGAAAACGGTCATCGGCGGCACCAGCCTCCGCAGCCCCTGCCAATCCGCCAACCTCAAAGCCACCGGCGGTTGCCCCCACGCCGTCGCGGTTGATCCCCGAGTTGGATGCCCCTCGGCCAATCTGCGCCCCGTCGGTGGAGCCACCCTCAAAGCGCAATGCGTTGGCGTCGATCTTCGGAAGAAGCCGCGGGTTACTCTCGGCACGCGCAATCTGCTCGCGTCGAATCTCGTCGGAGCTCTTCCCGGCCTTACGCGCCTCTTCTTCCTGCTCAAAGGCTGCCCGTCCATCTTCGCGCGAGATCACGATGTCTTCTTCGATCACAAACATACTGGTGGCGCGAGCGGTTTGCTCTTTGGAGTACTTATTGAACTTCGGAGCCTGACCCAGGTTATCGAAACGAACCTTCGGAGCGGTCTCCGCGACCTCCACAGACTCCGAGGTGGCCACCACATAACCAATTCCCCCCACCACGCATACCAGCACGAGCGCAGCCGCCCCGAAGAAGATCATGCGTTTGCGGCTGTCCTTTTTGATGGAGTTGAGCTGGATCAACAGACTCCCGGTCACCTCCTCAAGGCGGCTCGACGAGTTCGCTTTGGCGTCACCGAGCTTCGGCGCGCTGGGGAAGAAGGGCACCGCGTCGGTGGGCTGTTCCTGCCCCGCGTCGCTCTCCTGGGCCTGTTGCTGAGGCCGGGAGTTCGCCGGCGCTAGAGCACTCGGCGCATCAAATCCGCCAAAAAGACCGTCGTGCTCGGAGGTCGGCGAGCTCACTGGAGCCGACGATGGCTCGCCCGCATCGAGCGTGTCCCCCAGGGCGAGATCCACACCACCCTGGGGCTGCGAATCCTCGCTGTCGATGGCCGGCTCGGTCGCCGCATCATCTTCGCCTTCATCGAGATGCAGGCGCTCGCGAAGTTTCGCCAACCGATCTTTGCGTTCGGATTGCCCCGTCGGTTCCAGGCTCGCCTTGAAGCCTGCCACCGCCTTGTCGGCGCTCTCAGCCTGACGCGCTGCAGCCGCTTTGAGCAGCTCGGAGCGGTTCAGATCGACGACCGTCGCGTCGTCTTCAGCCTCACTGGGCTCCGCCTCGGTGAAGCTGGGCTCGGCCCCCAGCTCCATACCTGTATTTTCAGGCACGCTGATCGCACTGAGCGCTTCCTTCACTCCGATGGTGCGCGGCGAGGGCTTGACGGCGTGGGCCTGCTCAAGCGCAGCGGAAAATTCAGCGACCGAGCGCAACGGCTTCCAGTCACTGAACGTCTCATTCCAGAGGTACGCCGCGTCACCCACCTCACCCGAGGCGATTTTCTGGCGAAGCACTTCCTCTGCCATCGGCCCAAATGACTGACCATTGATGGCATAATGCCAGGCCACCGTACGCGGACCCGGTGCCGCTGACGGAGCCGCAGCCGTAGGCCGACTTGCCTCGCGTACCGTGATAATGTGGCTGCACTTCTTGCAGCGCACCTTCAGAACCTTGCCTCGAACCTTCTCATCGGCGATCGAGTACTTGGTCTGGCAACTGTCGCAGTAGAACTTCATGCAGTCTGGGTCCTCATTCGGGCCTGTCTTGGCCTCGGAAAATCGGGGCAACTCTACCGCTCGCAACCCTTTGTGACAAGCGACCTTGCGTCCCCTCTTTGAGGGGTACTGTTCACCCAAACATGCAACGCGATACGTGCGTACGCATCCCATTCTGGTATGACGTCGTGAGCCAACGTTGATACCGCGTCGACGGCATCGAGCGTAGCATCAACGTATGCTCACCGCGTCGTGATGAGACACTCACGACCTTCTTTTGACTCCCCGTCCCACGTTCTCGAACGGAGCTTTGATGATGTCCTTTCCCCGGTTACTGCCTGGCCGCCCCCTTCTCATCGGCGCCCTCGCTCTACTCCTGCTCGGCCTGACGGCGTGCGGCATCGTCGCCTTCACCTTCACCGAAGAGAGCGATGTCATTGAGATTCAGGGCCGAGGCGACAGCCTCCTGGGCCTGGGAAATCTCTTCCCGACGCGCATCCCCCTGAGCGTCAACCTTCAGCAGGAGCTTCAGGCTCAAGACGCCGATGGCGCCCAGGCGGTGTACCTGACCGACCTGACCTTTGCGCTGGAGAACGACAGTGAGGAGCCCAACTTCGACTTCATCGATGAGGTTACCATCACCATTGAGTCCGCCCGCAGCGGCTCCGATCTCCCCTCGGTTGAACTCGCCAGGCGCGCGCCGGCCCCCGAAGATACCGCAAGGTTTGCGCTGGAGATCGCCGAGGGGGTCAACCTCAAACCCTACATCGAAGAAGGCATGCGGCTGAGCAGCGACGCCTCCGGCAGCGCCCCTTCCGCGACGGCTCGCTTTCGGGTCATCGCCGAGTTTCGGGTCGAGGTGCTCTAAGCCTCAGCCCTCGTCACGCCCGTCGAGCTCTTCGATGATCGTTCGGACCTGAAACTCGGTCTGATCGATCTTCTCGCGGCACATGCGAATGAGCTCGGCGGCGCGGGCCACCCGCTCGCCAAGCTCATCGAGATCGACAGCATCGCCCTCGATCGCCGCAAGAATTCGGTTGAGTTCCTCCATGGCCTCACCGTAGCTGAGGCTCTCGTCTGGGGGCGTTGTAAACTCGTTCATGGGCTCTCCTCAGGGGGTGTGCCGCAGGGCAGTTCGCTCTGCGGCGATGAAGAAACTCGTGTCGATACATCATCGGGGTCTGAAATGCGCGTTGCGGTCAGTCGACCGCCGGCGAGTTCCACCTCAAAATGTGCGCCGACCTCCAACTCGCCCGGTCCGCGCACCACGCCCTGAGGGCCGCGCACGATCGCAAATCCCCGGGAGAGCACACGAGCCGGGTCGAGCAAACGACGTTGCTCCTCGGCAAACTCCAGCTTCGCCCGCGCCTGCATGAGCGTCACTCGGGTGGCACGATCGAGGCGCTCCTGGCGATCGCGAATCTCATCGAGCCGTCGCCGAAGGCGCGCCTGCACCGCGTGCCATGAAAGCCCACGCGAAGCGCGCTCCACCTCACGGCGCGCATCGTCTGTGCGCCGCTCCACTGCCCGGGCCAACCGCTCCTCGGCACGCTCTGTGTGGCGCGCGGCCTTGTCGACCCGGCGGCGCACCGCAGCGCTGACACGGTCACGCGCCCGGGCCTCCCGCAGGCGTGCGCGCTCCACCCCGCGTGTCACATCGCGCTCAAGCACCGCGCTTGCAACCCGCAAACGCTGCCGCTCCCGCTCCACCTGGCGGGTGGCATGGCGCGCCAGCCTCGCGTAGCGATCTTCCATCGTCGCCCCAAAGCGCTCCACCTGCTCGATGAGCACGTCCGCGGCAGCCGTAGGCGTCTTCGTCGAGGTGCTGATCACATCCAAAAGGCATACATCGCGTTGATGCCCCACCCCGCAGATCACCTTCAGGGGAAGCCGGCATACCGCCTCACCAATGGCCTCGGTGTCGAAATACGCCAGGTCCGAGCGCGAGCCTCCTCCGCGCACGATGGCCACCACATCGAAGTCGGAAGCCCGCGCCTCAAAATAGCGCAGCGCCCGCAACACGGAAGCCTCGGTGTGCACCCCCTGCACGTTGGCGTGGTGCACGGTCAACGCAAAGCCAAACCCGCTCTGCGCCAGCTGGTGGGCGAAGTCGTTGTAGGCGTCGCTCTCATAACTTGTGATGAGGCCCACGCGCAGCGGACACAAGGGCAAGGGCAATGCCAGGTTCAGCCCCGCAACCCCTCGTGCCTCGAGCGCACGAAAGGCCCGCTCCCGGTTCATCTCCAGCTCACCGGCGGTGTAGCGAGGGTCAACATCCTGAACGATGACCTGAAACCGTCCGTTCTGCGGATAGAGATCGATCTTCACCAGCACCCGCACCGCCAGCCCGTCCCGCAGACGCACATCAAGCGCACTCTGGCGCAACGCCTCTTCCACCCGACGACGATCATCCTCAAAGAGGACCGCCTTAATCCGCGCCACCTCGCTGGCCCCGGCATAGGGGCGCTCCACAAGATCGAAGAAAAACGTGCGGTAGCCGCTGGCTCGGTTTTTATCAAAATCCTGCAACTCACCGACAAGCCAGACCGCCTCAGCAAAACGCTCACGCAACGCCAGCCGCGCCTGATGATTGAGCTGAGCCACCGTCAGTGTGCCCTCGGGCACCGTGGGAAGCGCCGGCGCCGGAAGCTCCCGGGCCTGCGACTGATTGTCAGCGCAGTATGACCGCAAATCCTCGCTATGCTTGAAGTGATGCGCCTCAAGTTTGCTGATCACAAAGGCCAGGTGCTCCAGGGGAACAAGCCAGCTGCGGGTGTGTTTGTCGTACCAGCGATCGGGAAGCGTGCGCACCACCGCCACGAGCTCCCGGTCGTAGGGGAAACTGATGCGCAGCCGGCTATGCTGCTCCTCGATGTCGATCATTCGCGCCATCGGCGCACCCTTTTTGCAGTCTTAGCCCGGCTCCACACACACTCGACCGGCTTCGCCCAGACAATCTCCCTCCAGGGCCCCGCTCTCCGGCTGACAGGGCACACACTGCGCCGGTGCCTCACACTGAGCGTTGTCGGCGCACTGAGGCAGACACTGGCGCTTGTAGCACATCTCGCCATCACCACAACGCACGTACTCGTCGCACTCGGTGGTCGTCACACACCCCCCGGCAACCATCATCCCAAGAACGAGCACCGTGAGTGCCAGCAGACCTGCTCGACACCGCCCTGTGCCGGGTCTACCTTGGGCCAGACGGTATGAATGATTCCCCGAGATGAGTTTCATGATGCTGCGTGCGCCTTTTGTCATCATCTTAAATCTCCTGCGCCTGTTGCTTTATATGTGGCGCTGGCTTTTCTTTAAGCTGGGTCGACGGCTGGCGCGCCGACACCAACTCTGGGTGCGTCTGAACATGGGGACGCGCCGGGCCTTTGGCCCGGCTCAGGGGCTGGCCGCACGTTTCCAGCGCCAGGAATCCTACCTGCAACTTCGCGACGACGTCGACCGTCTCGCCAGATCTCCCTACGTCAGGGGCGTGGTGCTTGTCTGTGATGACTTCACCGAGGGGGCGGCGCGCACCGCCGATCTTCGCGAGCTTGTGCTGCAACTGCGACAGGCCGGAAAGCGCGTCGTCACCCACACCCACTCGCTGACGGGCAATGACTTCGACCTGGCCTGCGCCACCGATGAGGTGTTGCTCACCCCGGGGGGCCGTCTCTACCTCTTCGGACGTCGCTTCGAAGAGATCTTCGCTGCGGAGCTCTTAGAGAAGGTCGGTGTGGCCGCACAGTTCGTGCACATCGGTCCTTTCAAAACAGCCGCCCACCGCATGATTCACGCTCAGAGCACCGCGCCACAGCGCCTGATGATGTCTCAACTGCTCGAGACGTTGGAACAGGAGCGCCTGGAGCGTCAGGCCACCTCCCTCGAACTGACCCCGGAGACCCTGGATGCGACCGTGTCACACATGCCCCTCGACGCACGTCGCGCGCAGGTGATGGGCCTGGTCGGTCCCGAGATTCATCGCGCTCAGCTCGTCGACTACCTGGAAATGGGCTCTCAGCGAGGCGCCTTCATTCCTCGTCCCGAACTTGCCAAACGCGAAAACGAGGACGAGGACGAGGACACCCCTCAGAGCGAGCAGCCTCCCGCGCCCGCCGAGGACCAACCTGTTGATTTTCGCTCCGCCAACGACTGGCTGGACAGCGACCCGGGCCGCTTTCGCCCCACCCCACTCTTTCGACGCCGCGAACGCATCGCGGTGATGGATCTCTCCGGGATGATCGTGATGTCCTCAACCGAACTTCCCGGCCAATCGGCAGCCAGCGTGGAACCCTCCGAGGTCCTGCCAACACTCCACGCGTTGCGCCGCGACCCGCGTGTACGCGCGGTCGTTCTGCATATCAACTCGCCAGGCGGCAGCGCCCTGGCCAGCGAGATCCTCTGGGAGGCCATCGAGCGCCTGCGACGCGAAAAACCGGTCATCGCCTACTGCTCCGACATCGCCGCCAGCGGCGGCTACTACATGGCCGTGGCCTGCGATCGCATCATCTGCCAACCCGAAACACTGACGGGCTCCATCGGAGTCATCGCCGGGAAACTCGCGCTGCCCGGCGTTTTCGACAATCTTCACCTTCACGTGGAGCATCGCGAGCGCCACCCGGTCGGCCGCTTCCAAAGCCTGACAGCTCCGCTACCCGAACACGCACTTGGCAACCTGCAGCAAGACGCTCGCGCGTTCTATCGGATGTTCTTGCGACGCGTGGGCCAGGCCCGCAAGCTTCCCCGCCGACAGCTGCACCGCTACGCACGGGGGCGCGTGTACACCGGCCGCGACGCACTGGCCCGAGGCCTTGTCGACGAGCTCGGAGGCTTTAATCGCGCCTACCAGCTGGCCTGCGAACTCGCCGAGCTATCACCGGATCTGGCCGAATTGCACTTTGCCTCCCATCGTCGTGTCAGCCTGCCCGCGCTGCTGCGCCGACAACTGCGCGCCGAGCTCCCCGCCCTCTCCACCCTGGACACGCTGCGCACGGCCACGGCGCTGCTCCGACACGAACGGCTCCTCGCCATCTGCCCGCTTCGACCTGCCGACCCACACCTTTCTTGAAACCTTTGCCAGGCTCTGGCATCTCACCCGATGTCAGGCCCCTTACGCCGCGCGTCGAAACCTCCCACTCCACCCGGGCGTGATGCGCGCACAGTGCGGCTCCCCGCCAACACGCGCCGGGCCCTGCTCATCCTATCAACGCCACCGACGCGACCTCCACGTAGACGCCTGGATGCCTCCGGCCGAATCGCGCCGCAAAAGCATTGCCTGCCGCGCCGAATCGTCCACTCGCCACGATGGCGCTCAATCCCGCACACACATTGTGCTCACCCTCCGGCACTGTTGCCGGTACTGACCTGAATCACGGAGTTACTCATGGCCGAAGTCATCATCTACCGCACCCAGTTCTGCCCCTATTGCGACATGGCCAAGCGCCTCTTTCGCGAGCTCGATGTGCCTTTTGAAGAAATCGACGTCACCCACGATCCCGACGCCCGCGCGGAACTCATCCAGCGCACCGGCGGCAAGCGCACTGTCCCCCAGATCTTCATCAACGGAACATCCGTCGGCGGCTTTACCGACGTGCAAGCCCTCCAGCGCACCGGGGAGCTCACCACGATGCTCGGCGGCGAATAACCCTGCCGGGAGCTGAGCGCCACCGGCAGCGATGTGCACGCGTTGCCGGCGCGCCAGAACGACCTTTTGACACATCACAAAAAAGGCCGCGCCCCTTAGAGGGACGCGGCCTTTTTATTCGGAGCTACCCGACTCGACTTATTCGATACCCGAGAAGACGAAGGGGTAGTTAATCACGCAGACACCACCGTCGGGCTTCTCAAAGCGCAGACGATCAATCACGCGGGTGATGCAGCTCTCCACCGAGGAGTTGTTCATCGTCGAGCTGGCAATCGCGGCGTTGGAGACCGAGCCGTCCAGCTGCACGCGCCAGGTCGCGGTGATGTTACCACTCAGGGTGGGGTTGGTCTGAAGCTCACGCTCAAAGCAGTGGCGGATGGCCGGCTGGCGACGACTGACCACCGAACGAATGTTGCCCGGGTCGCAGAAGTCACCGACGGCCGGCGCACCGGTCGACATACGGGCTTCAACCTTACGCTCTTTCTTCTTGCCCAGCGCTGCGCCGGTGCCTTTGCCGCCACCGGTGTCGACCTTACCCAGGCCACCGACGCGACCGAAGCCTTCGCCACCACCGCCGCTGCCGCTGCCGCGCATGCCCATGCCGCCCTGGCCACGACCGATCTGCAGCTCGCCACCTTCGCCGCTCATCGCGACGTTCATCTTGGAGTCAAAGCCTTCCGAGTTGCCGAAGAGGTTGGCCAGCGGGCCATCGCTGATGATGTTGTTGCTCAGCGCTTCGTGCACACCGATGTTCTTCACATCGATCTCATCGACCATCGGACCGTCGACCTTCGGGATCTTGGAGTCAGGCATGTCTTCATCCGGGTCACCGAACTCGCCCTCTTCGCCGCCGGCCTTCTTGCCGGTGGTGTCCTCGGCGGGCTCCTCCACTTCCTCTTCTTCTTCAAGCGCAGCGTCGACGTCATCGACGGCAAAGCGCGCGAAGCGATCCATGACCTCGAGATCGGTGAGCTCCGGCTCAATCGGCTGCATCATCGCCGTGATCAAGAAGATCAGGTGCGCGATGGCCGCCACAATCAGCGAGACCGAGAGCGGACCGTCAAAGATCTCTTTGGGGCTGGTGCCAACAATCGCCTCACCGCGCTCCACGAGCTGGAAGAAGATGTTGACGTTACCCAGATTGAGCACGCCCCAATCGCCGAAGCTCAAGTCCACTTCGTAAACGGTAGCCTTGCCCTCATCGGTGCTTACGGTACCCGACTTGGTAGCTTTGCCCTCTTCGATGAGTTCTTCGAGGTCAAACTCCTCATCATCAATATGGAGGGAGGCTTCGATCCTATCGGTGATTCGGATTTTATAACCCGAGTCCTGACGCTCAAATACATCAAGCGAGGCAGGAAGCCCCGGCGCCGGGACCGAGAAGACGTTCTTATCATCTTCACCGATGGTGACTTTAGGCGCGCTGTCTTTGGTGAACGTCGACTCTTGATAGATCGTCCCGTTCCAGACTAGCGCGACGCGCAGGTTATGATTCTTCGGCTTCACCAGGAGCTCCGTTCACTCGGTTTTATCACCATCTGGCCGCACGTGGTGCGACGACTCTCGCCGACGCGGTCGGCCCGAACTCCGCTCCAGTATACCCGAAAGCCGGGACAGAAAGCGGACAAGAGAAGATACGTTTTGCGTTTTCTGGCGTCAAGCACCCCTTAGAGAGAGCGACCGAACGCCGGATCACCGCATCATACCTACATCATACGACACACTGCCTTCAACCTCGTTCATTCCGCACGATGCACTGCGTCATCGCGCCATCTGATCACCTTTAGAATTTGCGAAGCACCCGGGCGTCTTTTACCGTCCAGGCAATGCCGGGCCGAGCCCGCGACGAAAGTGACGAGTTCAGCATGCTACCCACACTCAAAACTCCCCGCCGACCGTTTTCTATGCCGCGTTGGACAAGGCCCCTGTCCGCGACCCTTGCTCTATGCCTCTGGAGCACCGGTGCACTCGCCCAGCAATCCGAGCCCCTGGAGCGCGTCAAGCCCGGAGAGTTGCAGAGTTTTGAGGATGTTCGCATCGAACGCATCAGCCCCCACGAGCTCAGCGAGATCGTACCAGGGCTGGGGCGCTCCACCATCGCGACAGCCGAAGGCGCCGACCTTCCTCGCCCCTTGAATCGTCAGGAATTGGAGCGCCTGCGTGGCATCGCCAGCACACGCACTTCGCTTATCATGGCACTCGTCATGCCCCCGCGGCCCTACCGGCAGGTGCCCATGGTGTATATCGGGCACGCCGTCTGGGTAGAGCCTGCTCCAAACCAGCCCCCGGTCCTCCTCAGCACAGCTGACTGGATCGCCGACGCGCGACAACTCTTCCTGATCGACGAGGCGACCGCCGCGGCCATGCGCCAACACGGCATTCCTCTCGCCAGTCAGCCCTCCCCTGGAGCACATCGCCCCTCGGGAAGCGGCATCGAAGATCTACTCAAGAACGACGCAGACGTACTCATCGAACTTCGCGCGGCGCGCAAAGAGCCTAACCTCAATCTGGCACACCTCGTATTTACCTCCGATGCCGCCACCTCCACACACCGGCCATCGCAAGGCTGGCCACTGCATGACTCCAGTCGTCCGGCCCCATCTATGATCTTCGCGTATTCGCCGGAGCGTCCTGATCGTATTGAACCGGTGCAAATCCACGATCTTCGCTCCCTTGAGGAGGCCTTTCAGTTTTATCTGCCCACCACCTCGACCGCGATTCTCGGGGCACCGATCTTTTCCAACACCGACCACCTGGTTGCGTTGAACGCACTTCGCCACCCGGAACGTAGCGCAGTAGGCCTCGCGGTCCCCCCCGGCGCACTCCAGCATTTTATCGAATCGCTCTCCGAGCGCTGAGTCTCCACGCGATGCCAACACCTCCGACTGCCAGCGAAGACACCTTGCTCGAAGGTGTTCAAAACGCATTAGAACACGCCGATATCCGCCGGGGAGATAGGCTTGTCGTTGCATGGAGTGGAGGACGCGACTCCACCGTCTTGCTCGATCTTCTGCAAAGACTCGCACCAGGCCTGCACCTTCACCTGATCGCCGCCCACGTGGACCACGCCATGCGTGAGAGCTCTTCGCGCGACGCCGAGCATTGCGAAGCGTGGGCGCGAACATCAGGCATCCAGCTCGAACGCGTCACGCTCTCGCCGGGCCAGGCCTCAAACCAGGCCGATGCACGCCAGGCCCGCTACCAGGCGCTTGGAGCCATCGCACAGACCCATCGGGCCTCCGCGCTGCTGACCGCACACCACGGCGACGATCGCCTGGAGAGCGCGCTGATCAACCTGCTGCGCGGCAGCGGCCTCGATGGCCTGGCGACCTTGAAAGAAGACGCCACGCTCACCATCGAAGATCGCAGATTACGCGTCCTTCGACCGATGCTCTTCGCGTCCGCTGAGCAGGTCGGCGACTACGCGCGCCAGCGACAACTCACCTGGGTCGAAGATCCGACCAACGCCACCGACCGCTACCTGCGAAACCGCATCCGCAGGGAAGTCACCCCCGCGCTCCGAGCGATCGCCGGCGAGCTCGGCCCGGCACGCCGCACGCTGATAAACCTGGAGGCCGAGCGGCAGGCGGCAGACGACGTGGCAGACGCGCTGGAGCGACGCGCACGCCGACCGCCGCTTGAGCCCGACGCACACGCCTTCGATGCCCGCACACTGCTAAACGCACCGCACGCCACCTGCACCCGCATCATCCTGCGCATCGCGCCTCACTTCGCTCGCGAGACGCTTGCAGGTGTCCTCGCCATGCTACCGGGTGCCTTCTCCATCACCCCGAAACACCTGAGCGCGCCCGGCTTTCTGGTGCGCGTTAGCCACGGCCAGCTGGTGCTCCTGCCCTCGCGCGAGCGCGGCGGACGCGATCGCCTGCACCCCGTCGCCGCGCCGGCAAACTTCGCCTCCACCCCACAGGGCACACTTGCGTGGCAGGGCTCCCTCCTGCAGTGGTCGCTCGTGCCCCGGGCCGAGGCTGCGCCCGACCACCCCGCTCGCCCCTGGCGCTGCCTGCTCCCCCATTCGCTCGCGAAGCAACCTCTGACGCTGCGAGGCTATCGCCCGGGCGATACGCTTATGCGCCTGCGCCAGGACGGCACATCGCAGACGCGAAAAGCCAGCACCGTCTTTCAGGCCGCTCAACTGGGCACCGACGTGCGCTGGTGCTGGCCCTGCATCGCGGACACCAACAACAACCTGATCTGGATCGCCGGGCTGAAGCCCCCTTCTTTTCCCGCTCAAAACACGTCAGCGCACCCCTTTTGGGAGATCGTGGTGCGACCTGGCGCCGCCCTGAGTGCAATTCTTCACTGGCAGCGGAAATAACACCCCCTAAACATCCCTTCTCCCCATCGACGCCGCACGCACCATCCGCGGCCCCGCAGATGGGTGACTCAAGCGCCGGGTGCGCTGTTGAACGCCCACATGCGAGGTGTTATAGCTTGTCGGTCCGGCCCCCCGCATTCGATGCTCTCGCCGGACTCCCGCGCGCTTTATCAAGGTATCGCCTTAAAGGCTCGCCAGATACTCGACTTCGACGAGGCCAAACGTGCTCAACAAGATCCCCCTCCGCGCATCATTGATCTGGGGTATTCTCATCATCATGGTCGTGGTGGTTTTCAACATCATGACCGACACCTCCATCGACTCCTCCGAGATCTCCTTTAGCCAGTTCCGCAACGCGGTGGAGACCGGGCAGATCGAGGAAGTCACCATCAAAGACCTCGAGGTCAAGGGCACCTTCAATGAGGAGTACGCCCGCGAGCATCACGAGGGCAAAACCGAATTCAACACCGTCGGCCCGGTCGGTGAAGATCTTCAGGACATGCTCGCTGCCCAGCAGATCGAGTTCTCCTTTGATCGCGCCGACGAAGACGGCGTCTGGAAGACGATCCTCGTGACCTCGATCCCGCTTATTCTGCTGGTGATGGTCCTGATCTTCTTTATGCGCCAGTTCCAGGGCGGCGGCGGTGGCCGTGCGATGACCTTTGGGAAGTCGCGGGCACGCCTGCTCAACGAAAACCAGAATAAGGTCACCTTCAACGACATCGCCGGCATCGATGAGGCCAAAGAAGAACTCCAGGAGATCGTCGAGTTCCTCAAGAACCCCAAAAAGTTCACCCGACTGGGCGGCCGTATCCCCAAGGGCGTGCTTCTGATGGGTTCGCCCGGTACCGGTAAGACCCTGCTTGCCCGCGGTGTGGCCGGTGAAGCTGGCGTTCCCTTCTTCTCGATCTCCGGCTCGGACTTTGTCGAGATGTTCGTCGGCGTGGGTGCCTCGCGCGTTCGTGACCTCTTTGAGCAGGGCAAGAAGAACGCGCCCTGCATCATCTTCATCGATGAGATCGACGCCGTCGGTCGCCACCGTGGCTCGGGCATGGGCGGTGGGCACGATGAGCGCGAGCAGACGCTCAACCAGCTCCTTGTCGAGATGGACGGCTTTGAGTCCAACGAAGGCGTCATCCTCATCGCCGCGACCAACCGCGCCGACGTGCTCGACCCGGCGCTACTTCGTCCGGGCCGCTTCGACCGCCGTGTGATGGTCGCGCCGCCCGATGTCCGCGGCCGTGAGCAGATCCTTAAGATCCACACCCGCCGCACCCCCATCGGCAAGACCGTCGACCTCAAAGACATCGCCCGCGGCACCCCGGGCTTCTCCGGCGCCGATCTTGAGAACCTGGTCAACGAGGCCGCCCTGCTCGCCGCGCGCGCGAACAAAGATCGCGTCGAGTCCATCGACTTCGAAGAGGCCAAAGACAAGGTCCTGATGGGCGCTGAGCGCAAGAGCATCGTGCTCACCGATGAGGAGAAGGCCGTCACCGCCTACCACGAGTCAGGCCACGCGATTGTCGCGCTGCGCCAGACCAACACCGACCCGGTGCATAAGGTCACGATCATCCCGCGTGGTCGGGCTCTCGGTGTGACGCAGCAGCTGCCCACCAAGGATCGCTACAACCTCAACCGCGACTACGTGCTCGAGCGCATCGCGGTGATGATGGGCGGTCGCGCCGCCGAAGAGCTGATCTACAACCAGTTCACCACCGGCGCCGGCCAGGATATCAAGGTCGCCACCAACCTGGCGCGCCAGATGGTCTGTGAGTGGGGCATGAGCGAGGCTATCGGGCCGCTCTTCTATGGCGAGTCGCAGGAAGCCAGCCTCAGCACCACCCGCCCCTACAGCGAAGACCTCGCCCGCGAGATCGACGCCGAGGTGCGACGCATCGTCAAGGACGCCTACAAGCGCGCCTACGACCTGCTGATGGAGAACCGCGAGCTGCTTGAGCTGATGACCGAAGCGCTCCTGGAGTTCGAAGCGCTGGATGCCGATGAGATCCGCTACCTGGCCGAGGAGGGCAAGCTCGACTGGATCCGGGAGGAGCGCCAGAAGAAGATGGCCGAAGAAGCCGAGGAGGCCGAGAAGACTCCCAAGACCGGTTTCGCCTCTAAGATCAAAGAGCAGGTCCCGCCGGTCGGGCCCAACCTGGCGCCCTCCAACACCTGATGCCCCCTGAGTAAGTGATGGCTTTTCTGGCAGCCCCCCGGCCCAGAGCACACGTGCCGACCCTTGAGGTCGGCACGCGCGCTCTGCCCTTCGAAGATCGCGTCCACATCATGGGCGTGGTCAACGTCACTCCCGACTCCTTCTCCGACGGCGGCGAGTTTTTCGACGCGGAGCGAGCCATCGCTCACGGCCTGGAGTTGGCAGCCGCCGGAGCCGATATCCTGGACATCGGCGGGGAGTCCACCCGCCCCGGTGCCGAGCCCGTGACTCTGGAGGAAGAGTTACGGCGAGTGATCCCGGTCGTCGAGGGGCTCGCACAGCGTTGCGACGCCTGGCTCTCCGTCGATACCTACAAGGCGGAGCTCGCCCGGCAGGCGATTATTGCCGGCGCTCATATCATCAACGATATCAGCGCGATGACCTTTGATTCGGCCATGGTCGAAGTCATCGCCGCGCATGACGTTGGCGTGGTCCTCATGCACACCAGGGACCGCCCACAAACCATGCAGGACGATTTGAGCGAGGGTGATATCGTTGCAGAAGTCGTCGAGCACCTCGAAGAACGCCTACATGCAGCGCGTGATGCGGGCATCACCTGCGAGCGCGTACTCCTCGATCCGGGCATTGGTTTTGGCAAGAATGTGGCTCAGAACTACCGCCTCATCCGTGAACTGAGCCGACTTCGTGAGCTGGGGTGTGCGATTGTGCTGGGCACAAGCCGTAAAAGCCTCATCGGTGCCGTCACCGGCCGCCCCGCCGCAGAACGCCTGATGGGCACCGCCGCGACGGTAGCCTGCGGCATCTTCGCCGGCGCCGACATCGTGCGGGTGCACGACGTCGCCGAGCTTGTCGATGTGGTGCGGGTCAGCGAGGCCCTCTGCCAGATGGGGTCATTCTGACTTAGATACGCAATTTTTTTGCTCCCCCGGGTGCTCTGGTTCACCATGGGCCTCACTCGCGTCTCGGGGCGCCTTATCTGCTGAGTTGGCCTACCTCACGTCGCGCCGGGCGACGTCTACTGGCAACGCATGGATCTTCTCTTCGACATCTTCCGGGTGGACTCAGGCTGGCAAGCCTTCTTCACCATCCTGGACATGACGATCGTGTTCATCGTCATCTATCGGGTGCTCTTGCTCATCAAGGGCACGCGTGCGCTGCAGATGTTATTCGGGCTGATCTTTATCCTGATCTTTTTCTACATCTCTCAGGAAGACTACCTCAACCTGGCCACGACCCACTGGTTGATCGATATGTTTATCGCCAACCTGATCATCATCGTGGTCATCATCTTCCAGCATGATATCCGCCGCGCGCTCGCGCAGGTCGGTCGTGCCCCCATCCTGGGCGGCGCGCGCTCGTACGAAGAAACCTCGGTACTTGAAGAGGTCGTCAAGGCCTGCGTCATGCTCTCCAGCCGTAAGCTCGGCGCGCTCATCGCCATTGAGCGTGAAGCGGACTTAAGCCACTTCACCGAAGAGGGCATCAAACTCGACGCAGTCGTGACCAAAGATGTGCTCTTCACCCTCTTTCTCCCCGAGCATCAGAACCCGCTGCACGACGGCGCGGTCATCATTCAGAAGGGACGTGTCTCGGCGGCGGGCTGTTTTTTACCGCTGACGATCAACCCGCGCGTGGAGAAGACCCTGGGCACCCGGCACCGCGCTGGCATCGGTGTGACCGAAGATACCGACGCGGCCGTAGCGATCGTCAGCGAGGAAACCGGCACGATCTCCATCGCCTATGAGGGCGAGCTTCACCGGGATCTCGACGCCAACGAGATGCGTTCTCTGCTGCAGAAGATCTACCGCGCGGGGACCAGCTCGGCGCCGGCTGGCTCATTGTTCGAACGGCTGAAGGTCAGCCTTCAGGATCGCGGCACCCCGGCAGCCCCCTCCAATGACGAGGCCGAGAAAGACGAGGTCTCCTCATGAGTTCTCTGAGTTTGCAAACGGTGCTGCGCCGCATCTTCGTGCATAACTTCTCGCTAAAGTTCATCGCGGCGGTGCTCACCCTTGCGCTCTACATCTGGGTCAGCGAAGACCGCGAAACGGTCGTCGCGAGCTTCGCACCGGTTCGCATCGTGGTGCCCGAAAATCAGGTACTGGTGTCCGACCCGCTCGACCGGGTCAAGGTCACCATTCGCGGTCGCTGGTCGGACATCAATCGCTTTGATCCCAGCAACCTCGAACCTATACGCCTGGACCTGACGCCCGCCGACAGCGACTCCATCGTGACGATCAGCGGCAACATGGTGCGGGTGCCGCCCGGGCTACGGGTCGTCTCGATCGAGCCGAGTTCCATGTACGTAGAGCTTGAGCCGGAGGCGCAGCGGGTCGTACCGATCATTCCTCAGACCACCGGCGAGCCGCAGAGCTCCTATGTGGTGGAGGGCGTCGACGTGAGCCCCGCCCGCGTGACCATTCGTGGCCCGCGCTCGCGCCTGGAGCGCATCAACTCGGTGCAGACTGAGCCGGTCGATGTGGGGAGCCGGAGCGAGTCCTTTGAGCGCAACGTGCAACTGCGCGTGGAAGATGGCCTGGTGCGCGTGGAGTATGACAGCCGCATAAGCGTGCGTGTGCGCATCGGCTCGGAACTCATCACCCGCACCCTGGAAGATGTCCCGATCACGGGCGTCAACACGTCGCTGGACGTCAACATCTCGCCGGCCACCACCTCGGTGTCCGTGCGTGGCCCCCGCGGGCTGGTCGAGGCCCTCAACCCCGACGTGGTACGCGCCGAGATCGATTTGAGCGACGAAGATCGCCGCCCTCCAGGTACCTTCTCCAAGACCGTGGAGATTCAGAACCTCCCGCCTGGCGTCGAGATGACGCGGGTCTACCCGGACCGTTTCCGCGTGATCACAACCGAGCGTTGAGGCGACTTGCCCGCAGCCTCGGTCGTGTAGAGCTTCGTGGCCACGCTCGGTGAAGTCCCGGCCCGGCTTTAGCGGCCCATCCGATCGTGCTATGCACGTGACGCGCGCCGCCAGGCGCCCTGCCAGACGACGGCATCTCACCCAGGGACCACGCCATGACCACCCGACAGCTTTTTGGAACCGACGGCATCCGCGGCGTCGCCAACCAGTACCCCATGACCGCCGACCTGGCCGTACGCCTGGGCCAGGCGATCGCACAGCATTTTAAATGCCGCCCCGATGAGCGGCCCTTCGGCCACCGCACGCGTATTGTCATCGGCAAAGACACCCGCATCTCCGGCTATATGTTCGAATCGGGCCTGGCCGCGGGCATCACCTCGATGGGCGCCGACGTGCAGCTTGTCGGCCCACTGCCCACGCCGGGGATCTCTTTTCTGACGACCGGGATGCGTGCCGACGCCGGCATCGTCATCAGCGCCAGCCATAACGCCTATCAGGATAATGGCATCAAAATCTTTGCCTCCGACGGCTTCAAACTCCCCGATGAGGTGGAGCTGGCCATCGAAGATCTCGTATTGAGCGATGGCAAACTTCAGCCCAACACCGACCGCATCGGCAAAGCCGCGCGTATCGATGACGCGACCGGCCGCTACATCGTCTTTCTCAAGAACACCTTCCCCCGCGACCTGACCCTTGACGGCCTGCGGGTGGTCGTCGACTGCGCCAACGGTGCCGCTTACAAAGTCGCCCCGGCAGTGCTCCGCGAGCTCGGCGCGGAAGTCTTCACCCTCGGCGTGGATCCTGACGGCTACAACATCAACCAGGACTGCGGCAGCCTCCACCCGCACAACACAGCGCGCCGCGTACGCGAGACCCGTGCCGATGTAGGCATTACGCTCGACGGCGACGCCGACCGCCTCATCCTCATCGATGAAAATGGCGACATCGTTGACGGAGACGGCATCCTGGCCCTCTGTGCCATCCACCTCCACGAGCAGGGCAAACTTGCCGACAACACCCTGGTCACCACGGTGATGAGCAACGTGGGCCTGGAGGTCGCGCTTCAGAAACGGGGCATCAACCTTGTACGCACCTCGGTGGGCGACCGCTACGTGGTCGAAGAAATGCGCAACGGCGGCTACACCCTCGGCGGCGAGCAGAGCGGCCACATGGTCTTTCTGGAGCACTCGACCACCGGCGACGGCTTGCTCGCCGCACTTCAAGTGCTGGCCATCATGCAGCGCCAGAAGTGTCCGCTTAGCAAACTTGCGCGCGTCATGAAGCCTTTCCCCCAGGTCTTGCTTAACCTGAAGGTGCGCGAGAAGCCGCCGCTTGAAGAACTTGAGGCCTTTCAGAAGATGGTCCGCCAGGTCGAGAGCGAGCTCGCCGGAGAGGGCCGCGTACTGGCGCGTTATTCCGGAACCGAGGCCAAAGCCCGAATCATGGTCGAAGGCCCCGATCAGCTTAAGGTACGTGCCTACGCCGAGGCGCTTCTCGCCCAACTTCGCGAACTCATCGGCGCCTGACTTTGTAGATATTTATCGGATTGATAGAGGAGTCTTCGATGAATCCCACCCGTATGCGCCCGAGGCTGGGCGTGAACGTCGATCATGTTGCCACCATCCGCCAGGCCCGAAACACGCGCTACCCCGATCCGGTCAGCGCCGCGGCCATCGCCGAGCTTGCGGGTGCCGACCAGATCACCATTCACCTGCGCGAGGATCGCCGCCACATTCAGGATCGCGACCTTCGGGTATTGCGTGAAACGGTGCAGACCCGCCTCAATCTGGAGATGGCCGCTACCGACGAGATGTTCAAGATCGCCATGGAGCTCCGCCCCGACATGATCACGCTGGTGCCCGAGCGCCGCGAGGAGCAGACCACCGAAGGCGGCCTGGCCGTGGCTGGTCAAGAGAAGGTCTTGGGCCCCTATCTTGAGCGTCTTCGCCGGAGCGGGGCGCATCTAAGCCTCTTTATCGACCCGGACCCGGTTCAGATCGAAGCCAGCGCGGATCTCGGCGTCGATATCGTCGAACTTCATACCGGCGACTATTGCGAGTCGGCTGCCGAATTCACCAATACGCTGGCCCCGTCCGAGTTTGAGCGCGACCACGAGTGGCGCCGTCTCCGCGACGCCGCCTCCCGGGCTGCCAGCGCCGGACTGACCGTGGCCGCCGGCCACGGCCTGGACTACAAAAACGTGCTAGCCGTGGCCGCGATCTCCGAGTTTGAAGAGTTCAATATCGGCCACAGCATCGTCGCGCGCGCCATCTACGTGGGCTTTGAGCGTGCGGTCGCTGAGATGATCGAGGCGCTTGCCGAAGGCCGCTCCCTGGCCGAGTAGCGCGATTCCCGCTGTGCTGTCCTCCCTGCCCTGACTTAGCGCCGAAGTGACCTATGCACCTTGTGACCCCCGCGTCGATGCGTGAGATGGACCGCCGCACCATAGAGACCATCGGCATTCCGGCCGAAGTGTTGATGGAGCGCGCCGCCCGCGGCGCGCTGGGCGTACTTCTGGAGCATTTTTCTCCGCAGCCCGGTGCCCGCATCGGCCTGCTCTGTGGCATGGGCAATAACGGCGGCGACGGGGTGGCGCTGGCCACGATGCTCGACCACCTGGGCTTTCATCCGGTGCTGGTACTGATGGGCACCCCGGAGCGTTTCGGTCCCGAGGCGCAGCGTTTCCATAAAGTTGCCGAAGCCTTAATCGGAGATCGTCACCAGCTCAACGGGCTGGACGCCGCCGGGGTGCGCCACGTTTTGAATTCGCTGCCTCCCTGCGAGCTGTGGTGCGACGCCCTTCTGGGCACCGGTCTTGATCGCCCGGTGGAGGGGCGATTTGCCTCGGCGGTGAAGTTTCTCAACGATCAGCCCGCGCCGGTCTTCGCGCTGGATACGCCCAGCGGTCTCGATGGTCGCACAGGCCAGGTGCTTGGCGTATGCACTCAGGCCGAGGTGACCGCGACCTTCGGCTTTCCGAAGATCGGACAACTCCTCGATCCCGCCCGTGGCTTCATCGGTACGCTCTGCCCGGTCGATATCGGCATTCCAACTCGGGCGCGCGACGCGGTCGGCGTCGAGGCCTATGCGCTGGACG
The DNA here is from genome assembly GCF_004005565.1 of Lujinxingia sediminis. Classification (NCBI taxonomy): domain Bacteria; class Deltaproteobacteria; order Bradymonadales; family Lujinxingiaceae; genus Lujinxingia; species Lujinxingia sediminis. The sequence continues at coordinate 166,119 of NZ_SADD01000005.1, read as the reverse complement.
CTGACTGGCTTCAGGGAAAGATCCCCCCTCGTCCTACACACGCCCACAAGGGCTCGGTAGGCAAGATCGCTCTTATCGGCGGTCGCGCGCCAACAACCGGTGCCTTGACCATGGCTGCTCGTGGAGCCTTGCTGGGTGGCGCCGGGCTGGTCTATCCCGGCACCGATCCTCAGGGGGTTCTCAGCGCTCGCGCCATCCCGGAGGTCATCGCGCGCCCGATCTTCGGCGACTCCGGGGAGCTTCAAGCCGACGCCCTGTCCCAACTTCTGGACGCAAGCGACACGCTGGTCATCGGCCCGGGACTTGGAACCGACGCGGCCGCGCGTCAGGCGCTTCGACACTGCCTGGCAGCGCCTCCCCGCCCAACTGTGATCGATGCCGACGCGCTCACCCTGCTGGCCCAAAACCCGGATCTTTTCCAGGCTGCCTGCGATCTGGCCTCATACGCTCCGGTTGTGCTCACGCCCCACCCCGGGGAGCTCGCGCGCTTGCTCGACCAGAGCATCGACGAGGTTCTGAGTGATACCGTGGGCGCAGCCCGTGCACTTCTCGCGCGCATCCCGGCGATCATCGTCCATAAGAGCGCGGCGACCGTAGTCGCCGCCCCTCATAGCCCGCCCGGGATCAACCGCACCGGCAACCCGGGCATGGCCACCGGCGGAATGGGCGATGTCCTCAGTGGTCTTATCGCCGCCTCCCTCAACGACCATCCCGACGACCCGTGGATGGCCGCCGCCATCGCTGTCTGCGTGCACGGGCTCGCAGGCGACGCCGCCCGCGACGCGGTGGGCACCCGCGCCACCACGCCCGGTGTACTCCTCGAGCAGCTCGGCGCGGTATGGCGCAGGTTTGAGGCATGAGCTGCGGGCGCCGTCACCTCCACACGCTGGCGTTGGCGCTCATCGCGCTGAGCGTCTCCGGGTGCGATAGCCCGACCGACCCGGCGGCACTCGGCACCCTCTGCCTGCCTCAACGCCCGGGATGCCCCGACGCAGTGAGCCTCTCTCGCAGTGGTGTCGGCCGAAACGCCCTGGAGGTGGAGGTCGCCACCAACCTCAGCAGCAGCGCCGACCTCTCACTGATCGTCTCAACCCCGTCTGAAATCGGCCTTCCTTCCGACACGCCACGCATCGAGGATCGCTGGTTGCTGGCGAGCCGGGACTACACCCTGGGAGCTGGCGAGCGCGTCATCGAACGCATTGAGCCCGCCGAGTTAACGGTTGCCCCCGAGCTGGTGTTGGAGCTTCAGAGCCAGAGCGCAGGCGGCATCGTCGAGCTTAACTACCTGCTGATCTCGGAGCCGCTGGAATGCATCGACGACAATGACTGCGCCCGACGTGAGCGCTGTGAACCGGTGTACGGGCGCTGCGCAAACTGCCTGAGCGACTCCGATTGCGCCCCCACCCAGAGCTGCTCACAGCAGAACGGTCGCTGCTTTCCCGAAGCGCAATCCGGCTGCCGCTCCGCCTCCGGCAGCAGCCCGACAACCCCTCTCATGCTACTCACAGCGATGGGATTCTTCGTGTTCAAACGCCGCCAACGGCGCGCAGGAGCACGTGTGCTTCCCGGGGCCGCCCTGGCACTCGCCCTACTAGCGACTGCCCCTGGCGAGGCGCAGGCAGCTCCGGGGGCATCGTTGAGCATCGGCGGGGGAGGCCGCCTGCTCCTTGGGGAGTTCGCGACCGGCGCAAGCCCCGGCTGGGGGATAGCCCTCAACCAGGAGTTTCGCTGGCGTTTTGCCGGCATGAGCCTGCACTTTCTAAGCGGCAACCACGCCACGAGACATGACAGCCCTCCCTTTGAGGCGCACGCTCAGACTTTTGCATTGGGGCTCGGACCGCGCGGCTATTACCCCATCGGCCCGATCGAGGCGCAGCTCGGCCTCGACTACATGCACGTCGGGCTGGCCGGCACCGGGCTTGTTCAGAACACCGGGCTTCACCGCGACTTTCATGCCCTGGGCGGTATCGCCGCAGCGCGCTGGAGTTTTGGGGACTTTCACCTGATCGGGCGCGCCTCATACCACGAACTGGTCGACGCATCCGGCAGGATGCTCGGTCTCGACGTGATGGTCGGCATGGGCTTTTAGCTTCGCCCCCACGTGAAACCGACGCGCTCAACCGGGTCGTTTCGACTCTTTCTCGCGGAGCTCTTTCAGGCGAGCTTTGAGCTTTCGACGACTGAGCACCCGAGCTTCGACCAGCATTTCGGCCAGCGATTGCAAAATCGCCTTCTGATACTCCACTTCCCGCTCCAGGCGCGTGATGTGTTGTCGCTGTCGTGCGACCACCTGGGCCAGCGTCGGCTCGTTCTCAGCGCCGTCCGTCTCCTCGTTATCCAGAAAGCCGAAGGATTGACGCTCGATCGGAAAAAGCCCCGATTCTCCACTATCAAATCCAGGCGCGGCGCTCTGATTGGGATCGAGCGGGATCAAGCCGGAGCCGGTACGCCTGTATTGACTCGGATTTCCGGTACGCCCGCGCCGCTCAAAGCCCGAGGCGTTGAGACGGCTGGAATTCGACTGCTCGTACGCGTCGGACGAGGCGTCGAGCTGAGCATCAAAGTCATTGAGCGCGCCGGCCATATCGCCGAAATCGCGCTCCGGAACGCTGGGCGCGCTGGAGCTGCGGCGTGGCGAGGGCATCGATGCACCTCGCAACGCCCCGGATCGGGCGGAGCTTTCGGTGTCCGGGACGCTCCGAGAGGGAGTCGCTGCCGGTGCCGGCGTTTGCCGCGACGCGCTCTCTTTGCCGAATTGATGCTCCTCCAGCGCGTCGGTGAACGCGTCTTCAAAGCCATCAAAGAAATCCGCGCCAGGCTGCGGCCCCGGACTGGTCCTTTCGGCGAGGCTGGGTTTGGCACTTCCGCTACGGGCGCTTTTCAGCAGGTCGAAGAAAGGATTGTCTTCGGCCGCGTGCAGATCGACCTGACGGGTCGGGCCGCTATCATCGAGGTGCACCACACGCGTAGCCGGCTCGTGGGCGTCGCCGGGCATATGACGTGGCGGACGCGCCCGAGCCATCGTCGGCGGTTGCACAGGCGCGGCTACGGTCTTATCGGCGGCATGATCGTGATTGTAGTGCCGAAAGATCTCGCGCTCCAACGTGGTTCGTGGAGCGATGACCAGAGCCGGCGAGATTCCGGTGGCCTCGCGGACCTCCTGGAGGACGGGGCGGGCGCGATCGGTATCAAAAACCGCCACCTCCAACTCACCACTGGCTTCGTTGTAGGTGATCGCCAGCACGCCAAACTCCTCGGCGCGCTCCGCACTGACCAGCGCCAGCGCTTCGGGCTGGGCCTGAATCGAGGGCTTTTCGTGAACGCGCAGCCCAAGGTGCTCGGCGATGGCGCGGGCGAGCAGACGCTCGTCCACGCCGACGCGCGTGATCAACTCTTCGATCACGGAGCCTTTCGCCATGGAGGCGCGCAGCACACAACGCTGAATATCCTGTCGACTGACCACCTGCTGCGCGACCAGATGGTCAACAAGTTGGCGTTCCATGGGCAATGGCCCCTGTATTCTGGCATTAAGTGAACTTCTGTAGCGAGCTCGACTCTGCCAATCTAATACGCAGAGGGAAGGGATGGCAAAGCGTTTTGCCCCGGGGCGTCGATCTGCGCGATCCGCGCACGCAGAGTCCTGTGGCGCCCCCATTCCGGCAGCTCCATCTTAATCACGAGGTCGCTGTCGAGCACCTGCCCCCGCTGCACATCCCAGATCAGGGTGCCCTGACCTGCCCCCTTCACGTGAAGCGCGCCGCGTGATGAGCGATCCCGAACCTCTCGAAGCTCGATCGTCAGGTGACGCTCGATCCAGAAGACAGGTCTGCCACCGTACATCATGTACTCCCGGAGGCGATCTTCAACGTCCACCCTCCCGATCAGGTGTGTCGTAAGCGACGAATCCCCGGTGACTGCGAGCACCCCGGCGTCATCCAGGCGGTAACGCCAGCGCTCACCGGCAAGCTGCGCATCCAGGGGAAAACGTGGCGTGAGCAGCCGGTGTAGCTCCTCAACCAACGCCAATCCCCACGCCCCGGCTGCCTGCGCCGATCGTCCCCGCTCCGAGCGACCTCCACCGCCCATCCGGTCGTAGACACGCTGATAGACCGCCCCCTTGAGCGCCCGCTCCTCCTGGGCGGCGCGAAACCCGAGCACCGGCCCCCCCGGCCCCCGGACTTCCAGCATGGCCGACTCCACGTCAACGCGTTGACGCAGCTCCTCGCCCCCCGCACTCAGTTCGTTCGTCCATCGCGACCTCGCCACAAGATCCAGCCCGCTTGCCACCCCGCCCCCCGCGCCAGCGTGCTCCCAGCGCGCGCGCAACTGGTAGTGCACAGGAGGATGACTCGAATAACGCAAGGTGAAAGGTTCGCCGGCAACCGGCGTGCTCTGCCAGTCCGGCGCGAGAGGCGCTGGCATAAAGGCCCCGGCGGGGGGGGATGCGAGCTGGACGCGATCGGTGCTTTCAGGCGATTCCAGAGCCCAGATGCCAGCAAGCATCGCCACCAACCACGCCCCGAGTACCATCGGGTAGCGCTTTGGGGCCTCTATGACCTCGCCATCAGGGGTCTGAACATTCTGCACGACGCGCTCCGTTGTTCTCACCAGTCTTGACGCTAGCGCATGCCAGGCGCGATCTTCAACGCCGCCATCTCCCCCGGCCCTCAACGAGCACTTGCGATGACATCACGACGTTTTGAATGCACCCGTTGCCAGCAATGCTGCGCGCGTCCCGGCCAGGTCGAGTTTAGCGTACCGGAAGTCTTTTTGGCCGCGTCATTTCTGGGCGTGCCGCCTGACGAATTGACCGAAGCCTACATGCAACCCCGGGGCGCGCACTGGGTCATCGCCGTCGACGACGTCTCTCCCTGCCCCTTTCTGGGGAAAACAGGCTGTGAGATTCACCCGGTCAAGCCCTCTCAGTGTCGCACCTACCCCTTCTGGCCCGAGCTCCTGGAGGAGCCCGGCGCCTGGCAGGCTGAAGCGGCCTGGTGTGAGGGCATCGGACGCGGCCCGGTCTACGACGACGATGCCATCGCCGCGATCCTCGATGGAGAGAGCGACACCCTGGAGAACGACGTCGACCCCACGTGAACACCGCCGGGGCCCCTGGCCCGGCCACGCCGGCCAGGCGCCTGGCTCTCCCTAACCGAGCACAGCCGCAAAGGAGAGCACTGCCTGGTACACGCGCCCCCGCGCGTCTTCAAGCTCCTCCACGCTGAGCTTCCGTGTCCCCAGACCGAGCAAAAGCGTATCGACCGGCTTGACCTCCTGCTCGCCAGCCGGGTGCGGGCGACGCGAGGTTTCTAACCCTTCTCCGGGCACCACTGCACCGAAGATCCCGTCGGTGTCGCGGTAGGGCCAGTCGCGCACAAGCTCAAAAAAGCCCCGCGCGGCCGCAATCGCCTCGTCCCGGGCCAGCTCTCGCACCGTCGGATAGGCGCCCCGCTCGGTGGCCGCCAGATCAAAAAAGGTACGAATGAGCCTCGGATTGGTGATCACCAACCCGTAGAGGTAGGAGTCGGGCACCGCCGCGATCACAAGCTCAACCTCCTGGCGTTTGAGAACCGCATGCGCCGCGCAGAGGTAATCCTCACAGATGAAGCGGTCGTAGACGCCACAATCACGACCGTCGACCCCCTGATTCTGGAGCGGATGCACCAGACACCCGACGCGCCCGGTGGGGTCGAGCCCGTCGAGAAGCCCCAGAAAAGGACAACTCGCCAGCTCCCCGAGCAACTTCACCTCGGGCGGATCTTCCCACCGCACACGAAAGGCCCTCAGGGAGGCTTCATCCTCAACTGAGGCATCCCTGCGAAACGCCCGGGTACGCTCGACCAGGCGCGCCATCAACGCGGACTCATCGCTCTTGCGATGGTTGTACATCCCGCAGCAGGCACCGCAGCTCTTCTTGCCGTCGGGGTGACACAGCGCGCGCCTGGCGCTGCTCTCTGAAACGCCAGCATCCACCCTCAGTCACACTCCTGCTGGGCGTTGAGCAGACGCGCGCCCTGAGGCGCCTCAAACTCAAACCCGCTATCAGGCAGGTTGCGGTTAACCCGAGTGTTTTGAAAGACGATCTCATTGGTGTTTCCGTAGGGATCGTAGACCGTCGTTCGGGTCACCTGGAAGGTCTGCGGATCGACACGAAAGCGCAGCTCCCGGTAGTGCGGTGTGGGCTCTTTCGGGGTGAGCTTGAGCTCGGGGGCCTGAGCCGTGGAGCGCTCGCTGAGCTCAGCATCGAACTCCTCAAGAAGATCCCCCTGCCCCATCAAAAAACGCAGGCTCGTCGGCAGCTGGCTGTCTGCGAGGCATTGCTTAAACACCTGCTGAAACTCGAACTCATAGATCCAGAACGCCGAACCGTCACTCACCAGCACGCGTTCTCGCTGGGTGGCGTCGGTGGGGCTGTAATAGTCCCAGCGCATCTTGCCAGGCTTCTTGAAGTAGACGCGCCCACGCGAGCGTTTGCTCTCACCGGCAGCGATGTCGGTGTAGGTCTGGGCGAAGGCCGCCTGAAAATCGCTCGTCTCCTGGTAGAAACGCTGGACCCGACGGGCGACATCATCGGCACTCATTGCCGCCGGAGCTTCGGCCGCCTGGCTGCCCTCACCGCTCTCCTGGGCCAGCGGTTGGCTGAGCGCGGTGAGCGCCGCGAGAGAACCCGCCGCGGCCGCCGCTGCGATCTTCATCCAGGGTGTCATCATCGCACGATCCTTCACGCTAACCTCTCATTAAGTTCAGGTGCGCCCTCCTCTCAGAAGAGCGCCTTCAGGGCTCGGGTGTAAGACGCCGGCCCCGTCGAATTATTCGCATACGCATCGTCACTCAACCGCCTTCAACCAGCCGAGGCCGATGCGGCACTCAGGAAACGAGCTCCTCGGAAGCATCCTGCTCCGCGCTACGCCGCTCAATCTCCACGCTGATAATGCGCTTGGCGTCGGCTTCAATAACGCGGAACACCAGATCGTTCCACACGATCTCGTCGCCGGCCTCCGGCACACTGCCCGACTGCGAGAGGATAAACCCGCCGAGCGACTCGTAATCGGGGTGCTCGGGAAGTTCCATATCGTAGTACTCTTCCAGATCGTAGATCGGCACCCGTGCGTCGGCCATCACTCTGGCCTCATCGATGGCGATGATCTGGGCCGGTTCTGTGTCGTACTCATCCTGAATATCGCCGAAGAACTCTTCGATGATGTCTTCCAGGGTGATCAGGCCCGCCGTACCGCCAAACTCGTCGACGACCACCGCCATATGAATGCGGTTGATCTGAAACTCCGCCAGCAGATCCGCGATCCGCTTGGTCGCCGGCACAAAGTACGTCCGACGCAGAAGTTTGCTCAGCTCAAAATCCTGACGCGACGCCATCAACTGAATGACATCCTTGGCGTAGAAAAGCCCCACGATGTCGTCGATCGTCTCCCGATAGACCGGGATCCGGCTGTGCCCGCACTCCATGAGCACCTCCAGCACCTCTTCGAGGTTCGTCTCCTCGGGGATGGCCACCATATCGGTACGCGGGACCATGATCTCACGGACCACGGTATCGGGGAACTCGAAGACCGAGCGCAGCAAGCGCTCGCGATCCTCGGGGATCTGCCCCTCCCTGGAGCCCACGTCGATCATGTACTGCAACTCCTCGCTGGTAGCGTAGGGCTGACGCTCATCGACACTACCGCCGACAAGTCGCATCACCCCGGCGGCGAGCGTGTTGAAGAAAAAGGTCGCCGGAGCAAAAAGCGCCACTGGAATCCGCATCGGCCACATCACCACCGAGGCCAACTGCTGGTTTCGCACCCGCGCGATCGTCTTCGGAGTGATCTCGCCGAAGGTCAAAAGCAGGAAGGTCATCGCGCCAACCGCCACCGGGATCGCCCATTGCGAGGCCGCCGTCGAACCCAGAAGGCGCGCGGCAAGGTCGGTGGCCAGCGCGGAGGCCGTGATGTTGAAGATGTTATTGCCGATCAAGATCGAGGTTAGCACCACCAGCGGTTTATCCCGCCAGAGCCGCAACGAACCCACCCCTTTTTCCTCGATCAATCGCTCCGTCTGACCTTCGCTCAACGAGGTGAGCGCGGTTTCCGAGCCTGAGAAGTACGCAGAGCCTAACAAGCAGGCAATGATGCCGATGACTTCCGCTATGACAACGTCCAACGCCGTCGACCTGGGCTAAAGTTGATCCACCGCGGGGCGGCCCTTTTAAGGCAGAGCCCTGCTTCCTGAATCTGCGGCGCGAGCACAATGCCCGGCCAAAACGACGATCCAGAATGAGGAGCGATACCACGGTAACGCTCCTCAGCCCCAATTATTTCAGAGCGTCGCGCCGATGTCGATCCTCACGAGCCCCTGAAACGTATGCGTAACCTCACAAACCCGAGGTCTTTCGCCGGAATCAGGGCGCCTCTGTTTATTTAAGCCGGCAGTCCTTCCCCACTCCCTGACATCTCACCAACGAGGCATCCTGGCCAGCCCGTCGCCCGCGCGATCCGACCTCCCCCGACGTCGGCCTACTCCCGGCTCAAGGGCCCGGACGTCGCCCGGAGTCAGGCGCCCCCTCGCGCCCCCCCCCCTCCCTGCGACAAGCTGCCACAGCACGGCAAGGAATGAGCCTGCGAGAGGCCCGCGTTGGGCGAGTGTTGCGATTCGGACGCCTCCGTGCCACAAGAGGCCCGGGCCCGGATGGGCCAACATTCGTCACGGTGCGCCCCAGGGCGCATCCCTTCTCCCGCTTGCACCTGCGTCCGGCCCCCATGACTGCCCGAAGTCCGATACGCCGCCTCTTTCCCATCCTCCTGCTCAACATCACCGGATTTGCCATAGCCATCCCGGTGTTGCCTGCCATGGCCGAGGCACTCGGTGGCACTGCGGTGGATGTGGGACTGCTCTACGCCACGCAGTCGCTGGGGCAATTCATCATGGCGCCGATCTGGGGCCGCCTCTCCGATCGCATCGGTAGAAAACCGGTGCTCATGGCGACCTTTCTGGCGGCAGCACTCCTTGAATTACTCACCGCCCTGACGATGAGCCTGCCACTTCTCTATGCGGCTCGCTTTACCGCCGGGCTCTGTGCCGGCAACGTCGCCACCGCCAGCGCCTTAATCGCTGACAGCACCGACGCCAGGGGTCGCAGCCGCGGCATGGCGGTGATCGGCATCAGCTTCGGACTGGGCTTTACCCTGGGACCGGCCATCGGCGCGATCGTCGGAACGTTTGCCCGGCCGGGTGCCGGACTGATGGGAGCGGGCCTGCCCTTCGCAGCCAGCGCTGTACTGAGCCTGCTCACCTTCGTCCTGGCGGCCTTCGTGCTCATTGAGCCCCCGGCCTCCAGGGAGACCCGACGTGCCAACCGCGTGCGTTACCGTCCGGCGCGTGTCAGCGAACATCTCAGAAACGGTCCCATCTTCGCACTCTGCGCCCTCTTCTTCATGTACACCGTGGCGCTTGCCGTCCTCGAAGGAACCTTCTTTCTCTACATGTCAAAGACCTACGGTTACGACATCGTCGAGGTCGGGTTCATCTTCGCAGCGATGGGCGTAGCCATGGCGATCTTCCAGGGAGGTGTCGGTCCGATCTCTCGCCGACTCGGGGACCGACGCATGACCGGTGTGGGCCTGGCGGCTCTGGCCATCGGCCTGGCGCTCGCGCCGCTTAACCCCTCACTTCTCTACCTCTTCGTGATGCTCGGACTCGCCACGATCGGGCGAGCGCTGGTGCATCCGGGCATCCTCTCAATGACCTCCCAGCAGGCCGACGATCCCGGACATACCGGTCAGATCATGGGCATCCTGCAGTCTGCTTCAAGCCTGGGACGCATTGCCGGACCGGCCGCCGGCGGCGTTCTCTTCGCCGCACTCAGCCCCTCCGCTCCCTTTGTACTCTCGGGCGTTCTGCTCGGGATCACCGCTGCCCTGTGGTGGGTCATCTGGCCGCGCCTGCGCCCGAAACACCAGCCCGCATGATAGCGCCCGGCCCGTAGCCGGAACTTATGCGTCAAATTGCCACAGCGATTCGCTCCTCTCCCAACTGGCTCTTGAGCAGGGGCGCTGCTACCTTCTGCCTCGTGAAGTTCGGCAACGCAAAATACGGGTCTTTTCAACACCTTGCCCCCAACCGGGGGTAACCTTGCGTTATTGCTGGAATATTTCACACACAACTTACCCGGACTCGTCCAAACTCACTCTCGCCGCGAAAAATCAAGGCGAAACGCGATCTTAGGCGAGGACATAAACGTATTGACAAGCTCGCGCAGCGCATGTGAATAAGGGCCTCGTTTTCGAAGGGCATTTTGCTCTTATTGAATCTGGCGCCCCGCGCCTGCTCGACGAAGTTATCCCATCGGTTCACGGAGTCGTTGGACGTATGAATGCTCGTTATCTGACCATCGCTGGCATCCTGGTGCTCGCCGCCGCGATCGGGTTCTCGGCCTGCTTTAATCCCCGGCAGGGCTACGCTCCCGAACAGCCTATCGCCTTTAGCCACCAGCTTCATGCAGGGATCAATGAGATCCCCTGTGGCTACTGTCACGTTAACCCCGGCGAAGGCCCCGTCTCGGGCGTCCCTTCGGTCAACACCTGCATGAACTGTCACTCGCAGGTCAAAACCGAGAGCCCCGAGATCCAGAAGATCCATAAGAGCTGGCGCGAGGGCACCCCGATTAAGTGGGTCAAGGTGCACGACATGCCTGACCACGTGCAGTTCAGCCACACCCCGCACATTACCCGAGGCATCGACTGCTCGGAGTGCCACGGTGCGGTTAACCGCATGGACGTCGTCGAAGTGACCAACCCCTTCAACATGGGTTGGTGTGTGGACTGTCACCGACAGCCCCAGCACAACGCCCCGATCGACTGCGTGACCTGTCACTACTGATCCTCACACTGCGCGGCGTCTTCCAGGGCGCCAGGCGCAGGTGTGCGATCTCAGTTGAAGGCGCCCCGAAACCTGAGACGGCGCCGAGGAAGTTTTCACTCAACGTCAGGTCGGACTGCGTCGCATAGACCACCGACCCGTCTGCCCCACGAATGGCCGCTATGAGTAAGCACCTCAAAGATCCCGATCTTCCCAAGCACTCGGAACCGCAACCGGGCGCCTCGGCGCTTTTGCGCGCCGACGCCCAGGGCGATGTCACGCTGAGCTTCTCCGACGGCTCTGAGCCTTTGAAGATGAACCGCCGTGACTTCCTGCGGGTGAGCAGCGTCGCTGCGGCCACCGCGGCGATGAGCAGCGCGGCGTGCCGTCGCCCCGTGCGCGAGATCGTTCCCTATGTCGATCGCCCCGAAGAGGTGCGCATTGGCATGTCCAACCACTACGCCAGCGTTTGCACGGCCTGCCCCTCGCAGTGCGGCATGCTGGTGAAGTCGCGCGCCGGTCGCCCGATCAAACTCGAAGGCAACCCGCAGCACCCTGTTAGCCAGGGTGCTCTCTGCGCTCGCGGCCAGGCCTCGTACATCGACCTCTATGACCCGGATCGCCTGCGTGACGCGCAGCGCGTCAGCGGCGAGAGCGTTTCGGCGGTCAGCTGGGAAGACATCGACTCGCAGGTTGCGGCCAAGCTCAGTGAAATTCGCGGCGGCGGGGGACTTCGTATCCTCACCGGTGCGGTGCACGGTCCGGCCACCGACGCGTTGATCGCGGAAGTGACCTCCAGCGTGCCCAACGCGCGTCACTACACCTATGAAGCGCTCGGTGACGACGCGATGCTCGCCGCAAACGAAGCTTCGTTCGGCAGCGCCCACGTTCCGCACTACCGCTTTGATAAGGCCAGCCTGATCGTCTCGTTCGGCAGCGACTTCCTGGGCACCTGGCTCTCCCCCTCGGAGTTCACCCGCCAGTTTGCCAGCCGTCGTAATCCCGACGCGGACATGTCACAGCTGATCGCGTTTGAGTCGACGCTCACCCTGACCGGTATCAACGCCGACCAGCGTGTTCGCGTTCGTCCCGACGCGATGGTCGATGTGGCGATGGCGGTGGCGCATCAGCTTTTCACCGCACACAGCCCGAAGGGTGTTCCCGCCGGCGCGGTGCGCCAGGCGTTGAGCGCGTTCACCCCGGCCGCCGTCGTAGAACGCCTCGGTGGCGATCTGAACGTGGCGATCATTGAAAGTGTGGCGCAGAAGCTCTCGCAAACCGCCGGTAAGTCCATTGTTGTCGCCGGCGGTAACGCCAGCGCGACGAGCAACGGCGTTGCCCTGGAGAGCGCGGTCAACCTGATCAACGCCGCGCTTGGCAACGACGGGCAGACCATTGAGCGCGACCGCCCCAGCTACGGCGCCGCCGGTTTGGCCCAGCTGAAGGCCCTCATCGCTGAGATCGAAAGCGGCGATGTCGACATGCTCATCATCAGCGGGACGAACCCGGTCTACTCGGCCCCGGCTTCGCTGAACGTCGCTGAAGCGCTGGCAAAAGTGCCCCTCGTGATCAGCACGTCGACGCACTTCGATGAAACCGCTCGCCAGGCGCACTACGTCGCCACCGGCTGTCACTCACTCGAAGCCTGGGGTGACTCCAACCCCCGCGTCGGTGTGCATGCGATTCGCCAGCCGGCGATCCTGCCCCTCTACAACACGCGTTCCTTCGAAGACAGCCTGATGACCTGGTTCGGCACCGCCGAGCTCAGCCGCACGCTGGCCGCCTTCATCCCTGCCCCGCCGCAGCCTGCAGGCAACCATCCCGGCGCGGGTCAGACCTACGATACCGGCCCCTTCTACCGCTTCCTGCGTGATTACTGGCAGCGCGAGGTTTATCCGAAGGCCGACTCGCTGGCGAGCTTCGATCAGTTCTGGCTCGCGACGATGCGCGAAGGCGTCTACCTGAGCAACGACGCACAGACGACACCCTCGCTGCGCGTGAGCCAGACGGTCGCCAACCTGCCCTCCGCTCTCACCGAGATTGCGGCCGCCGACGATCTGGGCAGCAAGGTCCTGCAGCTCTTCGCCTCGATCCCGCTCTACGACGGTCGCCAGGCGAACAACGGTCACCTCCAGGAACTCCCCGACCCGATCTCCAAGCACGTCTGGGGCTCCTACGCGATGGTCAGCTACAAGACCCTCAAAGGTGCCAAGCTCAAGAACGGTCAGTACATCACCGTTCAGGTCGAAGGTGGCCCCGAGTTGAGCTTCCAGGTGATCATGGTTCCGGGCATGCACGATGACGTCATCGGCATCCCCCTCGGCTACGGTCGTACCGCAGCCGGCGATGTCGCCAATGGCGTGGGCGCCAATGCCTTCAAGCTCTCCCTGAGCGGCGAAAACGGCGTGCTCTACTCGGGCATCAAAGCCACGATCAAGAAGACCGATAACGTCGAAGTCCTCTCCACCGTGCAGCAAGGCAACGTCATTGATGTGGACTACCACCGCATCATGGCAACCGCCGAGCTCAAGGAGTACCGCGAGAAGCCCGACGCCGGCATCCACCACCCGGTTGCCACCAAGAACCTCTGGGAAGATCACGACTTCGGCAACCTCAAGTGGGGCATGTCCATCGACATGTCCAAGTGCACCGGATGCTCGGCCTGTGTGATCGCCTGCCAGGAAGAGAACAACATCCCGGTCGTCGGCCGCCAGGGGGTCCTGGAAGGTCGCGAGATGCACTGGCTTCGCATCGATCGCTACTACCAGCTTCCTGAAGAAGCGGTGAAGATCCGCTCCTCGGTCATTGACGATCCGATGTACAGCTCCGAGCCCGAGGTCGCCTTCGGTGAGTACCTTGCGAACCCCCGCGTTCTGATGCACCCGATGCTCTGTCAGCACTGTGACCGTGCTCCCTGCGAGACGGTCTGCCCGGTGCTTGCAACCATGCAGAGCAGCGACGGCCTCAACCAGATGAGCTACCAGCGCTGTGTCGGTACCCGCTATTGCTCCAACAACTGCCCCTACAAAGTGCGCCGCTACAACTGGTTCAACTACTCGGAGAACCGCGGAGACACCTTCTTTGCGCGCCTCTACCCCGAGCTCAAAGAGCACGGTCGTCTCAACCAGACCGAGCCGCTTCAGCTGGGGCTTAACCCCGACGTCACCGTGCGTACCCGCGGGGTCATGGAGAAGTGTACCTTCTGCGTCCAGCGCATCCGCCGCGGTAAGTGGGAGATCATGAAAGAAGGTCGCCGCTCCTTCCGCGAGGGTGAAGTCGTTACCGCCTGTCAGCAGGCCTGTCCGGCCGGTGCCATCGACTTTGGCAACGTCCTCGACGACACCCAGACCGTCTCGAAGATGCACAAGTCACCGCGGGCGACCTTCGCGCTGAGCGATATCAACACCCGCCCGGCGATCGCCTATATGACCAGCATCTGGAACACCGACGACGAGCTCGTCTAAGCACCTATTGTTGTCGGGGCCCCCTCTTAGGGTGCCCCGGTTCCCCGATGTTTTGATCCACTGACGCTCCAAAGAGTTCCGGCATGAAACAGAGTGAACTACAGGGACGCCCCCGGGCTGCCGAAGCCGAAGGGCCTTTTGGCGGCCCGTTGGCCCGGCGAGAGCCCCTCGTCGCCGATAATAAGACCTGGGCGCAGGTCGATGATGACATCGCTCGCCATACCGAGGTGATGCCCACGGCCCGATGGTGGGCGGTGTTTGTACCCTCGGTGTTGCTGATGCTTGTCTTCCTCAGCTCGCTGGGTGTTGCCATCGGTACCGGTATCGGTACCAGCGGCATCAGCCACCCGGTCGGCTGGGGTGTGTTCATCATCAACTTCGTCTTCTGGATTGGTATTGGACACGCCGGGACGCTGATCTCGGCCATCCTTTTCCTCTTCCGGCAGAACTGGCGTACGGCCATTAACCGCTCGGCCGAGGCGATGACGATCTTCGCCGTTATGGTCGCCGGTCTCTTCCCGCTTTTGCACACCGGCCGCCCCTGGTTTGCCTACTGGCTCTTCCCGCTTCCCAACGGACGCGGACCGCTGTGGGTCAACTTCAACTCGCCGCTTCTGTGGGACGTCTTCGCCGTCTCGACCTACGCGACGATCTCGGTGGTCTTCTGGTACGTCGGTCTGGTGCCTGACCTGGCCACCATTCGCGACCGTGCGAAGCACCCGCTGCGCAAGAAGATCTACGGCATCTTGAGCCTGGGCTGGACCGGTGGAAACCGCTCCTGGCGCCACTATGAGGCCGCCTACCTGATGCTGGCCGGTCTGGCCACGCCTCTGGTCCTCTCCGTGCACACCATCGTGTCCTTCGACTTCGCGGTTTCCGTGATTCCGGGTTGGCACACGACGATCTTCCCGCCCTACTTCGTTGCGGGCGCGATCTTCAGTGGCTTCGCGATGGTCATCACGCTCACGATCATCCTGCGTCACGTCTTCGACCTGAAGAGCTACATCACCATCAACCACCTGGAAGCCATGGCCAAGGTCGTGCTGCTTACCAGTGGCGTGGTCGGCATCGCGTACCTCACCGAGTTCATCATCGCCTACTACTCGGCTGTGCCCGCGGAGCGCTTCCACTTCGCCAACCGTATGTTTGGCCCCTATGCCTGGTCGGCCTTCATCATGTACGGCTGCAACATGGTGCTCCCGCAGCTGCTGTGGTTCAAGAAGCTGCGTCGCTCCATCCCGGTGCTCTTCATCCTCTCGCTCTTTGTGAACCTGGGTATGTGGTTTGAGCGCTTCGTCATCGTCGTGACCGCGCTCCACCGCGACTTCGTTCCCA
Source organism: Lujinxingia sediminis (assembly GCF_004005565.1). Lineage (NCBI taxonomy): Bacteria > Deltaproteobacteria > Bradymonadales > Lujinxingiaceae > Lujinxingia > Lujinxingia sediminis. Next base: position 150,466 of record NZ_SADD01000005.1, on the reverse strand, counting down.
GCTCCTGGGGCATGTACAACTTCAAGGCGATGGACTGGCTGCTGACCATCGGGTCGTTCGGGATGTTCTTTACCCTCTTCCTGCTCTTCGCCCGCGTGCTGCCCACCATCACCATGTTCGAAGTTAAGGCTGTCATGTCGCCTGAAGAAGCTTCGCGCAAGAACCGTAAGGAGGTCGTCGGTGGCTAAGGACAAAGAGACCAAAGAGACGCTGGAAGAAACCAGCGAAGAGACCGCCGCTGAGGCCCCCGCAGCCGAAGCGAAGGCCGACGAGAGCACGACTGTGAACGACGCAGACGACAAAAAAGAAGAAGACGTGGCCGAAGAAAGCGCCAGCTCTGACGAAGCCTCGGCTTCTGACGAAAGCGAAGCGGCTGTGGAGGCGTCCGGTGCCGACGAGGGCGACGAGGCCGATGAGCCTTCGGATGAAAGCCTCAACGGCGCCGGTGACGGAGACGTCCCGCCGAGCGCGGGTGATGTCACCGACGAAGAAGGCATGAAGGGTATTGCTGCCTACTTCGATCTGCCCGACGACCTGATGCTTGCCGCCGCGCACACGCGTGACTCCAAGTACGATGCCTTTGAGGCCTACTCGCCCTTCCCCATTCACGGGATGGACGACGCGATGGGTCTGGGCCGCTCCTGGATTCCCTGGGTGACCTTCGGTGCCGGCTCGGCGGGTTTCCTGACCGCCAACGCGCTCCAGTTCTTCATGATGACCCTTGACTGGCCGATGATCGTCGGCGGCAAGCCCTACGCGCCCTGGCCTTCCTTTGTGCCGATCATGTTTGAGCTCACCGTGCTCTTTGCCGGTGTCACCACCGCGCTGGTGATGCTCATCGCGGCCGGTTGCTTCCGCAAGCCCTTCATCATCGACCCGGAGATCTCCAAGGACCGCTTCGTGCTGTGGATCTCCGCCGACGACGACGCTTTTGATGCCGATGAAGTCCGAGGCTTTCTCGAGACGCTCAATCCGGTTGAAATTCGAACCATCACGAAAGGCGCTTAATCTCATGAGCATTCCAAGCACGCTAAAAACTCGCGTCGCTGTGACCGCGCTGGCCCTCCTGGGCGCCTCGTTCGTGGGCTGCATCTATGAGGTAGGGATCCCGGCCGACGGCAGCAAACCCTTTGGTGAGATGAACCCCATCGAAGGCATGCATAACCAGACGAGCTACAAAGATCAGGAGGCCCAGCCGGTCTTCCGCGATGATCAAATCGCCGGGATGCGTACACCGCCTCCGGCCACCGTTGCGGTCAACGGCCTGCTTCGCCCCGACCAACCCAGCCCCGACGCCAGCGCGCAGCTGGTCAACCCGGTGCCGGTCAACGCACAGAGCCTGGACTACGGCCGTTTCCTCTACCGCACCAACTGCTCGGTGTGTCACGGCAGCGAAGGTGCCGCCGATGGCACAATTGTCGTCTCGGGAGCCTACGGCGCACCGCCGAGCCTTCTGACCGACAAGCTGCGCGGCTACGAAGACGGACGCATCTACCACGTGGTCTCCTACGGCCAGGGCGCGATGTGGGCCTACAAGAACAACCTCACCGATATGGAACGCTGGGCGGTTGTTAACTACGTGCGAGCCCTGCAACGAGCCGACTTCCCCGAGCCCATCGACCTGGATCGGATGCGCGACCAGTAACCCCATTTGACTCACGGACGCGCACAGCGCTCTTTGAACGACCGTTGAATTAGCATAGAGGCAAACTCCAATGGCTCACTCATCTCACCACCACGACATCGCGCCGCCTAAGCGCTTCGAGCTCCCCGGGGGCTTCCAGACAGCCGGACTCGCGCTCTTTGTGCTGGGCCTTGTGGTCTTTGTGGTCGGTCTCCTTATGGGAGAGTACAACGCGGTGCGCGCCTGGCGCGGCTACATCATCGGGTTCTGGTTTACCTTGAGCCTGGGACTCTCCGGCCCCTTCTTTATCGCCACGCAGTACCTGGCCAAGGCCGGTTGGAGCGTCGCGATTCGCCGTGTACCCGAAGCCTTCGGCGCGTTCCTGCTGCCGGTCATCGTCTTCGGTGCCATCGCACTTCTCGGTGCTGAATCCCTCTTTAAGTGGCTCCCGGCCGATCCGGCTGAAAACAGCTACATCGACGCTGTCGTCGCCGCGAAGAGTGGTTTCCTCAACTTCACCGGCATCGCGCTCACGACCATCGCTTCGACCCTGGCCTGGTTTGGCTTCTACACCTGGATGCGTCGCAACAGCCTTAAGCAGGATGAAGTCGGCGGCTACAAACTTACCCACACCAACATCTGGGTAAGCGCGGGCTTCCTGCTGGTCTTTGTTATCGGGTTCTCCTTTATGACCTGGTACTGGATCATGTCGTTCAACGCGCACTGGTACTCGACGATGTTCTCGGTCTACGCGTTCGCCGGCCTCTTCCAGTCGGGCCTGAGCGTGATGGTTCTGATCATCCTCTACCTCAAGCGCCGCGGCTTCTTCGGTGATACCGTGGGAACCCAGCACATCCACGACATGGGCAAGCTGGTCTTCGCCTTCACCGTCTTCTACGCCTACATCGCGTTTAGCCAGTTCCTGCTGATCTGGTACGCAAACATCCCTGAGGCCGCCGAGTGGTACGTCCACCGTACGACCAACGGATGGGGCTTCTTCCTGCTCATTCTGCCCTTCATCAAGTTCATCATCCCCTTCCTTCTTCTGCTTCCTCAGGAGCATAAGAAGAACAAGAACAACATCCTGCAGTACGTGTGCGGTTGGCTGATTCTTACCCAGCTCTACGAAGTGTGGCTCTGGGTGGCCCCCTACCCCTCGATCAAGGGTAGCTACTCGCCGCTGTGGCCGGTCTTTGAACTTCCGATCGCCCTGGGCTTTGTCGGCCTCTTCATCGTGGTTGTCGGTCGCGCCCTGGCCAAGCACAACCTGGTGCCTCTCAAAGATCCCTTCCTGGCTGAGAGCATCCCGCACTCCCACGACCACCTCATCTACCCCAATGGCAAGCCGGAGTAAGTGCTACTTTATCCGAACGCTCTTGAGGTTCTGGCATCCACGCTCTTCGCAGTGACGTCATGAAAAACGCTACGCTTAAAAATGGTCTTAAAATCGCGCTGGTCACCGGCGGCATGGTCGCCCTGATCCCGACTGTCTACGGACAGGGCATCGGGTTGCAGACCCTCGACCGCATGCTGGTGCCGACCCCCCAGAAGATCGAACGCGGGGAGAAGGTCTTCGCCGAACAGTGTGCTACCTGCCACGGTGACCAAGGCCGCGGTGGTGCCGAGCTTGCCGAGCGCAACGGTGCCCAGGGTTTTGTCGGCACTGCGGTGGAACGCTCAGGTCTGGAGTCGATCTACAGCGTCGTCGCCCACGGCTACGCCACTGAGAACTTCGAGCATACGCCCTTCAATAACCTGTTCTTCCAGGATCAATGGGCCGTGTCGCACTACGTTCACAGCCTGATTGACACCCCGAACCCGGTTCCGGCCGAGCTCGCTGAGCGCATCCGTCGCGAAGCCGAATTCGGCGTATGCGATCCGGAGATTCGCGTGGGTATCGCCGACCTGGTCGAGCCCTCGGGTGACGAGCAGCTGGCCAAGGGAGAAGAAGTCTTCGCCCAGCAATGTGCCTCCTGCCACGGCGCCCAGGGCAAGGGCGATGGCCCTGCCGGCGGTGCGCTCAACCCGCCGCCGCGTAACTTCGAGGCCCCTCCCGCCGACTGGACCAACGGCACCAGCGCGCTGGCCGTTTACAACACCCTTTTCGCGGGCATCTCCGGAACCTCGATGCCGGCCTACGGCCACCTCCCGGAAGAGGAGCTCTGGGCACTCACTCACTATGTGCGTGAGTCCTTCATCCCGGCACAGAACCAGGAACCGGCCACCGACGAACAGGTTGATGAAGTCTGCCGTTCGCTCAGTGCTCCGCCGCGTCCCGACGCCATCCCGGTCAACGACGCGATGCGCTTCCTGGCCGCCGACGCTTCCGAAAGCCGCCTGATTCGTCTCGGGCAGTACGGCGATCCGGTGCTCGCCACCGACGCCGACGCCGCGGCCGGTCAGCAGATTTACGGTCAGACCTGCGCCAGCTGCCACGGCAGCCAGGGCGCGGGCGCCCGCAACGTTGGCCCCTATGGCGCGTTCCCGCCCTTCCTCTACATCAACGTGGGGCGTCTCGTACCGGCCTCCGTCGGTGGTACCTACCAGGATGTCGCGGCGCGAACCATCGGTGGTGTGCACTCCACGCTTCCGAACATGAGCCCGGCAGCTTCGCTCTCCGAGCAGAACTGGAAGGATCTCCAGGCGTATATCGCAGGCTTTGAAGGCGAAGGTAGTGACCGCGTACGTACGCAGCAGGCCATCGAAGACGTCACTGTTCCGGCCGATGGCGATGCAACCGTGGCTCCTGCTGAAGGCGCTCCCGCTGAGGAAGCTCCGGCCACGCAGCCCTGATACTGATACGTTCGTCGCCTCTGAGGCGGCGAGCTCATTGACTCCACGCTCTGCGTTATGAACGATTCAACCTCCAGTCAAACGTCGCAGATGCTGGGCCTCGCGCCTCCGACGAACGGCAACCTTATGAGTAAAAAAACCATGAGCGGCTCTTTCAACCCTCGTCACCTCAAGCGCGCCGCGCTGCTCCTCGCGATCACTCTGGCGCTGCTGATTCCGGCGACCGCCTTCGCGGTACCCGGCTCCGGGGACTTCATCGCCCACTACAGTGAGAACGGTCGTCAGATGACCGGGCTCTACAACATGATCGCCAAGATTTGTCTCGGGGTGTTGATCATCGTTGAGGTGGTGCTTGTGTCGGCGATCATCAAGTTCCGCCGTCGCAGCGATGATGAGCGTCCCGTGCAGAACCACGGCAACCTGATGCTCGAAGCAGGTTGGACCTCCGCGGCGGTGGTCTTTCAGATCTGGATCGGTGTGGCCACCATCAACGTGATGTTCGCCACCGAGGTCATCCCCGATGACATCGACATGACCGTGGAAGCCGTGGCCTATCAGTGGGACTGGCAGTTTGTGTACCCGGATCATGGCGGACTGGTGCATGGAGACCTGGTGGTTCCGGCCAACACCAACGTCAAACTTGAGGTGACCTCTCGCGACGTCATCCACTCGATCTTCGTGCCCGACCTGGGCATCAAGATGGATGCCGTCCCCGGTCGATTCAACTACTGGTGGTTCCGCGCCGACGGCCCGGTCAACCAGGTTCGCGTCGATGGCTTCGCCACGGTGGAACGCCAGGAGCGTGAGTACGTGACCACGCGCCCTGACTTCATGCAGACCCGCGATGACGCCACCGCCAGGACCATCTCCGGCCTGGAGCAGCGCGTCTCTTACCTGGGCCGCTCCCGTACCGTCGAAGAAGTCTCGCCCTATGCCGGATACAACGCGATTGAGTACCAGGGCACCTGTACTGAACTCTGCGGCCTGGGTCACTGGGACATGTACTTCCGCGCGGTGGTCATGACCCCGTCGAGCTTCCGCCAGTGGGTCTTCGATATGCAGAACGCCGTGACCGAGGCCAACGGCCCCGACGTCTTCGCCGCGCGCTGCGCCACCTGCCACGGCGACAGCGGTCAGGGTCAGGGCGAGCAGTTCCCCACCCTCGTTGGCGCTGCACGCGTGGTCGAAGAAGGCCAGAAAGACTCGCACATCCAGCTCGTGCTGCAGGGCAAAGGCGTGATGCCGGCCTTCGGCCAGATTCTTAACGACGCGGAAGTCACCGCAGTCGTCAACCACGAGCGTCTCAGCTGGGGCAACAGCGGCGGCGAAGTCACCGATGAAGACGTCGCGCGCGTTCGCGAATCGCTGGGCCTTCCGCCCTTCCCCGCCGGTGGCGTTGAACCGACTCCTACGCCCGACCTGATGGCCGCCGGTGAGCGCGTCTACGAGAGCTGCGTCAGCTGCCACGGTCGTCAAGGACAGGGCCCGGACTACATCCCGTCGCTTGCCGGGAGCAGCAAAGTCAACGGTGATGTCGCAGCCCTGGCTGAACTTCTCATCAAGGGTGCCGACAGCGACCAGTGGCCCGGTGAGAAGACCCCGGTCGCTCGCTCCATGACCGACTTCCAGCTGGCCTCCTTGCTGACCTACCTGCGAGGCTCCTTCGGCAACGAAGGCGAACCGGTGCAGCCTGGCGACATCGAGCGCATCCGACGCGACATGAACTGAGACGTTTGAGCACGGCACCCCACACGGGGTGCTCTACCGACAAGACTTACACTTGGGGCAGCTTTCAGCTCCCCATGCAGGCTAAATAAGCGGCGAGGCATCGCATCATGGAAATCAAGGCCAAAGGTTACCTGTCTCCTCTCTCCGAAGAGGCCAAGACCTCCCTGTGGGTCTACCTCAAGGAATGGATGTGCACGACGGACGCCAAGCGTATCGGGGTGCTCTATCTTATCTTCGCCACCTTTATGGCGATCTGGGGCGGCATCCTCTCAGTCATCATCCGTTTGGAGCTCGCCCAGGCCGGCCCGGACATCATCACCGACGCGGCGTTCTACAATGCGCTGCCGGGGATGCACGCCACGGCGATGATCTTCTTCTTTATCATCCCGGCGTTTACCGGCGTGGCCAACTTCATTGTACCGATTCAGATCGGTGCGCCTGACATGGCCTTCCCCAAGCTCAACCTGGCCGCGTTCTGGATCCTGCCTCCGGCTGCGATTCTGACCTTCGCCGGCTTTTTCATGAACAGCCTCCCGGAGTTCGGCTGGACGGCCTACCCGCCCCTCTCCAACTCGGTGTACTCGCCGATCTGGGGTGCGGACTTCTGGGTTGTAGGCCTGATTCTGGTCGGGGTGAGCTCGACCCTGGGTGCGGTGAACTTCCTTGCGACCGTCTTCAACATGCGCTGCAAGGGCATGAAGATGTTCCAACTGCCGCTCTTCACCTGGGCGATGACGGTCACCAGCTTCCTGATTCTGGCGGCTACTCCGGTGCTTACCAGCGCGCTGCTGATGCTGACCTTTGAGCGCATGTTCCCGGGCGTGTTCTACTTCTTCAACCCGGCCGGTGGCGGTGACCCGATCCTCTACCAGCACCTCTTCTGGTTCTACTCCCACCCGGCCGTCTACATCATGATTCTGCCCGGCTTCGGCATGGTCAGTGAGGTCATCCAGGTCTTCAGCCGCAAGCACATCTTCGGTTACGTCCTGATGGTCTGGTCGATGATCGCCATCGCCGTGCTCGGCTTCCTGGTCTGGGCCCACCACATGTTCGCCACGGGCATCGCGCTTGAGATTCGTGTCGGCTTTATGTTCCTGACGATGCTGATCGCCGTGCCCACGGGTATCAAGATCTTCAGCTGGCTGGCCACAATGTGGGGCGGCTCGATCAAGTTTGACACTCCGATGCTCTTCGCCGCGGCTTTCCTGGCGATGTTCACCATCGGCGGTCTCTCCGGCGTCGTTGTTGCCGCAGTTCCCGTTGATATCCAGCTCCACGACACCTACTACGTTGTCGCCCACATTCACTACGTACTCGTGGCCGGTTCGCTGATGACCGCCTTCGCCGGCGTCTATTTCTGGTTCCCCAAGATGACGGGCCGCTTCTACAACGAGCTCCTCGGCAAGGTGCACTTCTGGCTCACCGCGATCTTCATCAACGTGACCTTCTTCATCCAGCACTGGCTGGGCATGAAGGGGATGCCGCGCCGCTACTACGACTACGACCCGGCGTTTGAGCTCGCCAACCTGATCTCCTCGGTCGGTTCGGTGGTGCTCTTCCTGGCTCAGTTCATCTTCATCGCCAACATGCTCTGGAGCTGGCGCAAGGGTAAGGTGGCCGAAGACAACGCCTGGAAGGACGGCTTCACCCTGGAGTGGCAGATCACCTCGCCGCCCGACCATCACAACTTCCATCACGAGCCCTACTGGAAGCCGCTTGTCCGCCAGCACGTCGGCCCCGACCAGCCCGGCGGCCTGTGGCATCGCTACGACGACTGATCTTCGCAGGGGGTGGCGCCGCTCAACCGCGCGGCGCCTCTCACCTCGGTCTCACCTGATTTAAGCTATTGACTTAAGAGGTCCTTGAAATGGCATCACAAAACGCCTCCCTTGCGGCAGACTCCATGGTCGGTGAAGAGTCGTTGGGTGTAACCAACGGCAAGCTGGGCATGTGGGCATTTCTGGTCATGGACGCCATGACCTTTGCCGGCCTGCTGGCCGGCTACGCCCGCCTGCGCTGGACTCCGGGCAGTGACTGGCCGCTTCCTATCGAAGCGTTCGGATTCACAGGCATCCAGCTCACCGCGCTCAACACCTTCATCCTGATTTGCTCCAGCGTCTCGATGGTCCACGTCCTCGCCGAGCAGATGCGTGGCAACATGGAGCGTGCCCGGAAGTGGATGCTCTTCACGATCGTCGGCGGGCTTATCTTCCTGGGCATCCAGGGCTTTGAGTGGACCCACCTGATCATGGATATGTGGCCCTACCTCTTCGATGAGGGCTACGAGGCCGCCTACAGCGTGAACTTCGCGGCGACCTTCTTCATCCTGACCGGCTTCCACGGCCTGCACGTCTCGGTCGGTGTGATCTACAACGTGATCATCTACCTGGGTCTTCGCAGCGGAAAGATCACCAAAGACGACACCTCTGTTGTTGAGATCGCCGGGCTCTACTGGCACTTCGTTGACCTGGTGTGGATTCTGGTCTTCACCTTCGTCTACCTGATTTAAAGGTGCCCCGGCGCCTTGTGATACGAATCAACGCTTTCACAGGACTTTGACATGGCTTCTCACGACGCAACGAGTGATCCGAACGAGGGCTGGGGCTGGGGATTTGACTTCCTCTACAGCCAGTACATGTGGGTTTGGCTGGCGCTGCTCATCCTGACGCTGGTTGAGGTGGTGATCCCTGAGCCGGAGATCATCGGCCTGAGCTTTCAGTTCTCGCGTCCCTTTGTAGTGATCTCCCTTATCGGCCTGGCGCTGGTAAAAACTTGGATGGTCGCCTGGTACTACATGCACCTGATCGCCGAGCGCCCCTCGATCATTCTGATCGCCTGCGCGCCCTTTATGTTCTCGCTCTTCCTGACCATTGGCATCTTCCCGTGGAACGGAGGCTGAGCGAAGAGGACGACGTCCTCGCTTAGCGAGCCCCGAACATTCCGTACCCCGCCACCCTTAACAGGGTGACGGGGTATTTGTTTTCGGGATGGAAGTCGCGACAATTTGCCCTCTTGGCTTGAAAGTGTGTGCCGCTCATGATTAGTTTGCGGCGCTCCGGGCTCTGGCATATGAGCCCTGGCCCCTCCCGCACCACCCCCTTCGATGAGTCTGGCGATGCAAGGCGTTCAACGTTTTCTATTTCTGGCGCGCGAGTTTGCGCAGCTGACCAAGCCGGGCATTCTTCGCCTGCTGGTGATCACCCAGTTCTGCACGATGCTTGTCGCCGCAGGCGGCGTCCCCGATGTGTGGACTGCGATCTGGGCCACGGTGGGTACCGTTATGATTTGCGGTAGCGCCAACACCATCAACATGGTCTGGGACCAGGACATCGATGGCCTGATGGGACGCACCGCCCACCGCCCCCTGGTGGTGGGAAGCATCAAACCGGTGCATGCGCTGATCTTCTCGGGTGCCTTAGGGTTGAGCGCGGTCTTGATTCTGACCTTCCTGGTCAACCCGCTCGCTGCGCTCATGGGGATCGCCGGCCACGCTTATTATGCAGTCATCTACACGATGTGGCTCAAGCGTAGCACGCCGCAGAACATCGTCATCGGTGGAGCCGCAGGCGCCTTCCCCGCGCTGATCGGCTGGGCAGCGGTTACCGGTGAATTGAGCGTAACGGCCTGGCTTATCTTCGCGATTGTCTTCTTCTGGACCCCGCCCCACTTCTGGGCGCTGGCGCTCTACAAAGACGTCGAATACGGCAAAGCCAATGTGCCGATGATGCCCAATGTGCGGGGCCATCACACCACCAAGTTGCAGATGCTCGTCTACATGCTGCTTCTCCTGGGTACTTCGCTGGCTTTGAGCCTGACCGGAGATCTCGGGCTGATTTACCTGGTTGCCGCCGTGGTGCTTGGCGCCGGGTTCACCTACTGCTGCATTCGCGCTGCGTTTGATACCTCGGATTACTGGGCCAAACGCACCTTCGCGTTCTCCATCATCTACCTGGGACTGCTTTTCGCGGCGATGTCCTTCGACAGCCTGCAGACCCACTACTTCACCGAGCGTCATTACCTGGCGGCGATCGAGCGCGATGCCGATCGTATCCGCGCGGAGCAGGATATCGATGAGATTCGACGCCTGCATAACGCGGCGTCAGCCCCCGTACTGACCTCGACCCCCTGAGCCCGGAGCGCCTCGTATGGCGAGTTCACCGCATAACGTTGCTACCGCGGAGATGGCCGAACGAAACGCCAGACTCGGCAAATGGTTTATCGGCGTCATCGTCGGAATGTTTCTTCTCGGCTTTGCCTCGATCCCGCTCTATCGCTGGGTCTGTGCGCAGACTGACCCGGGTGGGTCGGCCTACTTCAACGGTGAGGCAGATTCCTACGAGGGCGTCGTTGTCGATGAGAGCCGTCAGGTCCGGGTTCGCTTTGCCACCAACGTCGAACGCCAACTGCCCTGGTCCTTTGACGTTGGCGAGAAGCACGTCACGGTGCATCCCGGCGAAAAGCGCCTTGTCAGCTTTACTGCCTTCAATGAGGCCCCCTTCCCGATCAAAGGAAAGGCCGTCTACGACATCAATCCCCCCGAGGCGGCACCCTACTTCAAGAAGATCGAGTGCTTCTGCTTCGTCGAGCAGACCATCGATGGCGAGTCGAAATACGACATGCCGCTCCTCTTCTGGTTTGACCCGGAGTTGCCCGAGCACGTCACCGAGGTGACGCTGGCGTATACCTTCTTCAGCGCAGACAGCTCGATGACCCGCGCGAGTCGAGAGTATTGATGAGCGATGAGCACCCCGTAGATTCTTCGGACTCTCCCCTTCCTCGCCCCGGCGCATTTCAGGTCGATGAGGCAACGCGTCGTCGCAACCGACTCACCGCGATCATCATCACGATGCTAGTTCTGACCATGATTCTTGTGGGCACTCGCCATCAGCTCTTTGGACCCTGATGTCATCCCGTCGATTTAAAGCTCCGGGGGTCGTCGCCACGCTCTTCGCCCTTTTGGGGCTGGCACTCCTGCTATGGCTCGGAACCTGGCAGAGCATCCGTTACCAGGAGAAGTCAGCGGCCGAGACTCAACGCGACGCGTTGGCCGACGCCGAGCCGCATCACATCACATCTCTGGACGGCCTCAACAGCGGCGAGTTGGATTTTCACCCGGTGACGCTCCAGGGTGTGTTTGCACCGGAGCCGGCGTTTCTGATCAAGCACCGGGTGTTCGAGGGTAAACCCGGCTACTGGCTTGTCAGCCCGCTGATACTGCAGAGCGGAGACGCCGTGCTGGTGAACCGCGGGTGGGTTCCGTATGAAGAGGGCGAAACCATTGCATCTTCGATCATCGCCAGCAGCGAAGAAGAAACCCTTCACGGGCTGGTCCACTTCCTCGACCGTGTGGTGGCCGATGATGCGACGCGGCAGGCGGTTGAGAGCGGTGAACGTGAGGGCTCGATCATCCTGTGGGACTCCTACGACACGGAAGGTATGCGCCGCGCTATTGACGCGCCGACTCCCACGCGCGCGGTCATTGTTACTCTGGCTGAGGAGCACTCCGGCGCCCCATACCCGTTCGCCAGCTACGCGCACATCACTGAACCCTACCTCAGCGCAGAGAAACACTTTGGTTACGCGCTTACCTGGTACAGCCTGGCGGTCGCCCTGATCGCGATTTACCTTGCCGCAGGGTTTGGACTGCTCAGGGCGAGTCCGATGGCACCACGCGAAGACGGCCGGATTGAAACCAGGTCCTGAACGGATCACTCCGACGCGTGACCCGCGTTTAACCCTCCTCAACACGCCTCGCGCTAGAACTGTCCTTCCCAGCTCAGGGTCGCTCCCGTCGAGGAGAGGCTGACATCGAAGCCCGGCGCGGTCGACGGTATCCTTGCGGGCTCGTCAGCCCCGACCCGGTCGAGGATCAAAGCTCCCAGAATCGCTGCTCCCAGCCCCAATGTGATGCTCGCGCCCAGACGGTGCAGATGTATCGAACGGGCCTGTGACTGGCGCGCCTCGTCGCTCGTGAATGTCATCGCCTGGGTCGACTCACAGCTTAGCCAGGACTCTCCCCCGGTCTGCGCCGAGCAATCGTAGCGATGTTGCGACGCCAGGGCGTATCCCAGCCACGCGCCGCCTGCCACCATCAGGGTGGTGGGAGCTGCCCAGACCACCGGACTTCGGGAGGGAGGCGTGGGCGCCGCCGCAAGCGTCTTCGGCCTGCCCGGCGCGCCTGCTCGCTCGTAGAGCCGGGGAAGCACCGCCCCCAGGGAGCGATGCGCGGCTAACGGATCACTGAGGTCGATGAGCTCCGCATGCTCCTCGTCTCCAACCCGACTGCTCGAGATACAGGCCTGCCCTTCTTTGATGGATTGTGTGGCGTCGCAGTAGTCCCCCGACCCGATCATCACAATGTCATCGACGCCGAGCGTCATGGCCATCGCATGCAGCTCGTCTCCGTCCACCCTGCGTCCCGGAACGATGGAGGGCCAGTAGCCCACGAGGTTCTCCCCCGGGGTAAGCCCTCCGACACTCCACGCGGCCTCATCGATGCGCGATTCCCCCTCGCACAACGATGCCAGTATGTAGCGCTGGCCCGGTTTGACGCGCAGGCGGTCCACATGCACTTCCTGCCCGTAGATGACGATCGGGCAGTCCCACCCATCCTGCGCGCGCACCGTAAGCGTCGTCTCATAGTGAGCGAGGTTCTGGCGTGCCTGTTGCCATTGTTCGGCGACTTCCGGGGGCCAGCGCCGTCCCAACACCGAACGCGCGACGAAGAGAGAAGCCAGGCGATCCACAAGCGCGGAGGCACGCTCATCCTCCCCCATGTCCAGCAGCGCCCGCACCATATAGAGCCCCGCGTCATGTACCGCGCTGGCCGCCGGCGGGTCTCCGCCCCACTCTTCCGGCGTGTCGAGCAGCCGCTGCACCGCGCCATCCAGAAGCGCTGCTGCGGCCGGTGCTCCTTCATAAAAGTAGGCCTGCTCGGCCTCTCGGGCCCACGTGACGAGCTCCTCCTGGCGCTGCGGTGACATCGGCGCCAGCCCCCCTCTTACCTCAACAACCTGGACAGAAGACCAGTCACTCAGCAATTCGGCTGCCGTCGCTGCCGCCGCGACATCTTCATCGTACGAATCGATCGGAAGCACCGCGACCCGTGCCGGCCCATCGGGGGCGGGCTCCCAGATCAGGGGCTGCGCCCATGCCAGGCTCACCAGAAGTTGTGTCACCGCCATCACGCCTGCCCCTACACCCCACTTCACATCGGATCGCATTGCTCCTCCCGACCACAGATCGACTTTCACCGCCCGACCACCGGGCAACCATCTTCTCTGTTATCGAGAACGTACGGGCACTTTTGCCCCTTGATACAACCCTTTACAATAGGAACGAACGGAGTTCCTGAAAAAGCCCGCCCTGCGATTGCAAGGCGGGCCATGAAGCTCCTGCGGGCGGCTCTGCGTCGAGCCCTTCCGGACGCATCGATCAGAAGACGGTCAGCGCGTGATGAGGCACACCATGAAGGCGCTTCGCGCCTTCCAGAAAGCCCAGCTCCACCAGGAAGGCGCACTCGACGACCACCCCGCCCAGCTGCTGCACCAGGGCGACGGTGGCACCACAGGTGCCTCCGGTGGCCAACAAATCATCGACCACCACCACGCGCTCACCCGGTGCCAGCGCATCGGTGTGCATCTCCACCCGGTCCGTGCCGTACTCCAGGGTGTAGTCGACGCCGATGCGGCTGTAGGGAAGTTTCCCGGGCTTACGCACCAGGGTCAGCCCCACGCCAAGGGCATGAGCCAGGGCTGCTCCGAAGATAAAGCCGCGGCTCTCAATGCCGACAATGGCACTGATGTTCTGGGACGCGTAACGCTGCCGCCAGGCCTCGATGATTTCTCGAAAGAGCATGCCGTCGGCCAGGACCGGGGTGATGTCTTTAAAGATGATTCCCTCTTTGGGGAAGTCGGGCACATCGCGCAGTGTGCTGCTAACTTTGCTGGCGAGATCAGACATCACTATCTCCAGGGGAGTCTTCGGGCCGGGGCTCGGCGTGAGGTTGGAGCTCGTCCCACTGACGCAGCTCGTTGAGGAATCGGTAATGGGTCAGATCGAGGTCGACAGGGCTTAAGCTGATATGTCCCTCGGCCACCGCATTGCAATCGCTGCCGGGCATATCATCAAACCCCAGCTCGGAGCCACCCAGCCAGAAATAGGGGAGGTGACGCGGATCTTCTTTGGCAACGACCTGACGCCCGTAGTTGCGTCGGCCCAGCTTGCTCACACGTACGCTGGAGGCGGCGTTCAGCTCGGGGGGAAAGTTCACGTTGAGAAAGGATGCGCGGGGCATGCCTTCTCGCAGGGCAGCGGCGGCGATGCGTTGTACCCAGCGTGCGAGCAACTCGGCCTTCATTCCGCCGCGACCGGCCTGGCTAAACGCAATGGAAGGCACATCGGAGAGCGTCGCCTCGATGGCGGCAGCCACGGTTCCGCTGTAGAGGACGTCATCACCCAGGTTGGCCCCGTGATTGATGCCGCTGACACATAATGCAGGCCTGCGTGGCAACGCATGGTTGAGCGCGATATAGACACAGTCGGTAGGCGTACCGCTGACGGCCAGTTGCTGAGGCGCACGCTCGTCGATGCGCAGTGGCTGGCGCAGGCTAATCGCCCCACTCACCGCGCTCTGCTCGGTGGCCGGGGCCACTACCCAGACCTCCCCGAGCGCGCGCATCGCATCGGCGAGTATGGCGATGCCGGGGGCATCAATGCCGTCGTCGTTGGAGACGAGAATCAGGGGGCGCGTCACAGGCGTCCTTACGAAATGGGGGAGTCTCGGGTCATGCCCTGGCACCTGCGGGGAGCGCAGGCGACTCAGCCGCCCTGCCCCAGGGAAACTTTCATAAGATAGAGCGCCTCGCGTGCGGCATTGGCCACAAGCTGACTCTCCACCGGCTCGTCGTCGACGGGCTTGATGGCCTTGTCGGATCCGACCTCAAACGAGTCGCCCAGGCTCAGACCGACCAGCTGATCCAGAAAGGCCGGGCGAGTGAGCGCGCGGGAGCCTCGGTAGTCGAAGAGACGCACACGCTTGACTCGCCCGCGCGCATCGACACCGATACCCACCTCAATGCGCACGACATTGCCCTCCAGCAGGCGCGACTCGACGCGGGGGTCGATAAAGATCGCTACACCGAGAAAGCGACGCTTTCCGGAAGACTCATCGACGGCGATGTAGAACTCCGGGTTGCGATCTTCGGGGTAGAGTTCAAAGCCGAGCTCTGCCTCAATCTGTGCGACCTCCGCGTCGGTGTAGCTGTCGCGTCGGCGCAAAAAGTCGGTGGCGTCGGGAAAGATCTCCTGGAGGTATCCCCGGGTGATCTCCCAGCTTCCGAAGGTCGCCAGGTGGGCCTGCGCCGGTGGAGGCTCGGCCAGCAGCAACGCGCCGCCGAGCACAGTGCCAGCAACCAGACGCATCATCGTGGAGAGGTATCCCATCACATCAACCCGGGGCTGGTTCAGCCCTCGTTATCGGTGTTCTTTTTTTGCGCGCGCTTAAGCGAGTCGACCTGACGGTTGAGGCGGTCGAGCTCGCGCTTCATCGTACGCAGATCGTCGCGGGTGGCCAGGTTGAAGCGTTTGGCGAACTCGTCACGCTTCTCATCGAGGCCGTTTTTAATCTCGAAGGAGGCGCGAAAGGCCTTGCTCACGCCCTTTTGCACCTTCTCGTTATTCATGATCTTTTGCGCTGTGGGGCTCTGCAATGCCTTAAGCGCGTTGTTGACGAGATCGTCTTTCCAGCTGGCCATGGTCTCGCTCCTGGGAGGTCGTCGGGTACCCGAAAGTCTGCCGCGCGGGGCAGCGTATTCGGCGCTGAACATTGCCCTGAGCCCCCTAAAAGTCAAGGAGGCGGGGCGCGAACTCACCGTATATATGCCCGGGTCAGCATCAGGCCTGATGTCGGCAATGGTGCGTCGAGCTTGGCGAGCGTGGCAGGGCCCGCTAGAGTCAATGCACAGGATACCCTTGATGATGCTTTGACGGGACCCAACGGACGTTGGCTCGCTCACCACGCCTCGGAGTTTCAATGCGAACGCAACTCTTTCTTCCGACGCCGCACTCCCTCGTTACACAGGCGTGGCGCGCCGTGGTCCTCGCGGCGCTGACGACGTGGCTTGCCAGCTGCGCGTTCGAGTCCTCCCAGCTGGCGGAAGTGCGTTGCGAGAAGGAAGGAGAGGTCGAGGGGGCGAGGCGGTGTGAGGGTGGCTTCTGGGTATCCGACCCCCTGCTGGACGACGGCGGACTTCCCGACACGCCTGACAGCTGCACCTCGCCATCAGACGAAGAGCTCTGTGAGCTTGCCCGGGTGGCCTGCGGCCCGCTGACCATCGAAGACGCATGCGGCGTCTCCCGCTCCGTCGATTGCGGCGGCTGCGCGGGCGCGCCTTTCGAAGAGGAGGTCGGGGAGGCGTACCACTGCTGCGAAAGCGGAGAGAGCTGCCTGTGTCAGGATGTCGAACGTTTTGAATCGCGCTGCCAGGATGGCGTTTGCGAGGTCGTCTCCCTGGGGATCGAGACACGCACAAGCGGATGCGAAGCCTGCGAGGCGCAGTGTGACGATCCTGGCGAATGCACTTACGAAACGGAATGCAGCCTGACCGGGGAACAAACCCAGGTCTGCGTCGGCCACGCCTGTGTCGATGGCGCCTGCGTGGAGAGCGACACGCCCTTTGAACGTACGCAAGTCTGCGATCGCAGCACCCAGGGTGAGAGCTGCACCCCGGCCGACGCCTGCTCGGTGGGCAGCTGCGAGGCCGGCGCGTGCGCCAGCACACCGGTTTGTGATGGCACAACGGCCAGCTGCGGATGCGATAGCTGCCAGAATTGCTCGGAGCTCGATGGTTGGTATCCCATCGGGTCGTCCTCGCGCTGCTGCGACGATACAAATGGCGCGGCGAGCTGCACGTGCCAGGAGCACGAGCGTCGCGTCTACCGCTGCGATGGCACCTCCTGCGCCTACAGCGTGCTCGAGTCCGAGGTTCGGCGCACCGGCTGTGAGACCTGCGCGGCTGCGCCCTGCGGCGATTTTGCTCAATGCCAGACCGCTCAAATCTGCGCGACGGAAGGCACACGTACGCGCAGCTGCGAGGTCGCCGTGTGCAACCCCGACACCAGTCTATGCGACGTGGAGTTCGAACAAGAGAGTGAGGCCTGTACCGTCGACACCGATGGCGACGAGTGCGCCCTTGAGGCCTTCCCGGGCTGCGATGAGGCAAGCTGCGAAGGTGGGGTCTGCGTCTCCGCCACCACCTGCGAAAACACCGACACCAGCTGCGGCTGCGAGAGTTGCGAGGACTGTACCGAGCGCCCGGAGCAATGGATTGAAGACCCCACCAGCTTTGAGGCCTGCTGCGACAACAACAGCCTGTGCGAATGTGGAATGGAGGTGCGTCACATCTGGATCTGTGGCGAAGCGGAGTGCGAATTAAGCGCGACCGGGGAGACTCGACCTGTAAGGATCAATTGTTCGGCCTGCAGCCATAATTGCATTGCAAGCGCCCCGGGACCGTGCTGCTCCAACGGCGGGAGCAACAACTGTCAGTAAAAGTCGGCGCGCTGGCTGGTCATCGGGCCTCTGGCGCTTTGATTTTGTGCGTTGATTCGGATAAGCCAACGGGGGCGGGCAGCGGGTGTATCGCCGCGCTGCAAAGCAACTCTCCTGAGCATCTCGGACATTATGAGCAACGATACTGCTGGCGGCGCCGGCGGCCGGAGCAGCGCCGGCAGGCTTCCGAAAATCGTGGGGGGCGCGCTCATCGCACTGCTCCTCCTGGGGGTGGGCGCCTGGCTGATGGCCCCGAAGATGGCAAGGCGCGTGCTCGATTCCCAGCTGGAACGGGTGGAAGCACGCAGCGGCCTGGCGATCACCAGCGGCACCCTGGAGACGCGCGGCCTGAGCGGCGTGACCTTGCGCGATCTTAAGGTGGTGATTCCCGGAGAGGACGTGCCGGTGGTTGCCATCGACCAGGCGGACGTGTCCCTGGGGCTGCTCGCAGCCCTCAAAGGGGATCGCGCCATCAGCGCGATGACCCTCAGCGGGGTCCGCATGGAGCTGAGCTACGATGAAGAAGACCGCCATACACTGACACGCATTCTGGCGTTAGGAGGCGAAGATAGCTCCGGCGAAGAGAGCGTCGCTGCCGAGACGCCCCGCGATCTTGAGGCGCTGGCTGCGCGCATTCAGGACAACGTGTTGCGCCACTTTGGCGGACGCTTTCCGCAGGTCGAAGTACGCGACCTGCACATCGGGTTCAGCGATCGCAAGACGCCATCGCGCTGGCCACTGACACGGCTTCAAACCGAGCTGGCCACCCTGGAGAGCGGTGAGACGCAAGCCCCCTTTGAGGCTGAGTTCCACCTGACTCCGAACGCCGACCATGCGCTGGACCTGCCAAACACAATCAGTCTCAGCGGTGCACTGGCGCTGCCGCTGACCCGAAGCTCGGTAGACATAAGCTTCTCCGAGGCACTTCGGGCCCGGGCCCCCGCCCCCTACGACTTTATCGACGTGAGCCTTAACGGTGTGGCGATCACCGATGACTTCGGTGTGGCGCTGCGCGATGTGACGGTGCGCAATCGACTTGAACCTGGCGATGAACCGATGTTTGAAGCGGCGCTGGCCAGCCTGGCGCTGGAGGGATGGCCGGCTCGCCCGAGCGACGTCGCGCTGCAGGAGCTTCGCGTGGAGCGCCCGCATCTGCGCCTGAACTACGCCGCTCATGGGGCTTCAAACCTGGGCGATCTCGACGCCCTCTTACGCCGCGGTGTCGCGAAGCATAGCGTGCGCACCGCCCGGGAGGTGGCCGAGGAACTTGCCGAGCGCGCCACGGCAAACTCCGAGGGCGATGACACCGCCGAGCTTCCCGCTGACCCCATGGATTCAGAAGAGATGGCGGGCTCGGCGCGTACTCGCAGTGCCGAAGTACGCACCGGACCCTCGATGCGTGAATGGCTCACCGAGAGGTTGCCCCAGCGCGTCAACGTAAGCGACGTGACCATCGAGGTGGTTGACCCCAGGCCCCACCCCGGGCTCAACGCTCCGCTGCAGCGCTTCGCGTTACGAGAAGGTCAGCTTGATGTCGATCACCGGCCTATCCAGGGGCAGATTGAGCTCAAGGCCATCGCTCGCATCGAGGGCGCTGATCCTCCCGCGCGCGTCGATGTTGCGCTCAACCTTCCTTACCGGAAGGGAGGCTGGGAGGCTAAAATCGACGTCGAAGAACTGGAACTCTCCCAGCTCGCGCAGCTCGGAGGTCAACGCGTCGCCAGCCGACTTTTCGGAGGTCGGGTTAACGCCACCCTCGATCTCGGCGAGGGTGATCACCGCGGTCACACCTCCTTTGAAGGTATGTTTGCGCTGGACGGGTTTCGTGCCTTTTTAAGCCCCGTAGCCGCAGCCCCCATCGAGCTTGGCGAAGCCAGCCTTGCGCTCAAGGGCTACCACGATCCGAAGGCCGCCATCCCGGCAGCGCGTCTGCTCAAAGCGTCTGCTGAACCGAACGATCCCGAGCTGCCGGATGACGGGGAAGCAGCGTCAGAAGATGACCTTGCCGCCCCGCCTGAACGCGGAGCCTTCGTCATTGAGGAGGGCAAGGCCCGCCACCGCGAAGCAAGCGCAAACTTCCAGCTGGCGATCTACGGTTTTGACGGCCTGGAGCGCCGTCCCAACCGCCTCGATCTAACCATCGAGATGGAGCCCACGCCGGTACAGAACCTCGTGGACGCGATCCCCTCCGCTATCCTCGGACCGCTGGCCGGAATGCGCCTATCGGGCACCTTCGGCTGGAACTTTGCCATGGAAGTCCCGCTCTACGACGCCGGAAGCATGCAGTGGGAAGCGACCCCCGAGTTGCTCAACCTGGAGGTCAAACATCTGCCGGAAGACGTCGACGTCTACAAACTCTTCGATCGCTTCAGGCACACCATCGAGGACACCTGGGAGGTGAAGGAGTATCGCCGCAGGCGCACGTTGACCTACCGACGCGACGTTATCATCCCGAAGATGCGCCCTACCCCGGCCCCCTGGCTTGTCGAAAACGCCGGCATCCCGCTCGCAAAACTCGACCATCGCCGTCGCAATCGCGGCTGGCCTGAAGTCCCGCAGTGGTTCCCGGGGCTGGGCATTCCCCGCCACGCCATCAGCTCCCCTGAGTACTGGCTTACCCAACACGCCACCTCGCAGGCCGCCCCGCTGCCCTGGACACGCCGTGCCAAACCGGTCAGTGCGCTCGAGTCGTTCTTTGGCGAGTGGACTCCGCAGCCTTCTCCCGACGTTCCACGCTGGGAGGCGCCTTCGGCGTCGTACCGCAACCGGCTCGAAGTGACGATCGACGCCGAGCGCTACGGCGACTACGTCTACGTTCCTCTTCATCACATCTCGCCCTATATGGTGCGGGCGATCCTGACGACCGAAGACAACTCCTTTTTCGATCACCCCGGCTTCAACTTCTACGCCATCAAACAATCGGTCGCCGCCAACCTGCGGGCCGGACGTTTTGTGCGCGGGGCGAGCACCATCTCGATGCAGCTGGCCAAAAACCTCTTTTTGGACCGCGAAAAAGTACTCGCCCGCAAGTTCCAGGAGGCCACACTGGTCTGGCTGATGGAGAGCGTCGCCGACATCCCCAAAGAGCGACTGCTGGAGATCTACCTCAACATCATCGAATACGGCCCGGGCGTCTTTGGCATCCATGAGGCCGCGGTGCACTACTTTGGCAAACGCCCCGATGAGCTGAGCATTGGCGAGGTAGCCTGGCTTGTGAGCATCATCCCCGGGCCCAAGCGCTACCACTCCTACTACGAGCGCGGCGAGATCTCGTCGTCGTGGTTCCGTCGCATGGGACGTTATATTCGTGCCATGGAGGCGCGCGAGCGCATCACCCCCGAAGAGATGGAGCTGGCGCTGGCTGAGCCCCCCGCCTTCCACATTCCGCAGGACGGTGAACCGATCTTCCGTGCCGACTACGAGCGTGAGAACCCTCCGCCTCCGCCGGAGGTCCCCGAAGGCACCGGTGAAGGGGCAGAGGAGCTCGGCGCCGAGCCTACGCCTGGGCCCACGGAAGACCGCGGGTTTATGCAACTTTTCGATTGATCCGGCGGAATAGCACCTCGGAATCAGCGCCTTGCTCCATCTGGCGGTTGTCGCCTCCCCCCCTTTTGCTAAGCTGAGTCCATGGCACCGACGTTATCGCCCAACTCAAACCAGCCTCCCGCGCTCCTGGCGCTTCTCGATCGACTCGAACGCCGCGTTCGCTTGCAGCGCGCCGTCGCGGCGTCGGCTGCTGGCGCATGCCTGGCGCTGATGCTCAGCGCTGTAGGCATTGCGGCGTTGCGCACGCAATGGCTCGACCAGGCTCTCTGGTGGACGATCCCGGCGGCGGCCGGACTGCTTATCCTGGCTGCAGCGCTGTGGGGTTGGCGCCGCACTGTGGACCGCATCGCCATCGCCCAGCACATCGATCGTCATTACGACCTTCACGATCGCATCTCCACGGCGCTGAGTCTTTCGATGACTCCCCCGAGTGATGCGGCAGGACAGGCATTTGCGCGGGCACAAGCCGCCGACGCGCTCACCTACCTCGACCGTATCGATCTTCGCGAGGCCACGCCCTGGCAGCGCCCCGCCGATACCACTCTTCTGGCCGCCTGCGCCCTTTTGACCATCGGCGTTGGACTTGTGCCCCTGCCCGACCATCGCGGCACACTCCCACCTCCTTTTGAGGTGCGCTACGAGGCCTTTGTCGACGACGCCACGCTCGCCCTGGAGCGCGACCGCATCGCCGCACTTCGCCAGGCCCTCGGCGATAGCCCCGATCCGCAGGCCGAGGCGATGCTCGACGCCATGGAGAAGCTCCTCGATCGCGCCGAAGCCCGCACCATCTCTCAGCGGGAGTTTCTCGAAGAGCTTGAGAAGATCGAGACGCAGTTTGAAGGCGCCGACGAAACCATCGCACAAGAACTGGAGACGATAAGCCGCACCCTGGCCGACGCCGCGCAGGAGCTCGCCAGCGAAAACGCCGAGGCATTGGCCGCAGAACCGGCCCTCAAAGAAGCGGTCGACGCCCTGGCCAACAACGACCTCGCCACGGCCAGCGAGGCGCTTGAGCAGCTCGCAGAGTCCATCAAGGAGGAGGGCATCTCGCCGGAGCGCGCCGAACGTCTGGCGGAGCTCTTTGAGACGTTCTCCGACAAGCTCAACGCCGAAGACGAACGTCTGCAAGAGCTCGTTGAAAAACACCGCGACGCGCTCGAGAAGCTCGCCGAACAGTTTGGCGATGAGGGCAACCTCAGCGAGGAGCAGCAGGCGCTTCTCAATGAGGCTGAAGAGATGCTCTCCAACGCTGAGAACGCCCGCGAGGAGTTCGACAACTCCGAGGCCAAAAACCAGCTTGAGCGCCTCTCCCGCGACCTCGACGAAGTCGTCAACGAGTACCTGAACGAAGCCAAAGGCAGCGAGGATGGCGACGAAGGCATCGCCGGTCAGGCTGAAGAAAAAACCGGCGACCGTCCCGATTACCGCAACGAAGTTGGCCGTAAGATGGAGGACGCCGCCGAGCAGCTCTCCGAGGCCGATGAGCAACAATCCTCACAGCAGCAACGCGAGGAGATCCGCCAACAGATGCAGGAGATGCGCGAGAGCATGTCACGCGGCTCCGGCGAAGCCAGCGAAGAAGAGCAGCGCCGCGGCGATCAGGTCGAGGACTTTATGGATCGCGCCCGCGGGGAGTCCGAAGCTCGCGACGACGCGCAGCTCGACGAAGAACGCGCTCGCCAGCAAGGAGAGTCGGGCCAGGAGGGGCAAGAAAAGCCCGGTGTCGAGGGCGAGCAAGCTCAAGGCGAAGAAGGCCAATCTCAAAACGCGGGGCAACCCGGCGCGGAGCCGGCCCCCGGCGGTGAGAGCGGCGAGCCCAACACCGAGGGGGAAACCGGCGGTGGCGAGTACCGCCCGGGTGAAAGCGATGCCCCCGGCGGCGACGGCCCCGACGAGCAGGCTCAGGGCTCCGGCGAGGGGGAGCTTGATGGCGAGCGCGTCCAGGAGCAGGCCCGGGGCCAGGAGAGCTCCTCCGGCAAGTCCCGCGCCGAGATCATCCGCGGTGCCAGCGAAGAAGGATTCGCCTCGGCCGAGTACCAGGAAGTCTTCGCCGATTATGAGTCCGTGGCCGAAGAGGTCATGGAGCGCGAAAACGTGCCCGACGGCTACCGCTTCTTCATCAAACGCTACTTTCAACTGATCCGGCCCCAGCAGCCTTAATCGGTCGCTTTGAGCCTTTCCACGTCTCTGGAGACTTCCACTTATGTCCAGTGAAAACACCACCCCCGACGCCTCGGTGCAGGCAAAAGTTCAGGCGTTTCAGAAAGACGCCGGCCGCATCCGCGAAGAAATCGGCAAGATGATCGTGGGCCAGCGCGACATTATTAACGGGGTCATCCAGGTCATGTTGGCCGGAGGCAACGTGCTGCTCGAAGGCGTGCCCGGGCTGGGAAAAACGATGCTCGTGCGTACCCTCTCGGAGGCGCTGGGCCTGAACTTCTCGCGCATTCAGTTCACCCCGGACCTGATGCCCACCGACATCGTCGGCGCTACCATCATCGTCGAGGGCGAAGATCGCCAGAAGCACTTCAAATTTGAGCGTGGCCCCATCTTCTCGAACATCGTGCTCGCCGACGAGGTCAACCGCGCCACGCCCAAAACCCAGTCCGCTATGCTGGAGGCGATGCAGGAGCGCAGCGTCACCGTGGGTAAGGAGACGTACAAGCTCGATGATCCCTTCTTCGTCCTGGCCACGCAAAACCCGCTGGAGATGGAGGGCACCTACCCGCTGCCCGAGGCCCAGCTTGACCGCTTTCTCTTTAAGCTGGTGGTGAAGTTCCCCGACCTCGACGAGCTGCACAGCATCATGGAGCGCACCACCCAGGTCTCGCATCCCGAGGTCAATCCGGTGATCGACAAGGCGCGCCTGCTGGAGATGAAGCGCTTTGCCCGCGAGGTGCCGGTGGCGCGCCACGTCCAGGATTATGCCCTTCGCATCCTCCAGGGCACCCACCCCGAACATCCGGGCGCGCCGGAGATCACCCGCAAGTATGTGCGTTTCGGGTCGTCCCCCCGTGGCGCACAGGCCATCATGACCACCGCCCGGGTGCGCGCGCTGATTGAGGGGCGCTTCAACGTCAGCTGCGAAGACGTGCGTCGCAGCGCCCAGAACGCCCTTCGCCACCGCGTCATCCTCAACTTCGAGGGCGAAGCCGAGGGCGTCTCCACCGACACCATCGTGCAGAAGATCATCGAGGCGACCCCGGAGTCGACCTGACACATCGGTTGACCTGACCCGCCCGCGCTCCGCCGCATGCTCTTCGTTGTCCCCCCTCGCCCCAGCTGTGAGTCCCCGTGGCCAAGCCATCTCGCCAACATCCCGACGACGCGCGCTTCGACGACGAATTTCTCAAGAAACTCGATTACCTCTACATCGTCTCGCGCAAGATGGCCGCCAGCGGCCAGCGTGCCAAACGTCAGAAGAAGATCGTGGGATCGGGTCTCGATTTCGCCGACTACCGCGTCTACTCCCCGGGCGACGACGTCAAAAGCCTGGACTGGCGCGTCTACAGTCGCACCGAGCGCCTCTTCCTGAAGCTCTACGAAGAAGAAGAGGATCTGCATATCTACTTTCTGGTCGACGCCAGCCGCTCCATGCACCTGGGCCGGCCCAACAAGTGGAACTACGCCCGTCAGGTGGCCGCAGCCCTGGCCTACATCGGGCTCAGTAACCTGGACCGGGTCAGCATCATCCCCTTCTCCTCGAAGGTTGAGGGGCGCCTTCCACCGGCCAAGGGCAAAGCGCAGATCTTTAAGATCTTCAACTTCCTCGATGCCTGTGAGGCCGGCGAACACACCTCGCTGCGCCAGGCCTTTAAGACCTTTGTCAGCCAGAACAAGCGCCGCGGCCTGGCCGTGGTCATCTCCGACTTCTACGACCCCGACGGCGTCGAAGAAGGGCTCAATGCCCTGCGCTACCACCGCTTTGAACCGATGGTCATTCAGCTCTTTGACGAGCGTGAACTCAACCTGGACTTCCATGGAGAAGTCCAGATTGTGGACTGTGAGACCGATGAAGCCCGCGACATCACGGTAACCCCGGCGATGCTCAAGGCCTACCGCGAGGTCTTTGAAGACTTCTGCACCGAACTTGAGGGCTACTGTAAGAGCCGGCAGATCCTCTACTTCCGAGCCCCGATTCAGCAACCTTTCGATGAGCTGATTTTGCGGGTCTTCCGGGCTGGAGGTTTTCTGAAATGAAGGGGAGTTGTTGATGCAGTGGACCGGTCTGCCCATAGAGACCGTGCTCGGAGTGGCAGGGTTTGTGGCGGTGTTCATCACGCTGCTCTACCTGCTGCGCCTGCGAAAGCGCCGGGTGCAAGTGCCCTACTCCGCCCTGTGGGGCCGAGTGCTGGCCGAGAAGAAGCGCCAGACCGACTGGTGGCGACGCTTTAAGCGCCTGCTCTCCTGGCTGCTCTTTATGATCATCGCCGCGCTGATCGGCGTGGCCGCCCTGGGCCCCCGCTCGGCCGACGAGGTTGTGGAAGGACGCCATCTTCTGATCATGCTCGATACTTCGGCGAGCATGGGGGCGACGGACGTGACCGGTGGGCTTAACCGCTTTGAAGTCGCGCGTACGCAGGCCCTGGAGCTGCTGGGGAGTGTGGGAGGCGACGACCGGGTGATGGTCGCGCTCTTTAACAACCGGGTGCAGCCGCTTGGCCCTTTTGTACGTGAGACGCAGCCACTGGAAGCCGCGCTGCGCGCGGCCACACTCAGCGCCAACGCTACCGACTTCGGCCAGGCCCTGAGCTTTGCGCGCGACAGCCTTCGCGACCGCGGTGACGCCGAGCTTATCGTGCTCAGCGACGGTGCCGGCCTGCAAAACCTCGACCTCTCCGAGTTTGACCCTGGCGAGGCGGTGCGGGTGCGCCACATCGCCCCTGGCGAGCGCTCCGAGAACCTGGCGATCACCGGATTTAACGCGCGGCGCTACCCCTCCAACCGCCTCGATCACGAGGTCTTTGTCGAAATCACCAGCACCTTTGATCGCCCGGTCGAGGCGCGCCTGGAGCTGATGAGCGAGGGGCGCATCATCGAGACGCTGCCCCTGGAGCTGGCCGCCGGTGAGATTCATCGGCAGTTCTACCCGGGACAGGCCTTTGCCGGTGAGCGGCTTGAAGCGCGTGTGCGTGTGACCACGGCCGACGCCGAAGACGTCTTCCCGCTTGATGATCGCGCCTACGCAGTGCTGCCGCAGGCTCGTAAACTTCGGGTGCAGGTCGTCTCCACCGGCAACCTCTTTTTAGAGGGGCCGCTTCTGCTCAACACACACATCGAGGTAACCCGCATCAACCCGGAGCGCTACGACCCGCAGGCCGAGTTTGACGTGACCTTCTTCGATAACGTCGCCCCCCCACTTCCCGCCTCCGGCGATCTGGTCTTCTTTCATCCTCCGGCCGAAAGCTCCCCCATCGCAATCCGTGGCGTGGATGACAAACCGATCCTCACCGATGTGGCGTCAAGTCATCCTTTGATGCGCTGGATCAACCTCCAGGATCTCAACATCGCGCGGACCTCCACCTTTCGACGCGAGGCCAGCGACACCGCCGTTGCCAGCTCGTTCGGGCAGGCCGTCATCGTGGATCGTAAGCTCGACGATCGACGCCTGATCGCGGTGGGGTTTGATCTTCGGGAGAGCGACTTCCCGCTGCGTGTGGCCTTTCCGATCTTCATTCTCAACATCATCGACTACCTGGCTCAGGACGACGTCGATCTGATGTACGCCTTTGAGACCGGCCGCTCGGTGCACATTCCGGTGCCCCGCAACACCGGGGAGGCGCGGGTCACCGCCCCCGATGGCGAGGTTCGCAGCGCGGCGATTCATCGTGGCGAGGCGGTCTTCTACACCGACCAGCCCGGCTTCTACGTGCTCACCCCCGGAGGGGAGGAGCCTGTGGCCGTCGCCGCCAACCTTGCAAGCCCCGAGGAGAGCCGCATCGCCCCGGCGGAGCTCCAGCTTGGTGAGCGCGAGGTTGGCCGTGACGCGGAGGGCCTTGTCTTTGAACGGCGCGAGATCTGGATCTGGCTGGTCTTGCTGGCCATGAGCCTGCTGCTTTTGGAGTGGCTCACCTACAACCGCAGGTGGACAGAATGATCGGCTCACGATCTTTACTCTCCAAAATTTTCTTCTGGGCAGCCCTGAGCGTGGTCTGGCTGGCTGGCCTGTGGGCGTACCTCACCACCGTGGTGTGGGCGCCCGCCGAGACCTGGAGCCTGGTCTACGGGGAGCGCACCTTTGAAATTATGGCGCCCGATTATGTCGGGCTGCTCCTCGTGCTGCCTCTTTTGGCGATTGTGGCGCGCTACACCCTCTCGGACTTTCCCCTCTACCAGCGCGTGCTCAACGCCGCCCTTCGCGCGCTGGTGCTGGCCGGGCTGACGCTGGCGCTGATGCAACCGGTCGTCACGAGTTTCGACTCCAAGATCGCCACGATCATCGTCGTCGACACCTCCGCTTCCTTCCCGGACGAAGCGCTGGAGCAGGCCCGCCAGCGCATCAACACCTATGTCAAAGCAGCCACCGACGACGATCAGGTTCGCGTCATCGGGTTTGCCGATCGCCCCTACCAGATCGATCCCGGGGCCGACGGAACCTACGCCGAGCTCCCTCGCCCCGCACGCCAGGCCAACGCCGAGCCCGCAGAAGATGGCGGCGAAGCCGACAAAGGCGACCAGGATTCGGCCAACCTGCAGGAGCTCTCCGACGACCCCACCCTGCAGACCGATATCAGCGCCGCGCTGCGCATGGCGTACGGTCTCTTCCCCGACGATCATCTCAAACGTCTGGTCGTGATCAGCGATGGCAACCAGACCCGTGGCGATGTGCTGGCCGAGGCCAACCGCGCCGCCGATTTTGGCATCCGTCTCTACGCCGCAACCCTCGACTACGAACAGCCTGCGGAGGTGCTCATTGAGGCGGTCGACGTGCCCGAAAACATCGAGCTGGGCGCCCCCTTCTACCTGGTAGCGCGCGTCTTCTCGACCTACGCCACCACCGCCCGACTGACGCTCTGGCAGAACGAGTACCGCGACGGTGAGCAAGAGGTCGAATTGCAGCGCGGCGTCACCGAGATTCGCTTTCAAACGGAAGTCTACGAACCGGGCTTTCGGCAGTTTCGCCTCCAGATGAGCGTCAACGGCCCGGACGGTTACGCGGCCAACAACAGCTTTATGTACAGCGCGCATATCCGCGGCAAAGCGCGGGTGCTCTACGTGGAGGGCGAGATGCGCTCGCGCCATCACCTGGAGCGCGCCCTGCGCAATGAGAACTTCGATGTGGAGACGCGCAGCCCGGCCGGACTTCCTCGCACCGAAGAAGAACTCGATCGTTTCGATCTTGTGCTCCTCTCCGATGTGCACTCACGTCACGTCAGCGACGCGCAGCAGGATCTTCTTACCCGCTACGTGCGCGACCTGGGCGGCGGCCTGATCATGGCCGGGGGGCAGGACTCCTTTGGCCCCGGCAAATGGGAAGACAGCGCGGTAGAACGCCTGATGCCGGTAAGCTTTGAGGGCGAACGTCAGCGCGAAACGCCGTCGCTGGCGCTATTGATGGTCATCGACCGCTCGGGCTCGATGTCCGGTGACCGCATCGCGCTGGCCAAAGACGCCGCGCGCGCCGCCGTGGAAGTACTGCAGCCCGGCGATCAGGTCGGGGTATTGGCCTTTGATAACGACATCGATCCCATTGTGCGCTTGCAGCCTGCCGCCAACCGCTCCCGCATCCTCAGCGCGATCAACCGCCTTCAGGTCCGCGGGGGCACCGATATTGAGCTTGCGCTCAACGAAGCCTACGAGCAGCTGGCCTTTGCCTCGGCGCGGGTCAAGCACATCATCCTGCTGACCGACGGGATGTCGGAGCCGGGCACGATCTTCACGCGCATTATGCCGGCGATGCGCATCGAGAACATCACGGTGACCACCGTCGCGGTGGGCGACGGAGCGGAGACCTCGATGCTGCGTCGCATCGCCGAGCGGGGCTCGGGGCGCTACCACTTCACCAACAACCCCTACAACGTCCCGCAGATCTTTACCCAGGAGACACGCACCGTGGCACGCTCGGCGCTGGCCGAGGAACCGATTCGCGCGCAGGTCGCCGGGCGAGCGCAACTTCTTGAGGGCATCGCCTGGAACGCCGCGCCCTACCTTCTGGGCTATGTGACGACCAGGCCCAAACCCCAGTCCGAGGTGCTGCTCACGGTTGAGGGCGGCGACCCGCTCCTTGCACGCTGGCGGGTGGGGCTGGGCAAAACCGCCGCGTTCACCTCGGACTTGAAAAACCGCTGGGGCGCCGAGTGGGTGCGCTGGCCCGGCTACGCGCAGCTCTGGGCACAGCTTATCCGCGATACGATGCGCACCGACGATCGCGATCGCCTTCCGATGCGTGTCGTGCTCGACGGGGAGCGCGCCCGGGTGATGGTTGACGCCATCGGTGAAGATGACCGCTTCATCAACGATCTCGACAGCGTGCTGCGCGTCACTGACCCCGAGGGCAACGACTCCCAGGTCACGCTGCACCAACGCGCACCGGGGCGGTATGAGGCCAGCTTCCCGCTGCCTCAGTTCGGCGCGTACCAGCTGGCCGCGCAGCACGATCGCGCGGGCGACACCTTCGCAGTGAGCCAGGCCAGCCTGGCCTACCCCTATCCTCGCGAGATGACCTACCTGGAGCCCAACGAGGCGCTCATCGCCCAGATCGTTGCCATGGGTAAGGGGGAGATGGACCCGAGCCCGGAGGCGATCTTCGACGCCGATGGCGAGGAAGTCCGCTACCGGCGCCAGCTCTGGCCCTGGGCACTGCTGGTTGCCCTGGCGATCATGGTGCTGGATCTGGCGTTACGCCGCATCCGCCTGAGCGGCCAGACCGAGCTGAGCTGGCTCGCGCTGACCCGCTCCAAATAACCTCGCTGAGAGGAAGGAGCGTTCCTGGTCGTCCGCCGCCCCTCCCCCGCGAGGGGCGGCGCGGGGTCAGGCCAGGGCGCTCTCGTTGCCGGAATCGCGTACAAAAAGCACCGAGCTGCCCGTGAGCTGCACCATCCGCTCCATAAAACCGCGGTCGATGGTATCGGCCAGCCCCATGATCTGGAGGTCGGCGCGAGGCGATTCGGCGATCCATGTCATGAAGCTACCGCTCTCCACCCACGACTCGGTGCTCCGGGGAAGGCGAGCATCATCAATGAGAAGCTGGAGGTAGCGCTGCGCGTTGTCGGTCTCTTCGGGGTCGGGGCATACCGTCAGCAGACGCAACGAGCCCTGCCAGTTGCGATGGGCCTGGTAGCCGAGCAAGAGCGAAAGATCGAGGTTGGCCAGGCGCAGCCCCACCGGCCAGCTCGGGCTCTGATCACGAACCCAGACGTTGATGCGACGCTCATGGCCCAGCGACGACTCCGGGTGCTCAAAGAGAAAAGCCGCTCCCATCTTCCGGGTGATTGCCACATCCAGAAGTTCCTGCAGCGTGGGCTGGTCATACATATCGGCGTTGATAAAGAGGATGTTCGGCCGGAAGTAGCTCCCCTGCATCACCGCCGAGGCCATATCAACGCCCGCCGGGTAGGTGCTGGCCTCAATGGTAACGGCCGTCGCAAAGAGCCCCTCACGCTGAAAGTCGGCGGCAACCGCCCCCAGATCGCCCAGCGCGCGCTGGCGGATCGCGGCCATCGCCGCAGTCGGGAGCCGTCCCGCGCCCATCCCCGGGATGGTCTTATGCTCGCCGCTGCGCCGCCGGGGCCGATAACGCGCGTGCGCATCTTCTTCGACCGCCTCGCCAGCCTCATGCGCCACCGATGCCGTCGTCTCCTGACTCTCGGGATAGGTTTCCCGACTGAGCACACCGACGACCTGCAATGAGCCCTTCGGCGCGGTGAGCAGCCTTAAGAATCGAAACTGCCCATCGAGTTGGGTGCGGCTCTCCACCGGCACGAGCAGATCGGGCTTCCAGCTACGCTCGTTGGCCTCCTGGGGTCCGCGGGCAATACGTTTGGCGGCCCAGTCGGCCAGCGACACAAAGATCGAACTTCGTACCGTCTCCCAGGGCGTCTCCAGCCGTCGTCCCACCAGCACCACATAGATTCCGCCGATCACCGAGAGGGCGACCAGCGCAAAGGCCGGACTGATCACAAAGACCGCCAGCAACGCCAGAGCCGCCCCGACCACCGGCACCGCCCGGGGCACGCGGAAGGTGGGGCGAAACGAGATCATCCCCAGGCTCTGCTCGACCAGCACCACCAGGTTGATCGTCAGGTAGGTCAACAAAAAGAACATCGTTATGAGCACCGCGATGCGATCGAGGCTCCCGAGCATCAGCGCGATGGCCACCAACCCACCTGTAAAGAGCGCGGCGTTGCGCGGCTCCCCGCCCCCGGTGACATGCGAGAAAAATGCACTTCTGGGCAAAATGCTATGCGACCCCAACGCCTGAAGCACCCGGGGTGCGGCCACCAGCGAACTCAGGGTGGCGGTAAAGGTCGAGGCAAGAATCCCCACCAACACAAGCTCCCCGAAGGCGGCGTAGTCCACGACCACAAGCGCGTTCTCCCGGAGCTCCTGCGGGCTGGCCACCATCGAGTACCAGAACGCCAGAAAGACGTAGATGCACAGCGCGGCGAGCACTGCTGCCATCGTTCCCCGCGGGATACTTCGCCGAGGGTTGGCCAGCGCCCCGGACATGCTCGCCCCTACATTGACCCCGGTTCCGGCCGGAAAGAAGATCGCGAAGAGGATCCAGAACCCGCCGGCCTCAAAGCTGCCAAAGAGCTCCGGATTGCGCAGCTCCGCATGACCGCCCTGCCCCATCCCGGTGAGCCCCAGCGCGATCGACATCAAGGAGGCGATGATGACGATCATCACCAATCCCTGAAGCCGAAACGCCAGCCTGGTCGAGATGAGTGTCGCAGCAAAGGCCAGCACGAAAACGGCGTAGGCCACCGCCACCGGCGGATGCTCCGGGAAGATGTAGCCCCAGGCCTCCGTGAACCCGTAGATATAAAGCGCCGCCGAGAGCGCCTGTCCCACATAGAGCGGAATTCCGATAGCCCCGCCTGGCTCCAGCCCCAGCGACTGACTGATGATCGAGAACACCCCGCCGGCCCCCACCCGGATGTTGGTGGTGATCGACGAGAGCGACATCGCCGCCGTCCCGGTGATCGCGAAGGTCAAAAGGATCAAGCCCAGTGCGCCCAGAAGCCCGGCCTGCCCCACCAACCAGCCCTCGCGCAGGTACATCATCACACCGCAGATCGTGAGCACCGTAGGGCGAAACACCCCGGCAAAGGTCCCCAGCCCCTGGCGCACCGAGAAGATCGGCGAGGCGCTCTCTACCGGCGGATCGATCGTGGTCGATGGGTCATCGAGCGCGCCGAGAGGCTCGGTCTTCTGCTCGGCGATCGCACGGGTCCGATCGCCCTGCTCTTCGGGGTTATCACCATCCATGCTCGTCTCCATCGTATCAGCGTGATTCTACCGTGCGGACGTCCCCCACGAACGCGGTGGCCGCCACTGGCGCGATTGTCGGCGCGCAGTCCAACGCTGTCCAGAAAGGCGAAGTCCTACCCCGGCGCTAGACATCACCTCGGCTGTGGGGCTATCATCGCCGGCGAGCACCGCCACTCTCAACTACTTCGACCCTCCTAAAGATGATGGCCATGCGAAAGTTTATCGGAGTCGGGCTGTTGGTGGCCCTGATGTCCACCGGAGTTCCCACCCAGGTGATGGCGCAGTCGGACGCGGATGCGGCCGACATCGCGCGACAGGTCGAGAGCCTCTCGGCCGAAGGCGCGCAGAGTTTCCGCACCGGCGACTACGACAAAGCCATTGAGCTCTTTGAGCAGGCCTACGCGCTCGACCCGGTACCGAACCTGCTCTACAACATCGGCCGTTGCTACGAGCAGATGGAGCAGTGGGATGAGGCGATCGCGCAGTACGAGCGCTTTATGGTCGCCCCTGATGTGGAGAGCGAGGCACGCTCCCACGCCATGGAGCGGGTGCAGTCGCTGCGCGAGATTCAGTCGATGCAGGCCCGCGAAGATGGCGCGGCAACACCGGA
Organism: Lujinxingia sediminis; assembly: GCF_004005565.1. NCBI lineage: Bacteria > Deltaproteobacteria > Bradymonadales > Lujinxingiaceae > Lujinxingia > Lujinxingia sediminis. Next base: position 117,181 of record NZ_SADD01000005.1, on the reverse strand, counting down.
AGAGCCTCAGAGCGCGCCCATTGCGACTCCTGAGCCGGCGCCGCCCAACCGCACCCCGGGCATCCTGACCACCGCCGGCGGCGTGGCCCTGATCGGCGGAGGAGTTGTGATGGGGCTGATGGCCAGCGGTAACGCGGACAGCATCGCCGACACGCAGCTCAGCTACGACGATCGCCTGGGCGCGCGCGACAGCGCGCGCACTCAGGCGCTGGTGGCCGACGTCTTCTACATCTCCGGCGCGGCTGTCACAGCTCTGGGCATCTACCTGATTGTCAGCGCTGACAGCGTCGAAGATTCCCCCCGGGCTTCCCGCTCCGTGCTCACCCCCTGGGTGGGCAAAGGCAGCGCGGGCGTTGGCCTGACCCTCGGCTTCTGAACCCTCGGACGCGCCGCCAGATGACGGCGCGCACCTGCTCCCCAAGACCGAACCTATGTCCTCTTCTCGCGACCAACGCCGAGCGCTCTACGAAAAGCTCGTGGGCCAGACCGTGGCCGATCGCTACGAGATCGTCAGCCTGATGGGCTTCGGGGGCATGGGGGCGGTCTATGAGGCGATTCAGCGCAATATGAACCGGCGCATCGCCCTCAAGTACATTCCCTCCCACAACCCGGTGACGGCCGCGCGTTTTGAGCGCGAGGCCCTGACCGTCAGTCAGCTGCGCCACCCCAACACGGTCACCGTCTTCGACTACGGCCAGACCGACGACGGGTTTCTCTACCTGACCATGGAGATGCTCGCCGGGCGCACACTGACCGAGGCCATCAAGACCGAGGCACCCTTCTCGCCAAAACGCGCGGTGCATATCGCCTCGCAGATCTGCCGCTCGCTGGCCGAGGCGCATAAAAACGGCATCGTCCACCGCGATGTCAAACCCGACAACATCTTCCTGATCGAAGTCGACGGCGACCCGGACGTGGTCAAAGTTCTCGACTTCGGTATCGCCAAAGCCGTCGGTGGCGAAGATGACGTTCAGCTCACCGGCGATGGCCGCATTGTGGGCACGCCGCGTTATATGTCGCCCGAGCAGATCCTCTCGCAGAGCGTCGACCATCGCAGCGACATCTACAGCCTGGGCTGCATCATCTTTGAGATGCTCTGTGGCGAGCCCCCCTTCCAGGGGCCGACGACCACCGCGCTGATGATCAGCCATGCCCAGGATCCGCCGCCTCCCTTCGCGGAGCGCCTCTCGGAGCAGGCGCTGGATATGATCCCGCTGGCGCTCGAGCACGTCGTGCGCCGCACGATGTCCAAAGATCCGGGTGCCCGACCGCAGACCACCGAGGAGTTGCGCGAAGAGCTTGAGAGCGCGCTGAGCAAACATCACGCAGCTCTGGCCGCAGGCATCGCCTCGCCGACCTCGACCGGCAACCACTTTGCCCCCTCCATGCCCGGCGCAGCAGTCGGAGGTTTTGGTGGCACCGGCAACTTCACAGGGAACGGCCAGTTCACCGGCACCGGCAACTTCACAGGGAACGGTCAGTTTACCGGCACAGGCCAAGCGATGCCTCCCGGCGCATCGGCCGCCCAGGCTCCGTCGAAGAGCGGTGCGAACAAGGGACTTATCGCCGCGGTCGTGCTCGCGCTGATCCTCGTTCTTCTGCTGGGCGTAATGGTGTTGCGGGGTCAGGAGCAGAACGCGCCCCAGCCCTCCCCCGAGCTCATCGCGATTCCCGCCGAGCACGTGGTTCCGATCGCCGAGGAGCCTGCCGAACCCGAAGTCACCGAACCGACGGTGGTGGCCGTCAACGATACGATCATCCTGCGACTGACGACGGAACCCCCGGGCGCCACGATCCTGGAGGGAGAGCATACGTTGGGCACCACGCCCTACAACCTCTCGTTGGCCCCGGGAAGCGCTCCCCTGGCCTACCGCCTTCGTCTTGACGGGTACGAGCCGCTTGATGTGCGCATTCCCATCGACCCGGAGCGTGGCCTGCGTCAGGAACTCAGCTATGAGCTCACCGCCGAGGAGCAGCGTCCCACCCGACGCGCCCCTCGCCCCGAGCGGCGTCCACGGCCCTCCGAGGAGGTCTCCCAGACTGAGGAGCCCGCCGAGGAGGAAGCTTCTCCAGAGCCCCGACGCCCCTCCATTGAGCTGCTCGATGATGGGCCTCGCCCCAAAGTCAACCGCCTCTAACCTTCGCCGGGGAGCCCGGCCGCAAGGGGGGCGTCCTCATTCTGAGCGTTCATGCAAAAGATCTGCCCAACCTGTCAGCGCAGCTACGGCGACGACGTCGTCTACTGCCCGCATGACGGCATGAAGTTACGCCTGAGTCGCCCCGAGGGGGACGACCCGATGCTCGGACGCGTGCTCGACGGACGTTGGATCATCGAGAAGGCCATCGGCGCTGGCGGCATGGGTGCGGTCTATCTGGGCCATCAGCGCAGCGTCGACCGCCAGGTGGCGATCAAGACGCTGCGGGCAAACCTCAGTGAGACGGACGACTTCGTCGACCGCTTCTTTCGCGAAGCGCGCATCGCCACCACCATCAACCATCCGCACAGCGTGACGATCCTGGACTTTGGCCAGGATGAAGATGGCACCCTCTACCTGGCGATGGAATACCTGGTGGGCACGCTGCTCAGCGAGCGCATCAAAGAGGGCAACCTCACCTTTGAAGAGATCCTGCGCATCGGCGTGCAGATCGCCTCGGCGCTCTCGGCGGCTCACGACGCCAACATCGTCCACCGCGACTTAAAGCCCGACAACATCTTTCTGCTCGACATCCCCGGCGGGGGCACCTTCGTTAAAGTGCTCGACTTCGGCATTGCCAAAGTCCTGGGCGCGGAGACCCAGGTCACGCGCACAGGCCAGGTCTTTGGTACCCCGCAGTACATGAGCCCGGAGCAATGCCAGGGCCACGCCGTCGACGGTCGTGCCGATCTCTACAGCCTGGGTTGCATCCTCTATGAGCTCGTCGGCGGTCGCCCCCCCTTCTCGGCCGAGACGCCCATGGCGATCTTAATGGCGCATGTCGTCAATGAGATCCCTCCCTTAAGCCAGCACCGCAACCTGCCTGTGACGCTGGAGCGAGCGATCTCCTCGTTGCTGGCAAAGGAGCCGGCCGACCGCCCCGCCGATGCCAGCACCGCACGCGCACTTTTTGAAACGCTGCTCGCTGAGCTTAACCCCGAAGTTCTGGCCAGCGCGCCGGGCCCGGCCACTCCCGATGCACAGCCAGTCGAGCAGCCGCCCGGTGTGGAGCTCACGCTTACCGAGACGCAGACCCATCCTCCCCTGGCCTCGCTGAGCACGCCCATCGACGATCTCGATGATCTGTCGCCCATCACCTTCGGCCGGCGCTCCCGCGCGCCGATGATTCTCAAGGCGCTGGTGGTGCTCGCGATCACAGGCGCCGCGTTCGTACTCACGCGGCCCCCGGCTGCTCCGACAGCCAGCGGGGAGCTCTCGGTCGAGGAACCTTCCCAACCCGCGAAGGGTGACGACGTTGCCTCGCAGGTCGCGGTTGAGGACGAGCATCACGCCTTGCAAGCCGAGCGTGCCCACGAGCAGGCCCGGGGAGACGCTCGGGCGTTGGCGGCCCCGGTCGCCTCACGGGCTCGCCAGACTGCCGAAGCCTTGCATGCCAGCGCCGAGGCGGATCGAAGCTCCGAGGCTCGGCCTTCGCCCAAAGCGCCCCGGCGTTCTCCCGAGAAACGCCCCCGTCCCGAGGTCAGCCCTGAGCCCAGGCCCCAACCGGAGCCGACAGTGCGCCCGACGCCTGATCCTCGCCCCGAAGAGCCGGCCAGGGACGACCCCTTCGACGGATTCTTCTCCGAGTAGTGTTTTTGACTGATTGACGTGGTGTCGCGCTATGGCTTCTGTCCCATCCCATCGCGTCGCACTTGCGGGTGTCGTGTGGCTGGCGCTGTGTACCGGCTGCGCAACCACCTCCAAGAGCGACTACATCGTGCCGGGGACGACCGATCTACGCATCAGCCAGGTGGACTTGCGGGGCGTCGAACAGGTCTCCGAAAGCGAACTTCGCGACGGACTTGCCACGCGCGAAGATCCGGGCTGGCGGGCGGCCGTGCCCTGGCTCCCGCTCATCGGCGCCGAGCGCCAGTACTTCAACCAGTTTAGCTGGCAGCGCGACCGCGAACGCATCGAGACCTTCTACCAGCGTCGGGGATATTTCGGCGCAAGCATCGTCTCAGAGTCGATTATCGAGAACCCGCAGGAGAGCACGATCAGCGTGCGGGTGACCATCGACGAGGGCGAACCCACCCGCATTGAGCGCATTGAGCTTGAGGGACTGGATGCCTCATCGGAGCTCTCCCGCGACGCTCTGCTGAAGGAACTTCCGCTCAACCAGGGCGCGATCTTTACCCAGGATGACTACCTGACCACCCGCGATGCCCTGGGCCGCAGGCTGCGCGAGGCCGGCTACGCCTATGCCGCCGTCAGTGGGCGGGCCTTTGTCGACCCGGAATCGCAAAAGGCCGATGTCTTCTTCTTCATCGACGCCGGCCCCCGCTCCCGCTTCGGAGAGGTTCATATCTTCGGGCTGGAAGACGTCGAGGAGCGCTATGTGCGCGAAGCCATCACCCTGGAGCCCGGTGAGCGCTACGATCCGCAACGCCTCAACGAAACCCAGGAGGACGTCTACGAACTGGGCGTTTTCGGGCTGGTCACGGTGCTCCCGGCCCACGAAGCCCGCGAATTTACCCTGGAGGAAGCCGACGATCGCGACCGCCTGGAGGATCTTCTCGAAGAGAGCAACATTCCCGACGACAGCGACCCCCAGGCCGGCGTCGATGCCCGTCCTCGCCCCGGAGTTGATGCGGCCATCGCTCCCGGTGATGATGGCGCGGCGAATCGGGAGGACGCCTCGCAGAGCAGCGAAACTTCGGAGGATTCCCCGCGCGAGCGAGCGCTGGGCGTCAGTACCCTCTTGGAGAGCGCCCAGCTCGAAGCCGAGCGCCGCAGCCGCCTCGACCCGGAAGTCCCGGTGGTGGTTCGCCTTAAAGAGGCCAAAAAGTACAACCTGCGCGTGGGAGCGGGCCTGGCCGTGGAGAGCGCCCGGCAGGACGTGCGCGGGCTCCTCAACTGGTCGGCGCGTAACTTCCTGGGCGGCCTGCGACGCCTGGACCACTTCAATGCCGCGGGCTACGCCTGGGCTCCCGGGCTTATCCCCAGCGCCGATCTGGTCAACCGCGGGGCGATCCTCTCCAGCGAGCTGCGCTTCTCCCAGCCCCAGTTTATCGAGCGACGCACCAACCTGCGCCTGATCGCCAGCGTGGAGCGCGATGTACGCGAGGGCTTCTCGGTGTGGAACCCCGCGCTGAGAGTGGGGCTGGACCGTCCGATCTTCCGCAAGCTGCGTCTGGAGGCCTCCTACAACGTGGCCTACTACAACTACTTCAACGTCGAAGAGTCGCTCGTCGATGTCTCCACGACCACCCTGGGGCTGGACTTCCAGACGGAGTTTTTGCTCGAATACCTCGAGCAGTCGCTGATCTTAGACATGCGCAACGACGTGCTCGACCCGACCTCCGGCGCCCTGGTCGCCCTGACGGTTCAAGAAGCCGGCGGCTTCGCTGTGGGCGGTGAGTTCGACTTTATCAAGCCCGTACTCTCTGCGGAGGGCTACGTTCCTTTTGATCTTCTGGGCCGCTCGGTGCTCGCGATGCGCACCCGCCTGGGAAGCGTCTACAACATCGGTCGAGACACCGGCGTGCCGATTCAAAACCGCCTCTACAGCGGCGGTACCGATGGGATGCGCAGCTTCGGCCGACAGCGTCTCTCACTCTATACCCCCTCCGGAGAAGCCGTGCCGGTGGGCGGGCTGACCCAGTTTGAATGGTCGGTGGAGCCCCGGGTGCGCCTGGTGCCCAACCTCTTCTCGATCGGCGATGTGTGGGGCGCGATCTTTGTCGACGCGGCCACCATCCTCCGCGGTCAGCTCGAATTCGATACCGCCGCCAACGACCAGGGCACGGTGAGTTTTTCGCAGCTGGCCCCCTCCCTGCTCTACGGCCTGGGGACCGGTGTGTGGTGGAACACCCCGGTGGGCCCGGTGCGCCTGGACTTCGCGTACACCTTAAGCGACACCTCGCAGGACCCGCGCTTTCGGCGCTGCGCCGATCCTTCCACCCAGGGCACCGAGGCCTGTGTCTTTGTGCCTCAGGATGACGATGCCATCCAGGAGTTGCTCGTGGGCTACGGCTTCTACCTGAGCATCGGGCATTCCTTCTAAGTGCCCCGCACCGCTGGCGGGCTACGGCTTCTACCTGAGCATCGGGCACTCCTTCTAAGTGCCCCGCACCGCTGACCGCTACCTGTGACGCCGCGTCGATGCACACGCCGCACGCCGCAGTGCGAGCCCTCGCCCACAAAAAAAAACCGGGCCCGAAGGGCCCGGCATCACACCTACCTACACCCGTGCCACAGGTGGCTCAGGGCACGATCGTGATCTCGGCGCTGCTGACGTCTTTCTCCGAGACCCCGAAGCCGCTCCAGGGCGTCAGGGCATAAAACGCCAGCGCCATCGCCACGATGATGATTTCGACGGGGTTCTCATACCACCAGTCCCAGAAGACCGGGGTCTTTTTACGAGAAATATGCTGGGGGGCGCGCTCGGACATCATTAGCTCAAAGAAGAGTAGGTTAATACCAACGACCAGATCTCGCGCCAGACCTACCACCGGGGGGCCCTCGGTGCAAGAGCCTGCGCTAGAAGCGTCCGCTGAAGCTCACGCCGAGAGCGCGGGTCGCAGCGCCCTCATCAGCGCCTGCAAACCCCGGAGCGGCGGAGGCCGGCGGCAGGTGCCCGCTCCAGTCCCGACCGAGCAAAAAGAAGCCCGCACCGGTTAAGACAACCCCACACCCTACGGCCTGTCCGACGCTGAGCGCCCCGGAGTACACTCCGGCCCCGCACAGCGCGCTTCCCACAAAGCCCGTCACCGCAAGGGCGTTGGCCCACCAGGGCGGCGCGACGCTGATCCGGTCAAGTCGCACCGGGCGGTCCATGGCTCGCTCGGAGCCGGGCATCGGAATCACATCTTCCTCTCCGGTGGCTTCCGCGACCTCGGGCTCCGCTGCGTCGGGGCCCGACTCTTCCGCAAGAGAACCATCTTCGGCGGGCCCCTCAACCAGGGGCGCTTCGGGCTGGCCGACCTCCACCTCGGTGGTTTCCGTGCTCGCAAGTTCTTCACTCTGGCGGGGAGGTGCGGCGCTGCCGACCTGAAAGATGCGTTCGACGGTCGCGCCCGCCCCGACCTCGACCACCGCCTGCAGGCGCTGCCGATCGGGGAAGACCAGCGTCACAACGTTCTCTCCCGCTCCCACCGGCATCGTCACCGGCGCCTGCCCCTCCGACTCCCCCATATACTCATTAAGGTAGACCGTGGCGCCGGCCGGCACCGAGTCGATGACCAGGTAGGCCTGGATATTCTCCTCCAGATCACGCAGCTGATCGATCTTGGCGCGCACTCGCCCCTCGACCGGGCTGTCCTTATCGAGCTCCAGATAGCGCAACAGGGTCTGGCGGGCGCGGGCGTAGTTGCCAAGATTCTCGTAGCTTAAGCCGATGCGGTAGAGAAGGCGCACATCCTCGAGCACATCGTAGGCCTGGCGGTACTTGAGCAGCGCGCGGCTGAACTCTCCGGCATCGTAATGACCGTTGGCCTCCCGCACCGTATCGAGCGCCTCTTCTGACCCCTGCGCATAGAGCGGCGCGCAGACACACAGGGCCACCACCGCCACAAGCGCGCCGAACCATCGTCTCATCGAGCGTGCGCTCACCATGAAAACAGCTCCAGTCAAAGCCCCTCGCCAGTGCGGGAAGCCGTTGTATCATCACGTCGAAAGCGTTCAACGGGCTGCAACCTAACGAGCAGTCCGCCCCGAGGCAACCACAACGCTCCCTCGGGGGATGCGCGGTTGCTAAAGAGCTGCCGGCGACTATATTACTCGCCAGCAGCTGTCCTGCCCCGCGGTCGCGGCCCTCTCCCCGAGAGCGCCGTTGTCCCAAATCCGGCCGACCTCGCTACGATACCGCGGGCATCTGGAGGACACAAAAGGCGTAACAGGCCCAGAACAAAGGATCTTCATGGCACGGTTGATGTCTAGCACGGAGCTTCAACAGCGTATCGTAGAAGGCGAAGACTTCGTACTGATCGACATTCTCAACCCCGAGGATTACCAGCGCGAGCACATCCCCGGCGCAATCAACATCCCTGTGGAGTCGCTCAAGGAACGCGCCCGCAAGGATCTTGGTAAGAATCAGCGCATCGTCGTCTACGGCGACAGTCACGACGCCGAAGCGTCCACCCGCGCGGCAAAAATCCTCGAGGAGCTCGGGTTCCGCAAGGTCTCCGACTTCGACGGTGGCCTGGACGCCTGGAAAAACGCAGGCTTCCTCACCGAGGGCAGCGAGGCTCAGATCGTCGGCGAAGTCACCCGCCTCTGATCACCTCACCCTGGTGCGACCCGGCCATCAGCGACGCCGGGTCGCCGCGCAACATGCATAAAAAAACCTCGCCAGCTTGCGGCGAGGTTTTTTATGGGCGCTCTTCCTGCCGGAGACGTTTTAGTCTTCGACGGTGGCTTCCGCGCGGTAGAGGATCACATCACCCTCGGAGTTGGCCACCAACGCCTGGTACTCCGTGCCCGGGTTCTCCTCGACCTTGGCCCACTCACCGGCCATCTCATCGGCTCCTTCCTGCGTGCGGAAGAGTGCAAGGTGCGCCGTCTCAGCCTCGCGGTCGTAGCGGATCAGTGCCAGCATCGTCTCATCCTGAACCTCGGAGGCCTGCAGATAGGGCCCGCCCTCAATGGCTTCGAGCTCGTCCATGTCGACGATCTCCTCTTTGCCATCAGCAAGCGAGCGCACCACCAGGCCGTTGTCTTCGCTCTTGGCGACGATCACGACCTCTTTGGCGGGCGCGCCATCGAGGTTCACCCGGCCGCGTTTCTCTTCCTCGGCAGCCAGGAGGTAGATGCGGTGCGGAGCGATCCCGCGCGAGTCGAGCAGCTTCTGCAACCGGTCGCGCTCCTCAAGCAGCTCCAGGAAGCGCTGTGCGTCGCGCACGTTCGTGGTCCGAAACTCCACCTCTCCCTCCTCATTGAGGATCTTGCAGTGGCGCGCACCGCGCTCAATGACCAGGCCATCATAGGACATCAACTCGTCTTCATTCGACGTCACGATTGTTACCCTTTTGTTTCGAGATTTCTGAAGAAGTTCGGGACTCAAAACCCACCAACGGGTCGTTATCATTAGCACACGCGTGCCCCTTGTAAAGTAGGTCACGTCAGATGCGCCCGCATCCCCCCCCTTCTTGCACCCCGGCGCGGGCTGTGCGACCACATCCTATGAGTAGATTTCGGGGCGACAAGGCCGTGTTCTCACCCGCCGCGCCCCTGTCCTTCTAGAATGACGTGTCCGCTATGATGAAGTTTCTCCTGCGCCATCGCCCCCATTCCACAGCCTGGCTCCTGGCGGCACTTTTGCTCGCCGGTTGCGCCCATGATCTACAGCGGGGCGAAGAGGCCCTGCGCGCCGGTGACGCCGCCCGCGCCGAGCAAATCGCACGCGAGCAGCTCGACGAAGAGCCGTCCGACGCCCGCGCCAACCTGCTCCTGGCCGAGGCCCTGGAGGCCCAGGGCAACCATCAGCAGGCCCTGCGGCCGGCGACCCTGGCGGAGAACTCCGGGGAGTTCGGCGCGCGCGCCTCCACACTGGTTGCACGCATCAATGAAGCGCTCAACGAGCCGGCGGAGGCCGCGCTGGCGTACCTGCGCGCCCGCGAGCACGATGTTGCGGCGGTGGATGACGCGTCTTTGGCCGAGCTCCTGGAAGCCGGCATCACCCACGCCGAAGTTCGCCAGCAGGTGTCGACCCTCATCAGGCTGCGCGGCGCGTTGCGCGGCATCAACCCCGATCACCCCGCCGCTGCCCTGGAGCGCCTGCGCGCCGACGCTCTGGCCTACGCCGACGATCGAGTCGCGCGGCGCCAGTACGTCGATGCGGTCGAACTCCTTGAAAGTACGCTCGCCGAGGACCCCGACTTTGAGGCCGGTGCCGCCCAACTCGGCGAGCTCTACCTGAGGCTGGATCTTCCCGATGAGGCGCTGCGCGTCTGGCGCGACGCCGCCTCCCGCGCCCCCGACACCGAGGAACGCTCCCGTCGACTGGCCAGTTACGCCGATCGAGCCTCAGAGTTCGAGGCCTATACCGCCGCGATCGCTCTTTTTAACGACGCCATCGGGTTGCTCAACCCGCCCCACCCCGAGCTTGCTAGCCTCCATGCGCGCACAGCCCGGGCCTACGTAAGTGCCGAACAACCCGCGCGGGCTGAGGCTGCTCTGCGGGCCTCCATCGACAACCTCCCCGCTCCACCCACCGCCGCAGATTACACCCGTGTCGCGCGTCTGGCCGCCGACAACGGCGCCCCCCAGGTCGCCCTGAACCTTTTGCTCGACGCCTCGGAGTCCGTCGCGCTGGACTGGCCGATGACCGAACTTCTGGCCAACCTGCTGGCTGCCCGCGCGCGCCTCGATGAGGTTGAGACGCTCATCAACCGCTTCGTCGAGGACAACCCTCCGACCCACCTTGCGCTGGGACGCGCGGCCAGCTGGGCCCAGCAACGCAACAACCTCCCGCTGGCGCGCTCGCTCTATGAGCGCGCCCTTCAATTTGCCGAAACCCCCGATGACGCCAACCTCGCGCTGGGCATGGTGCTCATGGAACTCAAAGAGCGCGAGGCGATGCTGCAGGCCTTTATGGCCTACCTGCAGGCCGTCGATATGGAGACCTCCAGCGTCCTGCAGATCACGGCGCTGCTCACGCGCGAACGCTTTTTTGAAGAAGCCGAACGCCTGCTCAAACGCCTGGGAGGCCAGGCTCGTCAGGATATCCGCGTGGTTGAGGCGCTTGCCAGCCTCTACGCCACCTGGGGCCGCCCGGCGGACGCCGAGGCCACCTACGACGCCTGGATCGCCTCGCGCGGCAACAAGGAAGAGGATCTTCGTTTTGTCGCCGAGCGCTTCTGGCGTCTGGGCGATCCGGGACGCGCGCTGAGCTACTACGAGCGCTCCGCCGGCGCCGGCAACCACCGCTCCTGGCTCAATGCGGCCGACATCAACTTCGAGCAGGGCCGCTTCCCGGCGATGAGCACGAGCCTGGAGCGCTACATCGCCAACAGCCCCCCCGAGGAGCGTGAGAGCGCGCTGGCCGACGCCCTGATGCGCTACCGCCGCGCCAACCTCCCCGATCGCGTCGAATCCACGCTGCAGGCCCTCCTGGAGCAGGCCCCTGAGGACTGGCGCTGGGTCGAACAGCTTGCCGATCTCTATTTTGATACCGGCCGCGACGAACCCGCCATCGCCATACTGGCGCAGTTTATCGCCGTGACCGATATCCCGGCCCAGGCCTTTGAGGGCATTCTTGCGCGGCTGAGCGCGCGCCAGCGCGCCTCCGCCGCGCTCCCCCTGGCCCGCCAGATCTTCGGTGAACGCGACGACTACACCTCCAACCGGGTCTTCGGAGATGTCTACGACGCGATGTCGCGCGAGGCCTCCCCCGACGACGCCACCGAGCTGCGCCGGCGCGCCGCCCAGCATTACCGCCGCGCCCTGGAGCGAACTCAGGACACCCCCGAAGGCTGGAGCGAGCAGGCCGACGCCCTGCTGCGAGACTGGAGCAGGCAGGCCGACCGCTGGCGCCAGCGCCACTTCTTCGAGGTTGCCCGCCTGGCCTACGAACGGGCGATCGCGCAGGGCAACTCCCCAACCTCGGTGGCCATCCCCTACGCCGAGACTCTGCTTCAGCTCGGTGAGTTCGAGCGCGCCGAAGCGACTCTGGAGCAGCTCCATCGCGACCGATCCCGCAGCATCCGAGACGCGATCCGTATCGCCGAGTTGCTCATGAAGTTCGGGCGCTACGAGGCCGCCGAGCCCTACCTTAAGCTCCTCTTCGCCTCACCCGATGCCGACGCCAACCGTCAGGGCTTTACACTCCTGGCCACGATGTACCGCCAGCAAGACCGCCTCGATGAACTCAACCCGCTCATCGACAGCTACCTGGCCAAAGCCCCCAACACGCTGATCGCCCGCCAGCTGATCTTGAGCACGCTGGAGAGCGCCGGAATGTGGGATGAGGCCATCGACCAGCTCGAGCGCATCGCCTCCATGGCGCCGGGCGACCACACCTACCTCATCGCCCTCAACCACTTCCGCGCCGGCCGCACCGACAAGGCCAGCACGATGCTCACGCGCTGGGCATCCGAGAGCACGCAGACCGAGATGTGGCTCGCCGCCTCCGACTTCCTGGCAAACCACGGCGAGGTGCAACGCGCACTGACACTGCTCGACGAGGGCGTTCAACGCGCCCCCGGCGATCGCGCGCTGCGCCTTCAGCGCGCTACATTGCGTGCGCGCGCCGGGCACATCGACCCTGCGCTCGAAGACGCCAGCTACTGTTTGCAAGAGGCCGATGGCTGCCCCGAGGAGCTCCTCACCCGCTTTGCCGATGCGCTCAGCGCGGCGGGCCGCTTCGACCTGATCGCCCCCTTTGCGGACCAGCTCAGCTTCAACCAGCTTCACTTCGTCGGTCAGAGCCCCGGACACATTCACCCCACCCTGCTCTCCAGCGATCCGGCCCGGGTCCGTGCCTTCGCCGATAGCGTGAGCGGCCTGGGCGGGGGCGTCCACGAAATCGTCAGCCAGCTCGACGATGCCGGCTACTACGCGCTGGCCCAGGAGATGCTCGAAGACGAGCTCCAACAGGGTGACGCCACGACCGGCGCTGAGCTTCTGATCGCCCGCCAACTCGCCGTCACCCCGGGCGCAGCTGTGAACGATCTTCTGGTGACGCTGCGTCCGGTGATCGACCCGCTGGAGCGCAACAATGATTATTTCGTCGGCCCCGTCGGCGACACACTCATGCGCATGGGACGCCGCGATGAAGCGATCGTTTATCTGCGCGCCGCAGTCGATGCCGGCGACCTCAGCTACCTGGGTCAGCTCGCCCAGGCCCTGATCCTGGAGGGCCAGTTTGATGAGGGCATGGACCTCCTGATCCGCGCCGTCGAAGCCCCCATCGCCCCCACCGGGAACGCTGCCGATGCAGCGATGCGCCTGGAGCTCGCCGCACAACCCGAGCTCGCCAGACGCCTGCTTCAGGAGCTGTCCGCCCGGCCCACGACGACCGCGGAGGCCTTCCCGCTGAAGATCCACTACGACCTGGAGTATCACGGCGACGTCCACCAGGCGCTGAGCGACGTCAACACCCACCTCGACTGGATGCGCCAGCTTCGCGGGGCCGACTTCGGTAAAGCGTTGAGTTCCAACGCCATCGAAGACGCGATCATCGGAGCGCTGGAGACCATCGCCTCCCTGGGCTACATCGACGCCGTACTCCCCCACCTCGATACGTTGCCCGCGGAGCTTCGCGAATCGCCCAGACTCGGCCGCCTTCGGCTGCACGCCGCGATGCTTCGCGGCGACGACGAGGCCATCGACGCTGCCGTCAAGGCGCTGCTCGCCAGCGCCAACAACGCCCCGGAGGCGCGCCGCGAGATCACCCTTCAACTCCTGGCCTTCGGACACACCGCGCGCGCCAACGCCGTGCTCGCGCCCCTGACCGAGACCCGGGCCTCCGATCCGACCGACCTTGCGCTGCAGCTCGCGCTCCTCCGCGCTGAAAACGCCCCCGACGCCGCCATCACAGACGCCGCCGAGGCGCATATCAACGCCAGCGCCGACCGCCAGCTCGCCCGCACCCTGGTCAGCCAGCACCTGAGCAATCTGGCGCTCGACGACCTCGCGCTGGACATCGCCCGCCGCGGCGCGGCCAGAATTCCGGTTGCCTCCGAGCTTGGCCTGGCGCTCAACGCCGCGCTCATCGACGGCGACCTCGACACCCTTCACGCCCTTCTGCCACAGGCGATGCGCACCGCCGATGAGCCCGAGGCTGTCCTTGGCAACCTCTACCATCGCAGCCGCTTCAGCCCCGACATCCGGGTGCCCCTGGCCATCCTCGATCATCTTCAGGCCATTCACCCCGCGTCGATCAGCTGGGAGATCGAGCGCATCTACCTGCGTTTTCGCAATGGCGATGTGGACGAGGCGCGCGAGCGCATGCTGGCCATGGTCGAGCGCACCGAAGCCCACCCCTCGGTGGTGGACGCGCTGATTGCCATGCTGAGCAGCGAACGCCTCGATGTCGAGATCGCCCGCGTGCTCGCCGGCGAACTCAACATCGATACCCTGGGTCCCCTCCACCTGGGTGCCATCGCCGAGGCCGAGCTGGCCCTGGGATTTGAAGAGCGTGCTCGCCCCTGGCTTGAGCGCCTGGACGCGCTGGCCGGCAGTCCCTCAAACCGGGTGGCCATCGCTGCCAACCTCAACAAGCGCCGACGCTACGCCGCCGCCCTCCAGGCCCTGGGGACGCCTCAGAGCGAAAACTCCCCGGCCTACGACGCCGCACACGCCATCGCCACGATGGGATCCGGGCGGCCCGCAGCCAACGCCCTGCTCAACGCCATGCGCCGCGGCCTCCCCTCGCTCAACACGCTCTACGACGGGCTGGTCGCCGCCATCGACGGCGACCTCCCCGAAGACGCGCGCCTGCTAATGGAAGCCCTCGCCCAGACCCCGGTGGTCCAGGCCTACGCCGCAACCCAACCGCTGCAGCGTGTGCTCACCGCCGGCGCTCTCGACCGCAGCGGACGCGGCATGCTGCACGTGCGCGACTTCCTCAACGCCCGTCTCCCGCGCATCGCCAGCAGCGCCGGCATCAACTGGCAACAGTTCGCCGGTCAACTCGCCGAGGCCTACCGGCACCACGATCCCCTGGCCGCCTACGGCGTCTACCGCGACCGCATCTACCAGTCGCTACTGACCAGCCCGCGGCGCGAAAACCTGGCGGTCTACCTCAACAACCTGGCCTACATGTACGCCACCACCGACAACCATGTCGACGAGGGACTCACGCTTGCCAGGCGCGCCATCGCACTGGCCGGCGGCCGAAACTCCAGCTACGTCGACACCCTGGGCTGGCTCTACTTCCGCCAGGGCGACCTTCAGCAGGCCCACGACACCATCAGCAGCGCGCTCAACCTCTACGACGGCAGCACCGCCGGCCTCGAAGAGCTCTACCGCCACCTTGGCGAGGTCCTCGACGCCCGGGGCAAACACCACAGCGCGGCCTGGATGCATATCTACGCCGACCGCATCGGACAACGCGCCCCCTGGGATCGCGTGTTTTAAGGCTTGCGCCGCGTGATGCAGGCAACACGCGGTCTGCAACAACGAAAAAGCCCGGGCATCTGCCCGGGCTTTTTCGTTGTTGCTTCTCTCTCTGTCGCAGCATCGGCTCGGCCAACTCAGCCTGCGATCTCGCCACCAGAGTCTTCGTCCCACTCCAGAAAGGGCCCCGGCAACTGCTCATCTTCATCATCAAAGGGGATGTCGATCACCGGCGCAGCGGCCACCGGCTGGGCCTGAAGGCATTTGACCAGCGCCTGAATCGCAATGCGCCGACGTGAGCCCAGCGCCCGGTTCACCACAAGTTTGAGCTGGCTGTAGCCCAGCACATCAATCGCCCGGAAGTCGTGCTCATGCATCGGCGCCGGATCTTCGAGACGATCCACAAAGGCGTCGGCCAACCCCAGCAAACACGCCGTGTAGGTGTCGCTGACGTTGACGACCTCCACGTTCATCCCGCGGTGCGCAAAGACCTCGCGCGCCAACGCCGGATAAGGCGTCGCAATACGCGCCAGAGGCCGCGACGAAAGGCTCGCAAAGGTCTCGCCCTTGGGCGCGGCCAGAATCAGCGGGTATCGCCCGAACGCAAAGGTATAGGGCCGCCACACCTCCACGCCCGTCTCGTTGAGAAGATCGGTGCTCATCACCCCCAGGTGACTGATGGCATGCTCGACGTAGGTGCCAACGTCGGCCGGTGCCAGCGGAAAGACCTCAAAATCAAAACCGCAGCCCAGCGGATCCCCCACGTGATGGAGCCCCGGCATGTCCAGGTCCGGCAGGGCGAAACCGCAGGCGCGCAACTGCTCGACGATCCCGCCGAGCTCCGCGCTCATGGGCAACGCCAGCCTCAAGCTCTGTCGCTGTGTCATCCTCGCTCCTCGCCACGGGCAATCACGCGCGTGGGCAGGTTATTGCGTCGTCGCTCCAGAACCTCTTCAAAGCCCAGTACCGCATCGCTCTCGCGCACCGTCACCACCTCATGCGCGCGTCGGCGCGCGCCTCCCTGGGCGACCTTCGGGTGCAACAGCTCCACCAGCGTCTCCAGCGAGAACGAAAACCCGACCGCCGGCGTCTCTTTGCCAAAACGCCCGATCAACGTGTCGTAGCGCCCACCCCGCGCAAGCCTGCGGCTGGCACCTTCCGAAACCACACTGAAGCCGATACCCGTATAATAACCCGGCCCGTCGATCTCACCGAGGTCGATACGCACCTTCTTGCCGTAGCCCAGCTCGGCCAGCGTCCGCTCAATATCGCGCAGATAACGCACCCGCTCGAGCAGCTCCAGCTCGTTAGGCAACGCCTTCTCAATCCAGTCGAGCTGTTGCAGGCCGCCCTCCAGCCCGGCGAGCACCGCGATGGAGTCGATGAAGGGCCTGCGGGTGCCCAGGCCTTCGAGGATCAGGCGAACCTCATCCGGATCGCGCGCCAGGATCGCCTCTTCCACATCTTCGCGGATGCGCCTGGGCGCGCCGGTCGCCTTAAGGAGGTGACGCGCCAGCTGATGATCGGCCAGGTTGATGTGGAACATCTTCAGCCCCAGGCGCTCCAGCACCTCGAGCACCACCAGCAGCACTTCCACATCGGCCACCAGCCCGCCGCGCCCGATGAGCTCGGCGCCCAGCTGGTAGCTCTCAACCTGCGCGCCTGAGAAGCTGCGCTCAATGCGCACGACCTTGTTGGCGTAGCTCACCCGCAGCGGCAGCGGCAGCCCGGTGAGCTGAAACGCAAAGGTCTTGGCCACCGCCGGCGTCACATCGGGGCGCAGCACCATGAGGTTGCCCCCCCGATCCACGAAGCGAAAGCTGCGCGCGATCTGATCTTCGTCGAGCGCACCTTGCAGGGCGTCAAAACGCTCCAGCAAGGGAATTTGAATTTCTCGGTAGCCCCATCCGCCAAAGACCTGCATCGCCTGGGCGGTCACCTGTCGGCGAAGGCTCACTGAGCGGTCCAGCGCCGGCGTCGCAAACTGTATATCCAGCACGTTGTGCTCCCTGGTGGGTCAACTTATCACGTCGCGCGCTTGCCACTTCGGCGCCCTTTTAGGGGGGCTACCTCAGAGTGTCAATGCCACCTCATCACGGACACGCTCACGCCTTATGCCCGTCGATGTCGGGCCCCTACGCCAGACTGGATTATTCGCACGCGGCGATCTACACACGTAACGAATTGAGAACCCCGATCCTTCCCTTGCAGCGGACCATCTATGGCGCCTCTTCACCCCTGTCGTCGCCCTCTCCTACTCATCGCCTTCGTCGCCGCGATGCTCCTGCAGACGCCCCTGCCGGCCCGGGCGCAGACCGCGCCCCAGGGGCCCTACCCCGCGCTGAGCGCCCCGGCCTCGGTCGAGCGCTCCGGCACCCGCGATGCTGCCATCATCGTCGCACTGCAGGACTATGTCTTTTTGCCCGACGTCCCCGGCGCGATCGACAACGCCAACGACTGGGAGCGTTTTTTCAGCGATGACTTAGGCGTCCCCCGCGTCCACACGCTCACCGACCGCCAGGCCACCCGCGAGCAGCTTTTGCGCTTCGCCGAGCAGGCCGCCTCCGAGGTCGGTGAGGGCGGTACGCTCTGGTTTGTCTTCATCGGCCACGGCGCCCCGGGCTCGGCGACCGACGGGCTCCTGGTCGGCGTCGACGCCCAGCAAGACCCCGACAGCCTCCAGGCCCGCGGCCTCTCCCAGCAGGCGCTCCTCGATGTGCTCAACGCCGGCAACCAGGCCAACACCGTGATGGTTGTCGACGCCTGCTTCAGCGGGCGCGCCTCCAACGGTGACCCCCTGGCCCCGACCCAGCCGGTGATCCCGATCAACGTGCGGCCGGCCTTGAGCAAATCCACGGTGATCCTCTCGGCGGCCGAGGCCACCGAATTTGCCGGGGCGCTCCCCGGCGCCTCCCGGCCGGCCTTTAGCTACCTGCTGCTCGGCGCGCTGCGCGGCTGGGCATCGTCGGAGACCCGGGTCAGCGCGCGCGACGCCTGGTCCTTTACCCGTCGCGCGCTGCGCGGCATCCCCGGGCGTTTTCAGCAGACCCCCTCGATCTTCGGAAACGAGGAGCTCGTGCTGGTGCGCGGCGCCTCCGAGCGCAATCCGGGCATCGAGCGCATCATGCGCACCGCCGCCACCCCGCGCCCCGAACCCACCCCGGCGCCAACCCCCACCGACCAGAGCTCGGCGCGCTACCAGAGCTTTGCGCTCAGCCCGGGCTTTGTCCCCGACCCGGCCATCGGCCGCGGCCTGGCCGGGGGCCGCATCAACGCCGCCTCGCTGGGCCCGGTCGCCGGCGGCGAATGCATCGGCATGGTCGATGCGCGCCCCGACCACACGCTAAAACTCAACGCAGACTTCGCCTACGTGCGCATCGGCATCACCAGCGAAGTCGACACAAGCCTGGCCATCCGCCGCCCCGACGGAAGCTTCTTGTGCGACGACGACACCCACGGCCTCAACCCCGAGATCGCCGGGCGCATGCCCGCCGGCGACTACCAGATCTTCATCGGTGCCGTCGGCCAGGTCAGCGATCCCGTCTACCGCCTGGAGATCTCCGAGCGCCCGGCCAACGCGGCTCCCTCCCGCAACGTCGAGCCCCCGGAGCCGGCGGCCGAGATCGCATCCATGTCCCTCTCCCGGGGCTTCACCCCCTCCGAGGCCACCTTCAGCGGGGTCGCTGACCGTGACGCCGACGCAAGCAGAATCCCGGGCTGCATCGGCGAGGTCAACAGCCGTCCCGAACTCCTCCTCGTCCTCACCAGCCGCTTCTCCACCCTCCACCTGGGGGTGAACTCCCCGGCCGACACCTGGCTCATCGTCCGCCGTCCCGACGGCAGCTTCCTCTGCGACGACGACGGCCGGGGCCTCAACCCCCGCATCAGTGGCGCCTTTCCCCCGGGCGTCTACCAGGTCTACGTCGGCTCACAGTTCAGCAGCAGCCCCTCCTACGACTTCTACGCCTCCGAGAGCAGCACCGGCATCCCCTCCCCACAGGCCGCACCCTCGCCCGGGGCACACTACCAGAACTTCTCGCTCCGACCGGGCTTCTCGCCAGACCCCGCCATCGGCACGGGCGCAGCCGGCGGCAGTCGCGACGCCTCGATTATCGGCGGGACCGCCCACGGCCCCTGCACCGGAAGAATCGATACTCGCCCCGACCACCGCGTCACCCTGGAGAGGAGCTTCAACTACCTGAGATTTCGCGCCCGATCGCACTCCGACACCTCGCTTGTGATCGTGGGCCCGGACGGCAGTTTCTACTGCAACGACGATAGCGACGGCCACGACCCGCTCATCGAGGGCGCATTCCCCGCCGGCGAGTATGGAGTGTTTATCGGCAGGGTCGGCTTCGGAACTGACGTCGATTATGCGTTGGAGATCTCGGAAATTCGCTAATACGCCATGAGCAGAAGGTGAAGCCGGCGGATGCCGAGATTGAGCGTGACGCGGGCAAGGCGCAAAACGCAGGCAATGTTTGAGTATCGTCGGGGCTTTGCAACGTCGTTTGTGCGGCTCTCCATGCAGCAGACACGGCGTCAACGATCGCTCACGGCGCAATAAGCCCCGATGAGGCAAAGACTGCGCGATGGGTTCTTAAACGCGAGAAGCGCCTGGCCATGAACGCCAGGCGCTTCTTTTTTTGGTGTTGCTTGCCCGGAACTCGGCTCTCACTGATCCCGACGCAGCCCCGCCTCTCTCACAAAGGGCCGTGGCGAGTCGTGATGCCCTCCACCTCCCCCCAAAACCGGTCACCGACCCCCTTTTTCGCCCCTCCCCCCGACAACCAGTCACACCTCCACCGCTTTTCAGGCAGGTCACCGTGACAGAATGGCACACCTCAACCGCCTCAGGGGGGAGGTCACCTCCCCCAACACACGCGCTTTGACCGCGTTTCGAGGAGGTGATTGTGCCAGATTGGCACACCTCGACCGGTTTTGCCGGGGGTCGATGCAGATTTCTCGCACGCAATGACCGCTTTTCGGACAGGTCACCGTGCCAGATTGGCACACCTCGACCGCCTCAGGGGGGAGGTCACCTCCCCCAAAACACACGCGATGACCGATTTTGGGGGAGGTGATCGTGACAGGATGGCACACCTTGACCGCTTTTGCCGGGGGTCAAAGCAGACTCCTCGCACATCCGGCCCCTCTTTCGCAGACCTCAGCGCGACGAAAGCCCCTGCTCCGCCCGCATTCCACGAGGCTGCCCCCTGTTTCCTAGTTGTACGACCTGTGCTAACTCCACCCATCTCGCCACTGCCGGCCTCGGACGCGCGCCCACTGCGGGCCCGCGCCCTGCGCAAGGCCGCGGTGCGCGACGCAATGACACGCACACCCCCCCGCGAGGTTTTTTGTGGACTGGCAAGAGCGCTACTTCAAAGGCAAGAAAGTCTGGGTCAAGGTCGACCATCTGGGTGACCCCGTCGTGGAGTCGGGGCGCGTGGAGATGCGCTACCAGAACAGCGAGGACGCCAAGATCTACCGCGCCTCCCCGGCCAACGTCTCCGCCCAGTCGGCCGAGCTCGTTGATGCCACCCGCGAGTTTGAAGAAAAACTCGCCGGTAAAAAGCCCGCCTCGAAGTCGAAGTCCTCGTCGAAGTCCTCGACGTCGGGAACAAAAGCGGCCCCGGGCTCCATTACATCGCTCGAAGCGCCCGAGCGCTGGGGGCCGCGCCACGAATCGACGTCGGTGCCCGACGCCATCGCCTCGCTTGAGTGGCCCGATGAGGGCATCGTCGAGATCTACACCGACGGCGCCTGCTCCGGTAACCCCGGCCCCTGTGGCTACGGCGTGGTGATCCGCGACGGAGAGCACTACCGCGAGATCGGCCAGTACCTCGGCCAGGGCACCAACAACATCGGTGAGCTTATGGGCATCAAAACCGCTCTGGAGGCCGTCGACGACCGCAGCCGCCCGGTGCATCTCTACACCGACAGCACCTACTGCATCGGCGTGCTCACAAAAGGCTGGAAGGCCAAGGCCAACCGCGAGCTTATTCTGGAGATTCGCGCGCTGGTTGCGACCTTCTCCGACCTGACCTTTCATAAGGTAAAAGGCCACTCCGACCACCCGCTCAACGACCGCGCCGACTTTATGGCGACCTCCTCGCTTGAGGACGCCCGGTAAGTTCGCCTGAGACGTTCGCAAACCCCCGATGACCTGCGATGGATGATCGACGTATGACCACCCCCGATGAGACCCCTCAGAATGTGAGCGCCACCGACGCCAACGCCGCGCTGGAAGAGCGCGTCGCCGACGCCAGTCAGTTTATCAGCCGCATCCGCGCCTCGCTGGCCCCCATCGTCATCGGTCAGACCATGATGGTCGACCGCCTGCTCATTGGACTCTTGACCGGCGGCCACGTGCTTCTCGAAGGCGTGCCCGGTCTGGCCAAGACGCTCACCGTCAAGAGCCTGGCCGAGAGCATTCACTGCCAGTTTGCGCGCATCCAGTTCACGCCGGATCTTTTGCCGGCGGACCTCATCGGCACGATGATCTTCGATCAGGCCTCCCGCGATTTTGTGCCGCGCAAGGGTCCGGTCTTCACCAATATTTTGCTCGCAGACGAGATCAACCGCGCCCCGGCCAAGGTGCAATCCGCGCTGCTCGAAGCGATGCAGGAGCGCCAGGTCACCATCGGTGACTCCACCTACAAGCTCGACCGCCCCTTCCTGGTGCTCGCCACCCAGAACCCCATCGAGCAGGAAGGCACCTACCCGCTGCCGGAGGCCCAGGTCGACCGCTTCATGCTCATGATCAAGGTCGGCTACCCCACCCGCTCCGAGGAGCGCCAGATCATGGATCTGGTCACCGAGAGCGCCGAGATGCCCACCCCGCAGCCGGTGGTCACGCCGCAGGAGGTGCTCGAAGCCCAGCAGCTCGTGCGTCAGATCTACATCGACGACAAGCTCAAGGACTATATCGTCGACATCATCTACGCCACGCGCACCCCCGAGCAGTACAAGCTGCGCTCGCTGGCCGATTTTATCGACTACGGCGCAAGCCCCCGTGCGACCATCTACCTCAACCTCGCCAGCCGCGCGCACGCCTTTTTGGAAGGCCGCGCCTACGTGACCCCCGAGGACATCAAGGCGGTGGCCTACGACGTGCTGCGCCACCGCGTCGTGCTCACCTACGAGGCCGAGGCCGAGGAGTACACCCCCGAGCGCGTGCTCACCACGATCCTGGAGACGATCGACGTCCCCTGATCCCCACCGCCCTCGCTGCTCCCGCTCTTCTGACTTTTTGAAGGACTCCCCAAAAACCATGCTCCCCGGTGAACTTTTTAAAGCGGTACGTCACCTCGAGATCGTCGCGCGTCGCGCGGTCAACGATCACCTGGCCGGCCAGTACCACAGCGTCTTTAAAGGGCGCGGCATGGACTTTCTGGATGTGCGCGCCTACCAGCCCGGCGACGACATCCGGGTCATCGACTGGAACGTCAGCGCCCGCACAAGTGAGCTGCACGTCAAGCAGTTCACCGAAGAGCGCGAGCTCACCGTCTTTTTGCTCGTCGACGCCTCGGCCTCCCAGTCCTTCGGCACCCGCCATCGGCGCAAGCAAGAAACCGCCGCCGAGCTCGCCGCGCTCATCGCCTTCAGCGCGATTGCCAACAACGACCGCGTGGGCTTGATCGTCTTCACCGATCAGGTCGAGGTCTTCTTGCCGCCGCGCAAAGGCAAAAAGCACGTGCTGCGCGTCATCAAAGAGATCCTCTCGCCACGGGTGGAGCGGCGCAAAACCTCCATCAACACCGCGCTGGAGTACCTCACCCGCATCAGCCGCAAGCGCAGCATCTCCTTTCTGATCAGCGACTTCCTGGACGCCGACTACGAGCGCAGCCTGAAGATCGCCAACCGCCGCCACGAGCTCATTCCCCTGGTCGTCGTCGACCCGATGGAGCGCCGTATCCCCGAGATGGGGCTTGTGCATTTTGAAGATCCGGAGAGCGGGCAGATCATCCCCGTCGACACCTCCTCGTCGGCGGTGCGGGAGGGATTTGCCGCGCATATGGCCAGGGTGCGACGCGATCAGCAGCGCATCTTCAACAAGCTGCGCATCGACAGCGTCACCATCGACACCGAAGGCAACCACATCGATCCCCTGGTGCGTTATTTCAAGCAGCGCGCGAGGCGCCCATGATTTTTCGTTCAGGAACATCCCAAAAACGAGCCCGACGCACGCGACTCACCACCGCGCTCACATGGCTGCTTCTCACTCCTGCCTCGCTGCTCTACGCCCAGGAGGGCCCATCACGCGCCGAGGTCACCGAGCAGCAGGCAAGGGACAACGCCGCTCCTTCTGACGAGGTGCCCGATACAGACGGGCGCGCCACGCTGGAGGGCCACGAGCTCGTGGTGCCCGACGGGCTCAAGGTCGGCGACACGGTGAGCGTGAGCGTCACCGTCAAACACGCCGCCGACCTGCGCCTGACCGTCGTCCCGCTGCCCGAGGGCTCGCGCTGGGAGCGCACAGCCCTCGGGAGCGACACCCGGGACGAAGGCGGCCAGAAAGTCACGACCTTCAGCCTCGACTACGCGGTCTTTCGCCCCGGCCCCACGCGCTCGCCAGAGGTGATCATTCGCGCGCTGGGCAGCGAGGGGGAGCCGGTGGAGCTTGAGGTGCCCCGCACCCCGGTGCATGTCGCGCCGATCAGCGAGGCGGGCGCGGGACTTCTGAGCGCGCGCGGAGCGCGCGCGCTGCTCGTCTCCGACGCCACGCCATACCTCATCGCCGGCGGCGCGCTGGGGCTTCTGGCGCTGGGTGCAGCCGGGGCGCTCCTCGCGCGCCGGCGCCGTCGCTCCGAGCCCGACGCCGCCCCGCGTCAGCCCCCGGCCGAAGAAGCCCTGCAAAAACTCGAGTTCCTCGCCAGCTCCTCGCTGCTCGAAGAGGGCGAGGTGATGGCGTTCTATGTGCGCCTCTCCGAGACGTTGAGGACCTACCTGGGGCGTCGCTGGGGCTTTCCCGGTACCGAGCTCACCACCACCGAGATCATCGCGCGCCTCAAAGAGCGCGCCACCCTCCCGGCTGACCTGAGCGCGGGGGACCTGGCCCGCTGGCTGCGGGCCTGCGACCGCGTCAAATTCGCCGGCCACACCCCGGCCACGGCCGAGGCACGCCAGCATCTGCAGTCCGCCTTCCACATCGTCGAGCGCACCCGCCCTCGGCCCGAGCAAGCGAGCGCGGCTGAGAACGCCAGCCCGCAACCCGCGGACCACAACGCCATTTCAGGCACCGAAGTCCACGATCCGGCCTCACAGCCCCCCACCGAGGCCCCTGACGCCGGCGAGGAGGCGGCGCGATGATGAGCTCCCCGCTGCTGATTGCGACGTTTGCGTTTGCCCACCCCTGGGTGCTGGGCCTGTTGATCCTCATCCCGCTGCTGGCGGTGATGATGCTCACCCCGCGCATTCGCGCGCGCCGCCAGCCCTCGTTTCTCTTCTCGGCCACCGGCAGGCTCGCGCAGCGCTCACGCGGCCCCCGGGTGGTGCTCGACCCGCTGATCGACCTGGCCCTTCTGCTTGCCCTGGCGGCGATGATCGTGGCGATTGCCCGTCCTCAGACATCGGAACCGCTGCCGACCGAGGTGGAGGGCATCGACATCTTTGTGGCCCTGGATATGAGCGGATCGATGCGTGCGATTGACCTCGACCCGGCTCAGGCCCGTGCCCTGGAAGCCCGCGGGCAGCGCCCCCCCACGCGATTTGAAGATGCGGTGCGCACTCTGCGCGACTTCATCGCCACTCGCCATAACGACCGCATCGGCGTGGTGCTCTTCGCCCGTGACGCCTACCTGCACTTCCCGCTGACCCTGGACCACGAGCTCCTCGACGAGAGCCTGGCCGGCCTGCAGCTCGGCGATATCGACGACTCCGGCACCGCCATCGGCAACGCCCTGGGTCGCGCGGTGGCCGGGCTTGTGGAGAGCGAGGCCGAGTCCAAGCTCATCATCCTCATCACCGACGGCGATCGCCGCGGCGGCAACATCTCGCCGGTGCAGGCCGCCGAGATGGCCCGCGACATCGAGGCGGTCGTCTACCCCATCCTCGTCGGGCGCGAGGGCCAGGCGCTCATCGCCGCCGGCCGCGACATCTTCAGCGGTCGCATCGCCTACCAGACCAGCGAGTTTCCGATTAACCCCGAGCTGATGCAGGAGATCGCCAACGTCACCGGCGGCGAGTACTTCCGTGCCTTCGACGCACGCTCGATGCGCGAGGATCTCCACGAGATCATCGACGCCTACGACCGCACTGAACTCGAAGACATCAAAAGCGTGCGCTACCGCGAGCATTACCACAGCTGGGCACTCGCGGCGCTTTTGCTGCTGGCCTTCCACTTCTTCGCGCGGCACACGCTGTGTCGGACCTTTCCTTAAGAAGAGGCGCCGATGGTGTTCGCAAAGACCGATAACCTCTACTGGCTGGCCCTGCTGATTCCCCTGGCGGTGGCCTGGATAAGCTACGAAGTCTGGCGCCGCGGCGTGCTGCGCCGCCTGGGCGATCTGCCGCTGATCGAGGCGATGACCGCCTCGTTTAACCCGACCCGAAAGCTCGCGGCCCGCATCTGCCAGCTGGCCGCGCTGGTTTTGCTCACCATCGCGCTGGCTCAGCCTCAGTGGGGCATCAGCGACGCCCCCTCCACCCGCGAGGGCCTCGATGTGGTCTTCGCCATGGACCTCTCCCGCTCCATGCTCGCTGAAGACGTCGCCCCCAACCGACTGGAGGCGGCCAACCGCGAGATTCAGACCTTTATGACGCGCCTGGCCGGCGACCGGGTGGGGCTTGTGATCTTCACCTCGCTCTCCTTTCCCCAGGCCCCGCTGACGACCGACTACGCGGCGATCAACTTCTTTCTGCGCCGCGTGCATCCCGAGCAGATCCCGGTAGGAGGCACGTCCCTGGGTGCGGCGCTTGTCGACGCGACCGAGCTTCTCACCGGCCGCGCCGACGATCCCGAGGCCGAGGACGCCATGGTGCGCTCGCCAAACCAGGTCATCGTGCTGATCACCGACGGCGAAGATCATGAATCCGACCCGATGGTCGCAGCCCGGCGCGCCGCCGAGTTGGGCATTCGCGTGGTCACCGTGGGCGTGGGCAGCAGCGAGGGCGCACGCGTTCCCGTTTTCGACCAACACGGCAGCCGCCGAGGCTTTCTGCGCGATCGCGATGGCGAGTACGTCTTGAGCACCCTGGATGACGCCACGCTCAGGAAGATCGCCCAGACCACCGGCGGCACCTACATCCACTTCGACCGCCCCGGCGCCGTCTCCAACGCGCTGGTGGGCTTTCTGGACCAGCTGGAGCGCACGCAGTTCGAAGACCAGCTGCGCGAGCGCTACATCAACCGCTTTATGATCTTCTTAATCCCGGCCTTTCTACTCACGCTCCTCTCGATCTTCCTGGGTCAGCGCGTCTTACCCACCGTCGGCGGAAGCTCCTTCGGCGGGCGTCTGGGCAAGCGCGTCCGCGCCATCCTCGGCCTCTCGCTTGTGGCCCTTTTGCTTGGCAGCTCCGGCTGTGAGCCCCCGCCTCGCCCCGACACCGCCATCGAAGAGGCCAACCAGCTTATTGACGCTGGCGAGTTCCAGCAGGCCCTCGACCTGATGGCCCCCCTGGCCTCGACCTACGACGATCGTCCCGAATACCACTACAACCGTGGCCGCGCGCTCCTGGGCCTGGAAGACTTTGAGGGGGCCCGCGAGGCCTTTGCCCGCGCGCTCACCGTCGACGATCCCGAGTTTCGCGCCGCCATCCTCTACAACCTCGGCTTAAGCCTGGCCGGACTCGAAGACTGGAACCAGGCCCACGATGCCTTCCGCCAGGGGCTCAAGCTCTTTGCCACCGTCGAGGAGCCCGAAGATCCCGAGCTGGGCGAAGCGCTGCGCCACAACCTGGAGGTGGCTCTGCGCGCGCTCTACCCGCCCTGCGCGACCTTTGAGGATGAACTTGAGCCCAACAACGATCCGCAAAGCGCTCACACCCTCGAAAAACCCAAACTCGAAGAGCTCACCCTCTGTGGCGAGAACATCGACCTGTTCAAGATTGACGCCGTCCCCGGCACCCTGCTGGGGGTAAGCGCAACGTTCAAAGAGCTTCGCGACGAGCCCGATCCCGAACGCGTCTTTCTGCCCGCTCCGGGCGCGCTGCGCCTGAGCATCATCGCCCCCGACGGCCAGACGGTGCTCGCCATCGACGAGGGCCTCGACGACGACGAAGACGCCCTGCGCGGGCAAAACGCCCGCGGTGAAGTGGCACGCGCGATCGAGGAGATCGTACTCAGCCAGCAGCTTCTGGGCGGCCCCCGACCTGCGCCCGTCTTTATCGCCGTGGAGACCGACCCGGGCCTGGAGTTCGCCTACGAACTCGACGTGCACTTTGTACCCCCCTGCGAAGCGCTGGAAGATGATTACGAGCCCAACGGCTCCGCCTCCACCGCCGCAGCCCTGGAGGGCAAGGAACACCAGCTCCATATCTGCAAAGGCGATGAGGACTGGTTCACGTTTAAGCCCGATGGGGCCGAGACGCTTTTTGTGGATCTTCAGCCCCAGCCCGACCTCGAGTCCGAAGAGCCGCCGCAGCTTCGTCTGGAGGTTCGCGACGCATCCTCGGGCGAACTTCTGGCCCGGGGGCTTTCGGCCGGCAACCGCCTCAGCGCGGGCATTCCGAACCTTGGCGACGTCGACGAAGTCCGGGTCAGCGTCATCCCCGTCGACGCCACCCAGCAGGGCCCTTACACGCTGAACTTCTACCCCTTTGCGGCCTGCCCCTCCGGCAACGACGCGCACTGGCCCAACAACGGCCCCGATGAGCCGGCCACCTTGAGCGAAGAGCAGCAGGAGGTGCGCTACGCGCGTATCTGCCCCGGGGAGTCGGACTTCTTCAGCGTGCCCGTTCCCGAGGAGGAGCCGCTGCAGTGGGGCATCTCCAGCATCCCGCCGAACGCCTGGCACCCCGACGCCGATCCCGACGTGGAGCTTCCCTACGGCGCGTTCCCCGCCCACACCCTGTCTCACGTGGATCCGGTGCTCGGCGAAGACCTCATGGTCGCCGAACGTCCCGAAAGCACACCCTCTCGCCCGCCTGCCGCGAGCGCGCCTGACAACGCCAACACCGACGAGGCCCCTCCCCTGCTCGCAGCGCTTACGCTGGATCAGGGCCTGAGCATCGAGGAGCTCGATGACGAGCGCGCCATCCTCAAGGTCACCGGGGAGCCGGGCTTCTACCATCTGCAGAGCCTCAACGGCGGAGGGTCGGGCGGCTCCAACTCCCAGGACCAGAACGATCCGCAGGAGCAGCAACGCAACCAGGACGAGCAAGAAGATCAGCAGGAAAGCGGCGATCCTCAGCACGAGGAGCCGCAAGATCAAAACGATGGCGAGGAGCCGCAGGACGAGAGCGAGGCCCCGCAAGACGAGGAACACGCGTCCGAAGAGCAGCAGGAGGCACACCCCTCGCCCTCCGAGGAGCCCACCGACGACAAGCGGCGAGAGCTCATGGAGATCCTGCGCGCGCTGGAGGAGAGCGATGATAACTTCCAGCTTAAAAAGGCGCTGGAAGACGTCCCTCGCCGCCATATTGAGAGGGATTGGTGATGCGCCACACGTCTCAGACTCCCACTCTTCTTCCGGCGCTGGTGGCCTGCATCTGCGCGTCGATCTCGCTGCTCTGGGCCTTTGAGGCCCACGCTCAACAGGACGTCGAGATCACCGTGAGCGCCTCCCCCAAAGTCGTGGCCCCGGGCCAGGTGGTGGAGTACCAGCTGGAGGCGCGCGTCGGCGGCAACTACGACATCCGCGTGGAGCGCGACCCACGCTTTGGCCCCTTTCGGCTGGTAGGCGCGGGGAGCGCGCCCTCCATGATTAACCGCAACGGGCAGATCGAACGCTCGCTCAAGGTGCGCTACCAGCTTCGCGCGCCGGATGAACATGAGATTTACACCATTGAGCCGCCGCGGGTGCGAGTCGGCACGCGTTCCTTCACCCCCAACCCGGTCAACGTGCGCGTCACCGCGCCCGACCAGGTTCCCGCCCCCACCCCGCAAGCCGGAGCCCGCAACAACGTTGCATTCCTCGATGTGACGGTGGAGCCGGCCGACCGCGATCCCTACCTTGGCGAGCAGATCACGCTTGTCTACGAGCTCTACACCAACGTTCGCAGCGGGGGGCTCAGAGCCTCTCCCCCCGATGAGCCGGCCCTGGATGACTTCTGGGTTGAAGACTTGAGCGATGTGGTGGTCCGCCAGCGCCGCACCACCACGCTTCAAGGCCATCACTGGAATGTCAGCGGCGTGCGCGGCTACGCGCTCTTTCCGCTGGAGGCCGGAGAGCTGAGCGTCGAAGCGATGCGACTGCCGCTGGAGCGCGCCTCGCTTTTTGGTCCGCGCTCGCAAGTTGAGGTCGAGACGGAGGCGGTGACCTTCCGTGTTCAGGAACTTCCCGCGGGTGCTCCCGCCGGCTTCGACCGCAACAATGTGGGGCAGTGGTCGATGACCTCCAGGCTCGACTCCCGGAGCGCCCGGGTGGGTGGCACCCTGGACTACACGCTCCGTATTACCGGGGTCGGCCGCGCCTCCCGACTTCAGGTTCCCACCTTGAGCGACACCGAGGCCTACCGCGTCATTGCCACCGCCGATGAGCCGCAGCAGATTCGCCAGGGCACGCGCATTCACGGCACCCGCGAGGTGCGTTTTACGCTGATGCCTCTCAAAGAAGGCCCGCTGACGCTGCCCGAGCTCGCGCTGAGCTATTTCGACCCGGAGGAAGGCACCTACAAGGTCGCGCGGGTTGAGGCGCGTACGATCCACGTGGAGCCGGGAACACTTCCCGCCACCAGCCTCGATGAGGCACCGGTCGACGAGGTGCATCGCGGTGAATCCGGGCAGTCGCAGTTTGATCTGCTGGAGCTGGCCCAACCGAAGCTCGAAGGGGAGCTGGGCCCGGCGCGCGCGCCGGCCGGACGCCTTCCCTGGTGGCTCTGGCTGCTTCCGCTGCTGGGGCTCGGAGCGCTGGCGATCGAGCGTCCGCTGCGTGACGAGCTGACTCGCCGGTGGGGGCCGGCGCGCGCGCGGCGCGCGCTACGTCAGGAGCTTGACCACGTGCTCGACCAGGCGCGTCGTGCCGACGGAGCCGCGCGCGATGAGGCCCTCCTGCGGGCGCTCGCGCGGATATTGGAGCAGGGCTTCGGCGTTCAGACCGGCGCGCTCACCGCCGCGGAGGTTCGGCGCGAGCTGAGCACACGAGGGCTCTCCAGCGAGCTGGTTGAGAAGGTCGCCGAGCTGGTCGGCGAGCTCACCCGCGGGCGTTATGCGCCGGGGGCGGGCTCGGCTGAGACGCTGGTGGAGCGGGCGGCGCAGATGATCGATACGCTCTTTGAGCAGGCGGAGCGCCGGTCGAAAGCTGCCTCTCAGGGTTCGCAGGCCGGACGCACAGCCCTTTTGATCGCGGCCGGGGCCGTGGGCCTGTGCGCGGCGCTGGCAGGCCCTGGTGAGGCCCGTGCGCAGTCGGAAGAGCCTGCAACAGAGGCCGCCCGGAGCTGGGAGGTGGGAGCGTTTGAGGAGGCGTCTCGGAGCTGGGCAAAGACGGCCGCGCAGCAAAACGACGCCACCGCCTGGTACAACGCCGGCACCGCAGCCCTGCGCGCTGGAGAGCTGGGGCAGGCGCGCCTCTTCCTGGAGCGCGCCGCGCTCACCCACGCCCACCATCCCGATGTGGCCGCCAACCTTCAGACAACCGTCAACCTGGTGAGCCTCAACGATGCCAACGCCGCACGCTTCGGGGCCCAGAGTCCGGTGGTGGCCCGCGCGCTGCGCAGCGGCCCCTGGCTTGCGCTGATCGTGCTGTGGGTAGCGTTCGCGCTCACACTTGTGCGCCGCCTCAGCGGGCGGCCCTCCGAAGGGGTGGTGCGCGCCTCGGTCATCGCCGCGCTGGTGCTCGGTCTCCTCAGCGCGACGCTTCATGCGGGCATCGCCCAGATCTCGGGCCCGGAACGCCTCGGAGTGGTGCTCAACGAGAGCGAGATGCGCGTGGCCCCCTCCCTGCATGCCGGTGCCCATAGCGGCCACCCTCAGCTGGCTGCCGGCGCGGTCGTCGATATCAAGCGTACGCGTGACGGCTGGGTGGAGGTCATCCTGCCCACCGGCGACCTCGGGTGGCTTCCCGCCGATCAGGTCGAAGCAGTCCAATCCTCCGGCGACTAAGTTACAGTGCTCCCCCCCGGGTTCTTGCCCGACACCAGCTGAAACCTGCGTTCATGTGCCCCGCCCCGCCTGATACCCCGCCCGGGCACCCGCCTCGCTTCATCGGCATGCAACGTTGCCACCTGGCTCGGCTTACCCCCCGGGGTGTGAGCCTCATCACATGGCACGTGGCGAGCGTCCCGCGCCAAACATCGCCTCGATGGCCTGTGCGCAACAAAAAAGCCGCGCCCCCCTTCGGGGCGCGGCTTTTTTGTTGTGACTTCGACGCCTTTACTACGCTGTGAGCAGAAGTTGACGCTTTCCGACGCGGAGACGAGAGCCCTGAATCAACGACCTCATTTGGATTCCTGCATCGCCGCCAGGCCCTGAAGCATACGCGGAAGATCCATGCCCAGGGTTTGCTTGATCTGCTCCGAGCCGCTGGCCGCCTTCATCGGCGCGGTGCCGTGGCGATCGACCTCCTGCATCTGCGAGTCGATGACGGTGATCTTATCGATCTTGATCTCCTGCACCGTCGAGAGCATCGAGTCGAGGATGGTGTCGAACTGCTGCAACAGGAAGATCGGACGCGCGGAGTCGCCGGCGCTATTCCAGGTGTCGATCAGCTCACGAAGGGCCACGACGTTGGCCTTGCCGTCCTCAATGAAGGATGCGGCGTTGGCCTTGGCCTGCGCCTCAAGCTCGGACTTACGGGCCTGAGCGGGCTGAATGAGGTCGGCGGCAAGCTGGCGCTTGACCTGCTCCAGACGCGCGCGCTGCACATCGAGGTTAGCGCGAGCCTTGGCCACCATCGCCCCGACCCTGGCGCGCTCCTCAGCCACCATCGCCTCGCCGCGGGTCTGCGCGTCGATGACGCGACGCTCGGCCTCCGCTTTGGCGATCTCCATCTGGGCGTTGACCTTGGCGGTAGCCCGCTTTTGCTGGTTCTCGGCGTCGAGCACGCTGGCCTCGGCGCGGTTAAGCGCCTCGGCAATACGACTCTCCATCAGAAGCGTCGCCGACTGCTGACGACCGATGGAGTCGAGGTAGCCCTGATCATCACTGACGTGCTGGATGTTAAGCGTGTCGAGCTCCAACCCGATGCGGGTCAGATCGTGCTCGGCCTCCTCCGAGAGCGACTGCGCGAACTTAATGCGGTCGTCGTTGACCTCTTCCGGGGTCAGCGTGGCGAGCACCCCGCGCAGGTTTCCTTCGAGGGTTTCTTTGGCGATCTGAATGATCTGCTGACGCGTCATGCCCAGAAAACGCTCCACGGCGTTGTCGATCAGGGGCGAACGGCTGCCCACCTTGACGTTGGCAACCCCTTTGACGCTCAAGGGGATACCACCTTTGGAGTAGGCGTTGGTCACGTGCAGGTCGATGACCATGTTGGTCACGTCGAGCCTGTCGACACGATGGAAGAGCGGGTTTCGGATCTTACGACCGCTGTGCACGATCGTGTAACCCGGAGCCTTTTTCTCGCCAGCAAAGACGAGCACCTCGTTAGGCTGGCAGACCTCGATCAGGTGGGTGGCCGCGATCACCGCGATCACGACCAGAACCAGGATGACACCGAAGAGAGCGAAGATTCCCATGATTTCTCCTATGATGAAGCGTGGGGCACCGAAAAGCGTTTACCGTGATGCTCAGGCCTTTTCGGTGGGGCCGTCGCGTTCTTCGCCAAGTTTCGGGATGGAGTGCTGGGTGGTGGGACGCTTACCAAAGCCCTCGTTGGCCTCGCGCGCCTCCGAGAGTCGTCGCCCCAGAGAGGCGGGGGCGGAGGGGAGCTTGCCGCCGCCGGAGCCCTCGGTCATGCCACCGCCACCGGTGAGCACGGCTTCGATATCGATGCCCACCGTCTCGCGCATCTCTTTGAAGAGGCCGCTGACGATGCCGGGGAAGCTGCTCACGTAGTTGGGGAGCGCCTTGCCGTTGCCACTGTCGATCAGCGCGACCTCACGCACCTCGACCTGGCGTGCAGCTTCGGCCACGCGCTTCATCACCGACTCCATACGCTGGAGGATGAAGACATCCATCGCAGCATCGCCGGCGTCGACCCAGACCGCGGTCATCATGCGCAGGACCTCGGCCATGGCGCGGCCGCGCTCGGCGATCTCGGCGGCCTCACCGGCGGCGGTCAACTCACGGGCGACCTTATCGGCCTCGGCCGGGATGACCACATCGGCCTGAAGACGCAACTTCTCAAGCTCGGTACGCACCTGCTGGAGTTCCTGCTCGGCTTCGGCCCGCGCGGTCATCGCCCGCGCGGTGGCGCGCTCCTCCTCGGAGCGCGCGCGAAGTTCCAGGTCGGCCTGAAGCTCGCGCAGGGCGTTCTGCACCCGCTGAATCTGAGCCTGGGCATTGCGGCGGGCAACCTCGCCACGCCCCTGTGCCTCGGCTTCCGATTCCTCCGCCGTCTTGACCGCGTTGGACTCGGCGACCTCGGCGACCTTCAAGATCTCGGCGATGCGCCGACGCCCGATGGAGTCGAGGTAGTCGCGATCATCGGCCACGTTCTGAATCTTCAGCGTATCCAGGTGCAGGCCGAGTTTTTCCAGGTCGGGCTCGGCCTCGCGGGCAAGCTGGTCGGCGAAGAGCAGGCGGTTCTCATTGACCTGCTCCGGGGTCAGCGTGGCGAGCACCCCGCGAAGGTTACCTTCAAGGGTCTCCTGGGCCACGCGCATAATTTCATTGCGGCCTCGCCCCAGAAAACGCTCCACAGCGTTGTGGATGGCGCCGTCGCTGCTGTCGATCTTGACGTTGGCCACCGCCTGCAGGGTCAGCGGAATACCGCCGCGCGAGTATGCCCCGGTGATGCTGATATGCACCGGCATCACCGTCAGGTCGAGGCGGTCGACCTTCTCAAAGAAGGGGTTGAAGAGGCGCCGGCCACCGGCCAGAACCTCGTAGCCCCGCACCGAGCCGTCGGCCAGACGGTAGTCTTTACCCGAGAAGATCAACACCTCGTTGGGCCGACACACTCGCAGAAAGTAACGGTAGGCCCAGATCAACGCCGAGACGGCGATGAACCCGAAGAACCCTAAAAAGACGGTCGCAATAACGATACCTTCCATACCCTCTATCCCTTACGTTGATGGACCCGGGGTCGCGCCCACGGCGCTAAACCGGCCCCAAAATGGTCGCCGAGGTGCCTCAACTTTGCCGCCGTTCTTCGAGCGCGCGCATATCGACCACACGCGCCACGCCATCCTCAATACCGAGCACAAAACAGGGCTCGTTTAAATCGAGCACCACCTCGTCGTCCTCGGTCACCGCCATCACATCCATGCTTCGCCCGCCGATGGTCACGCGCACTTTGCCGCGCTGGCCCTTCTTGACCGGGAGCAGCACGCGGGCGGTGGTCCCCACAAAATCATCGTCGTTGGTCGCCCGTCCGCCCTCGCTCAACCCGCCCAGATAGAGCACGTAGGCGACGGCAAAGCCGGCACCCAGCCCCATAAGCGCCGAGAGCCCGGCGGCGAACCCGCCGCTGGCAAGCCCAAGCACCGTAAGAAGCGTGCCGGTAAGCCCGAAAAAACCCATCGCGTAGGTATAAAACTTAAAACTTCGCAGGGGACGAAAACGGCGTCCGCCTTGAGTCTCGAAGTCTTTTTCAGCGTCGCCATCCAGATCTTTGTCGAGCTCAAACTCCTTGTCGAGGTCGAACTCTTGATCGATCTCAAACTCCTTATCGAGATCGAAATCCCCCTCTCCGTCGGCTTCCAGATCAGCATCGGAGCCCAGTCCGGCGAAGACGGTCATCGCCACGAAGAGGCCCCCGAAGACCAGACAGAATACGTAGAGTGCCAGCATAGACGACCTGTCGTCCGGCCCCGGAAAGGTGCAATCAGGCAGACTCGTCCCCGATCAACCCGACCTTCTGAAGGACCCACGGACAAAAGTGGTAGACATCAATGAACGCGTGCGCAGCCTTTGATAGCGCGCAATCTCCACGCGATCAAGGCAACCGCAGAGCGGCGATGCTCCGCTGGCCTTTTAATGCTGCGGAATACCTGCTAGAGTTTGACGCGTTAATGGTGACGAAAATACAGAGTTCTCACGGCATGACCGGGCCCCTCACACATCTCACGCTCAAGTTTCTCGTAGGCGCTCTGGCGTTTGCGAGCGCTCTTTTGTTGACGCCTCGCGCGCTGGTCGACAGCGCGACCGGTGCCTCCGACGACAGCGCCGAGATCTCTGTGCAGCTTCTGGAGCGCCCCGAAGATTGCCTCTGGTGTTCTCCTCCTCCGACCAGCGAGCGTTGTGACGACAACAACGCTGCCGACGGTCACTGGCTTCATCCCGATGAGGCCCACCCCGACGAGTGCGAGGATCGCGCTCGCGCAGCGCTTCCCGGCGCCTGAACACCTCGAAAAGACCATCCCGACGTGAAACGTTTGAATCACCCCACTTAGCACCCACAGTCAGGGCCCCGATCCTTGCCACGCGTAGAACGCGCTGTGGTCGGGGCCGACGTACACCTGTTTGAAGAGGATTCATGAGCGAAAACAACCTGCTACCCGCCCCGCCCAAAAAGGACTACCTGCGCTATATCCCGCTCGGTGGTCTGGATGAGGTGGGCATGAACTGCTCGATCATCGAGTGCAACGGCTCGATGCTGATGATCGACTGCGGCATCACCTTCCCCGAGACCGGCGACTTCGGCGTGGACATCGTCCTGCCCGACTGGAGCTACGTCCTCGACAACCTCGATAAGCTCGACGGCATCCTGCTGACCCACGGCCATGAGGACCACATCGGCGGCGCGCCCTTCTTCCTTCAGGAAGTCGATGTGCCGGTCTACAGCGGGCGACTCACCCTGGGCATGCTCAACCGCAAGCTGCAGTCACACGGGCTGGGAAACCAGGTCGACCTGATCGAAGTGGAGCCCGGTGAGCAGCTGGAGATCGGCCCCTTTGTCGCGGAGTTTGTGCATATCAATCACTCGGTGCCCAATGCCATGGCCATCGCGCTGCACACCCCGCTGGGAACCGCGCTCTTTACCGGCGACTGGAAGATCGACCAGACCCCGATGTACGAGCCCATCACCGACCTTCCGCGCCTCTCGGCGCTGGGTGACCAGGGAGTGCTGGCGCTCTTTGGCGACAGCACCAACTCGGAGGTTCCCGGGTTTACCCGCAGCGAACGCGCCGTCTTCCAGGGCTTCTCGGAGGTGTTTGATAACGCCCCCGGGCGCCTCATCGTGGCGCAGTTCTCCAGCAACCTGCACCGCGTCGCCGGACTGTTGGAGTTGGCCTACCGCCACAAGCGCAAGGCGGTGCTCATGGGCACAAGCCTTGTCAAAAACTCCAATATCGCCCGGGACTTAGGGTTTCTACCCTTCCCTCCCGAAGATATCCTTATCACCCCGGAGGAGATGGATAAGTACCCGGACAAGCGCATCCTGATCATCTCCACAGGAAGCCAGGCCGAGCCACGCTCTTCGCTGGCGCGCATGGCCTTTGGTGATCACCGCCACGTCGACGTGCAGGAGGGCGACACCATCGTGCTCAGTGCCCGTCAGATCCCGGGCAATGAGTACGGGATCAACTCGATGGTCAACGCGCTCTACAAGCGGGGCGCGATCATCATCACCGCCGACGACAAGGTCATCCACGGCTCGGGTCACGCCAAGCAGGAGGAGCTCAAGCTGATGCTCAACCTCACCCGTCCCACGCACCTCATCCCCGTCCACGGCGAGTACCGCATGCGCAAGAGCCATGCCCGCCTGGGCTCGGAGGTGGGGGTGGAGAACACCCATCTGATCGAAAATGGTGACTGCCTGCAGATCACCGAAGCAGGCGCGGAGGTCGTCGGACGAGTGCATCACGGGCGCATGCTCGTCGACGGTCGCAACGTCGGAGACACCGAGGACTTCCAGCTTCGCGACCGCCGCAAGCTGGCCAGCGCCGGAATCGTCATGGCCATGGGTATCCTCGATCGCGAATCGGGCTCGCTGGTGGCCCCGCCCACCGTGCTTCAGCGCGGGGTGGTCAACACCACCGAGAGCGACGAGCTGCTTGAGCAGGCGGCTCAGGCGGCCTGGAACGGCGTCCAGGAACTCTCCCGCGCCGCGCGCGGCGACATCTCCGAGGTCAAAGAGGCCATTCGCACCCATATCCGACGCTACATCAGCAAAGAGTTGGGGCGTCGTCCGGTGGTTATTCCCGTGGTTCACGAACTCTAATGTTCGGACCCTGAGGCGGCACCGATGTTAACGCGACCCAACCTCGCCCGCGCGCTCTTGCGCGCGGGCTCACCTGCGTTCGTGCTGTCCTGGGGCACAGCCAGAGATCTGCCTGGCTGGCTGGAGGCACCGCGCCCGCTCGTCGTAAGTCTCGCGATTTGCGCGGCACTCTGGCTTTTGACGAACACGCGAAACTGGCGACGGCCCTTCGTGCGGCTGTGCTCACTGGGCCTTGTGCTGGTGGGGTTGATCCCCATGCTACAGGTCTCGGCAACCCGACCCGGACCGGCATTTTTATGGGCGTTGAGCGTACTGCTGGGAGGCTACTGGCTGCTCTGGCTCCAGCAGGGGGAGGTATCTGTTCGAGGTCGCGGCGCGGCCGGTGCGATCGGTGCCTCCCTGGGCATGGTCACTGTCTGGCTCAACGCGGTGCTGATTGCTCCTCCTGAACGCCTCGGAGTAGTTGCGGTGGGGCTCTCCATCGCCAGCGCTCTGATCGTGATGACCCACGGGCTCTGGCGCTGCCGCCAGGCGCCGCGTGAGCTGGCGATGCTCGCCAGCGCCCTGGCCCTGACGGGCCCACTGCCCCTGCTGGTCGGGGCCAGCGTCGGTCTGGCGTTGAGCCTGTGGGCCCTGGTCGTGATCTTGCTGGCTGTCCGGCTGTGGATCCTCGACCACCCGACCTCCGATCCCGAAGCGCACTGGTGGGAGCCGGTGGCAACCAACCCGGCGCGCCTGCTGGCGACGACCTTTTTGCTCACCTGCCTCATCGGCGGGCTCTTCCTCTCTCTGCCCCAGGCTACGCACGGCTCCATTCCCGTCATCGACGCCTTCTTCACCGCGGTCAGCGCAACCTGCGTCACCGGCCTGGTGGTTCTGGACACCGCGACCGACTTCAGCGGCGTGGGTCAGCTGATCATCCTGGTGCTCATTCAGATCGGCGGCCTGGGGATTATGACCTTTTCCACCGCAGCTTTTTTGCTGCTGGGGCGAAGGCTGAGCATGCGCCACGAGGGTGCGATCGCTCAACTCATCGGCGAACGGGACCGCGGCCAGATCACCGCCGCGCTCAAACTTATCCTGCTCGTGACCTTTGTCGCCGAGGCCATCGGTGCGCTGATCTTAAGCGTGCTCTGGTGGCTCGACGGTGCCTCCCCGGCACGCGCGATCTGGGAAGGGGTGTTCACCGCCATCTCGGCCTTCTGCAACGCCGGCTTCGCGCTGCGCTCCGACAGCCTGGTCAGCGTGCAATCCAACCCGGCCATCCTGATGACCGTCGGCGCGCTCATCGTCGTAGGGGGGCTGGGACCGGCGGTCGTCGCATCGCTTCCACGCTGGTGGCGCGGACGCCCGGTCTCGTTGCATGTGCGCGTGGTGATGACGACCTCGCTGATGCTCTGGCTTCTGCCGGCGGTCTTCTTCTTCTTCTCGGAGTCCACCCACAGCTTTGAAGCCCTGGGAGCCGTGGACCGCGCGTTTAACGCCATCTTCCAGTCGATCACGCTGCGCACCGCGGGCTTTAATTCGGTGGACTTCTCTCTTCTGCATCCGGCCAGCGTCCTGATCATGCTCATGGCGATGTTCATCGGAGGCTCCCCCGGGTCGACCGCCGGTGGAATCAAAACCACCACCTTTGCGCTGCTCTTTCTGGTGGTGCGCAGCGCGCTGGCCAACCGGGCGCGGGTCGAAGCGTTCGGATTTCATATCCCGCAGCAGACGATCTTTCGGGCCGCCGCCATCGCCACGGTCGGAGCCATGATCGGGGTGGTGATGACGCTGGCGCTGCTCATCACCCAACAGATGCCCTTTCTCATGGCGATCTTCGAGGCGCTGAGCGCGCTGGGCACCGTGGGGCTCTCGATCGGGGGAACCGGCATGCTCGATACTGTGGGCAAGATCATCGTGATGCTGGCGATGTTCATCGGTCGTATTGGCCCGCTGACGCTCTTTCTGCTACTGGCCTCCCGTACGCCGAGCTCCGACTGGACGCGCCCCACGCGCAGCCTGCCGGTCGGCTAACTGACCCTTTCGTACCCCGCGCAGTGAAACTCCTATGGCAAAGCAGGCTCTGATCATCGGGCTGGGACAATTCGGCATGGCCCTGGCCCGCTCGCTGACTGGCCAGGGCGTCGACGTCCTGGCAGTCGATACCAAAGACGACCTTGTGCAGCAGGCCGCAAGTTTTGCCGCCGAGGCCGCCTGCTTCAACGCCATGGACGAGGAAGCCCTGGCGCGCGCGGCGCCTGATCGGCGAGATATCTGCGTGTGCGCGATCGGCGACGAGTCGCGGGAGGGGGCGATCGTGGTCACCGCTTTGCTGCGCAAGATGGGAGCCTCCCGGGTGGTCGCCCGCGCCACCGACGAGCTTCTCGAGCGGATCCTGCATCTGGTCGGCGCCCACGAGGTCGTCAACCCGGAGCGCGCCTTCGGAGAGCGCCTGGCCACACGCATGCTTTACAGCGGCGTGCTCGAAGAAGTTCCTCTGGGCGAAGATCTGGTCCTGACCGAACTTCGCCCGCCCCAGGCCATGCTGGGCCGCAGCCTCAAAGAGCTGCAACTTCCCACCCGCGTGGGCGTCAACGTCGTGGCCATTCGCCGCGTCATTGAAGGACGCGGCGTTGTGCAGCTTCCCGAGCCCGACACCGTCTTACAAAGCGACGACATTCTGGTGGTAGTCTCCCGTTCGGACGCCGCCCGCAAGCTCGTCGACTGGATCTAAGTCATGCGCGTCCGCACCGAAATCACCGCGCTGCTCATCGCCCTGCTCTCCCTGCAGATCTTGACCTCTCTGGGGGCCATCGGCCTGCTCTCGCGGATGGCGCCGGCGATCGAGCAGATCATCGAGGAGAACGCCTACTCGATCATCGCCGTCGAAGAGATGCTCGTGATCCTGGGGAACACCCCGGTCAGCGATGAGGATCTGGAACGCTTTGACGAGGCGTTCACCCGCGCCAGCACCAACATCACCGAGACCGAGGAACGCCCGGCGATCACCACCATTGAGCGCTACCATCAGGCCGCGCTCCGCGGTGATTCGCAGGCTCGCGCCGAGACCACCGCCGCGCTCAGTGAGCTCGCGAGCATCAACCACGACTCGATGGCGCGCATGGACGAGCGCGCCAAACGCATGGGCATCTCCGGGGCCTGGGCGGCGATGATCCTGGGAGTTGTCAGCGTTTTTCTGGGCCTTGTCTTTGCGCGCCGGCTCCTGCACCGCATCGTGGAGCCGGCCGAGGACTTCCAGGCCACCGCGCGCGCCTTTTCCAGCGGTGATCTTCTGCGTCGGGTTCACCTCGATGAGCCCCCGCCGGAGTTTAGAGATACCGCCCGCTGTATGAACACCCTGCTCGATGAGCATCAACGCCTTCGCCACGGTGGCACGACGAAAACCGAGGCCACGCCCTCGCCCAGGCCCTCGATGCTGGGTGATGGTGAGCGGCGACTGGCCATCGCCCTGCTCGACGATTCCGCCACTCCCAGCGCGCTGCTCGATCGCTCGGGCCAGGTGCTGGCGACCAGTCGCGCCGCCCTCGATCTTCCCGATGAGGCGCGGGCGCAGCTCAAGCACCTCGATGAACTCGCCGAGGATGAGCGTCTATGGCGCCGCCGCCAGCTCACCGATGAGCTCTGGCTTGCGACCCTGGAGAGCGCCGAGGCTTGACCTTGATTTATCGGCATTGATGGCTATCGTGGCCGCCGCCGATCCTTCCCGCACGCACAGTTCAGGTTCATCATGATTCCAGTCATCTTAGCCGGCGGCTCCGGCACCCGCTTCTGGCCGCTGAGCCGTCGCGCGCGCCCCAAACAGCTGATTGCCCTGTGGGGCGACCGACCGATGATCGCCGAGACCTTCGATCGGATTGCAGGCCTTGACGAACAGGGTCGCGCCCTCCTGGTGCTCGGCCAACATCATGTCGAGCCCACCTCCGAGGCGCTCCGAAACCTGGGCACCGAAGGGCTGGAGCTGGTCGTGGAGCCCCGGGCCCGCAACACCGCGCCGGCCATCGCCCTGGCAGCCGCGCGCGCCGAGGCCATCGCCGGCGATGATCCCATCGCTGTCTTTCCCTCCGACCACTTCATCGGCGGTCAGGAGGCCTTTGAGGCCTGCTTGCAGCTCGCCGACGAGCGCGCGCGCCAGGGAGCCATTGTCACCCTGGGCGTGCCACCCACCCGGCCTGAAACCGGCTACGGCTACATCGAGAGCGAGGGCTCAATCGACAGCGCACCCGGCCAGGGGCCGGTGGCGCTTGGGGTGCGGCGCTTTGTCGAAAAGCCCGACCTGGCCACCGCCCGCGACTATGTGACGTCGGGGCGTTTTGTATGGAACTCCGGGATGTTCGTGCTGCGCCCCTCCACACTGTGGTCGGAACTTGAACGCCAGCAGCCTGAACTTCTGCGCGCCTTTGAACCGGTGCGTCGCAGCGGGGCGAGCGATGCGGCGATCATCGCCGAGGCGTTTGATAAGGCCGCGTCCATCTCCATCGACTACGCGGTGATGGAGGGAGCGGCGAAGGTCGAGGTCATCCCGGCACTCTTTCGCTGGTCGGATGTCGGCCACTGGGCGGCACTCGACGAGGTCAGCGCCACCGACGACCGGGGCAACGTGGTGCGCGCCGAGGCGGTGCTCGACGAGGTCAAGGATTCGGTGGTGCTCAGCGCGGGAAGCGATCGCCTCATTGCGATGAGCGGCATCGAGGGCCTTGTGGTGGTCGACACCCCCGATGCGCTTCTGGTGCTGCCTCGGGAGCGCGCCCAGCGGGTGCGAGAGCTTGTGGACGCGCTCAAGCGCAAAGGTCGCAACGATCTTCTGTAGAGCCTTTCGGCCGGAGTCCCCATGTGTGCATCGACGCCAGAGGTCAGTCGCAGCAACAACCACCGCGCGGTGCGCCGCGTGCTCATCTTCACCCTGGCCGCTAACCTGCTCGTGGCCGTGGGCAAACTCGCCTGGGGTTACCACGCCAACATCGTGAGCATGCAGGCCGATGGCTTCCACTCCTTCTTCGACGCCCTCTCCAACGTCATCGGGTTGATTGCGCTGGGCATGGCCACACTTCCCCCGGACCGCGAGCACCCTTACGGACACCAGAAGCTGGAGGTGGCCGCGAGCATGGCCATCGGGATGATGATCCTTCTGGGGTTGCTGGAGGTGGGCCGTGGGGTGTGGGCCGCGGCCACCGGCGCGGCCTCCCCCCAGGTCAGCCCGGCGGCATTCGGCGTGATCGGTGTGGCCATCGCCACGAGCTTTGTCATCAGCTGGTATGAGAAACGCGCGGCGAAACGCTACGATTCAATGATTCTGG
This sequence comes from Lujinxingia sediminis, assembly GCF_004005565.1. Classification (NCBI taxonomy): domain Bacteria; class Deltaproteobacteria; order Bradymonadales; family Lujinxingiaceae; genus Lujinxingia; species Lujinxingia sediminis. Next base: position 74,320 of record NZ_SADD01000005.1, on the reverse strand, counting down.
CCAGCGATGCAGCCCACACCTTCTCCGATGCCCTGGCGGGCATCGCCGTGCTCATTGGCCTTGTACTGGTGCGGCAGGGCATCCCCTCGGGAGATATCTTTGCGGCGCTGGCCGTGATGCTCTTTATCGGAATGACCGCCTACCGCGTCCTTCGCGATGGAATGATCGTGCTGGTCGACGCCGCTCTGCTCGACGCCGACGCCATCCGCGAGGTCGTCGGCACCCACTCCGAGGTGCGTTCCTGCCACTACGTGCGCAGCCGCGGGATGCCCGGCTCAGTCCATCTGGATCTTCACGTCACCGTCGATCCGGACATGAAGATGGAGCAGGCCGGCGAGGTACTTCTGGAGATCAAAGCGCGCCTTCATGCGCGCTTCAGCGAGCTTGAAGACGTCCTCATTCAGCTCGAACCGCACCACCCCGTGCATTATGAGGACGTGCCGGACAACCTGGTCTGAGACTTATTCAGCGTCGCCGCCGACAAGCTCCAGGAAGCGCCCGTCAAAACGCGCCACGCGACGGTCACCGACCAGCCCGCGCAGGGTCTTCAAAGGCTCGGCCACGCTCACACGTGCCGGCTGGGCCTCCTCGATCAGGCTGACACTGCGTAGCTCCGGCCCCCCCTGGGCGGGCAGATCAAAGACGACTTCCTCATCACCGAGGATTTCCTGAATGATCTCGGCGCGATGCTCCTCCGGCCAGCCCGCCGGCGACTCAATGCGCAGCTGACGCGTATCCAGGTACACCAGATCGCCCCCCTCACTGCGCTGGGCTGCGCCCAGCGGCACCAGCAGCTCGTCGAGGATCGCCTCAAGCCACTCCCGGAACTTCGGCCCGTGGTAGGTGTCCATAAAAAAGCTCGCGCGCTGGTAGGGCAGGTACACCGTGGAGTGCTGATGTTCGAGCACCATGCCCAGCTGGCTGAACATCGTCGCTGCGGCGGTGCACTGAAGCATCTCCACAAGCGAATCCAGCGTGTACCAGCGCTCCGGCTCCAGCAGGCTTACAAGGTCAAGCCAGGTCATCTTCAGCGCGATGCCAAAGCCCATGACCAGCCCGGCCTCAAAGATCACCGCGTCGGTGGACCCCTCACCGGCACCTCGCAGCCAGCCTCCACCGGTCTCGTGGGTGGGGACACCGGTGCCGGTCATCCAGCGCGGTACCATCTCGTCGTTCTGGCGCAGCTGATAAATCGCGTCGCGCCGCCAGAGGTCATCAAGCCCGATGGCCTCCGCCATCAGGCGGTCGGCGCGCTCCCCGGAGTAGCCAACGACCCATTCCAGCAGAAGTTCGCGGGCGAAGCGTCGACGAGGCACGTCGAGCATCAGCTCAAACTCCACGCCCCGCTCCAGCCTCCCTTTTTTAGCACGGAAGATGCGCGCTTCGGTCGCCAGACTGACCACCGCCTCCCAGTTGACCGGGGCCTCGCTGATGGCGTCGAGCCGGGCGACGCTGGCCTCGTTGAAGTTCCCGCCCTTGCTCAACGCCAGGGGCTCGCGGTCGAGCTCCAACGCCAACCACTTGAGCACCGCCTGCAGATCAACCGGCGCGGGTGTGATGGCGCGGCGGGCCCCCTGGTCGCTCAAGTCATAAAAGCTCTGGGCAATCCAGTCGAAAAGCCAGCGGCGGCCGAGCGTCCACAATTCGCGCCAGAGCTCCTCGGGCACCGCAACCATCGGCACATGCAAGACCGGATCGTCGAAACGAAAGAGTACCCCGGCCTGCAGAAGATGTTCGGCCACGTCCTGTTGATGCTGGCGGTCCTGGGTGCGCATCAGCGGGACGATCTTCTCATCCGGCGCTTCTCCCCAGGTCGGATCGAGGTCATAGCCGTAGATCTGCTGCCAGTAGCACACCCCTCCGAGCTCCAGCACCATCATGGCATCCCCGATCCAGTCCTGGTTGGGGAGCGACTCCACCATCTGCGCTACGGTGTCGGGCTGCTCAAACGTCTCGGCCAGACGCAGCACCCGCTCAATGCGAGAGCCCTCCGAGTCCACGCCGTAGAGCGCCTCCAGGCGCGCGATCTCCTCATCGCTGACGCGTCCCAGCAGCATGATCAGCGAGGGGCGTTGCCCTTGAATGCGTCTGGCGAGCATCGCGGCGATGGCGCCGGGGATCACCGCCCACAGATCGCCCTCCTCGGAGCGACGCGTTTTGGCGATGCCCAGCCGCTGCAAGATCTGGCGGGAACGAATCGTTGCCCAGCCGATCGACAACCCGATATCGTGCTCCAGCACAAGCTCCTCGAGCACACGCCAGGCGCTCCCGGCGGGAACGTGCTCCTCGACCACCTCGGCGAAGCGCTCCGGATCGCTCAACCAGGCGGTCGCAATGGCCTCCGGGGTGTTTTCGTCAACGCCGTAGATCTCGGCCATGCGCGTGCGCTGGCGCGAGCTGAACTCCCCCAGGTGCGCCTCCAGGCGCTGGCGATGTGTGACGACGTATTCTTGAGGCTCGCTCATTCGCTCTTCCAGATGTGTCGGGGGTGGCCCCCGGGCAACGGGGCAAACCCACGCCCCTATCATGATGTGGTATAGCCGACAACCCGGCGACCTGCCTCGCAGCGGTCATGGAGAGCGCCAAAGTGCGGGGCAACCCGCAACGCTCGGTGCTGTCTCTCCCTTCGGTGGTGACGAGCTTTGATGAAGAAATGATCCTGTTGACCGTCTCAGTTATGGTAATGGCTCTGAACCTCCCTCGCCCCGGCTCCTGAGATGAACGCTTCCACGCCCCGAATTCATGTCCGCCTGGCCCTCGTCGCGCTGGCCGCGCTGGCGCTCAACGTCGGCGCTCCGGCGGCGGCCGAGGCCCGGCGACCGACAAAAACAGTACCGACCGAGCAGGTGGAGCGCGCCGAACTACGCGCCTCCCTGCAGGAGCCCCTGGTCGAGGTGGACGCACCGCAGGTGATGCGCCCCCGGACGTTTCGCTGGCAACAGGAGGAGCTCTTTTACTCGGTACGTGTCAACGACGCCGAAGCCATGCGCGCCGGACTTCGCACCGGCGAGCTTCGACGCCATCAGGGGCGACAGTACGTGCCATTAAGTGGAACCGCTCAGTCCCGTGGCTTCTTTCATGCGGTCTATCCCTTGCACGACCGCGCCAACACCTACCTCGACCCGACCACGATGCGCCCGCTGCGCACCGAAAAACACTTCGAGGAGCGCGGTCAGACCCGCGTCTATAACGTCGACTACCGCCATCCCGGCTTTGAGGCGCGGGTGGAACGGCTGCGCGAAGATCGTAGCATGCGTTTTCGGGCCACCATTCCCGACACCACCCACGATATGCTCACCTGGCTCTATGAGCTTCGCGGCCAGGGGGAGCTGAACGTGGGAGACGCCTTTGAGTTCTACATCTACGACGGCTGGCTCTTAAGTCGGCTTGATGTCGACGTTGTTGCCCGCGAAGACATCCTGACCCCGCTGGGCTGGTTTCATACCTACCGCCTCGACTTCGCACGCCATATCATGGACGCTGAGCACGGCGGCGTAGACGACGAGGCTGGCGAGGTGGCCGCCCCTGCAGTTTCGCTGCGGGAGTCCTCCCGTCACACCGGCAGCCTCTGGCTGAGCCGAGACGCCAACTTCATTCCGGTCCGCGTCACCATAAACACCCCTCTGGGGGCCGGCGAGGCCGTTTTGATCCACTACAAACCCGGAACCGGCGCGTGACTTCGACGTTCACTGAAACCTCCGCTTTACACCTCGTCCACCCTGCCCCGCTGCGCCCCGGCGATCGGGTGCATGTGGTCAGCCCGGCAGGCCCGGTGATTCCACAGCTCCTCGAAGAGGGGCTGGCCACGCTGCGCGCCTGGGGGCTTGACGTGGTGATCGATGACGCCGTCTACGCTCGCCGCCCTGGTGCCGACTATCTTGCCGGCGACGATGAGGCGCGGGCCGCGGCCTTCCTTAACGCCTGGCGTGACCCGGAGTGCCGCGCGCTCTTTTGCTCCCGCGGAGGGTTCGGCTCGCAGCGCATCCTCCCACTCCTCAACGAACTCGATGTTCGCGCGCACCCCCGCCACCTGGTCGGGTTTAGCGACATCACGGCGCTGCACCTGCACCTGGCGGGTAACTTAAGGCTTCAGACCTGGCATGGTCCGGTGGTTAAGAGCTTTGCGCTGCATCGCGACGATTCCCATCGCTCCATCGAGCATTTGCGGGCGCTGCTCTTTGGCGAAAAAAAGCGCGATTGGCGTCTGGAGGGGTTGCGCACCGTGCGCCCCGGCCGCGCGCAGGGCCGACTTCTCGGCGGTAACCTCTGCGTGCTCGTGCACCAGCTCGCCACCGACTATTGCCCCTCGCTCGACGATGCGATCCTCGTGGTCGAAGATGTCGGGGAGGTCGACTACCGCATCGACCGACTTTTCACGGCGCTGCGACATTCGCTCAAGGGCCAGCGCATCGCCGGATTGGTACTGGGCGATTTCAGCGACGCGGCCGGGGTCTACGTCGACGACGAGGGCACCGACGCGTTTCTGGCCATGCTCGCCAGCGAGTTTGATTGCCCGGTGGTGGCCGGCGCACCGGTGGGTCACCGCAGCCCCAACCTGGCGCTGCCCATGGGAGCTCCGGCCGAACTCAACGCCGATCTGGGACGCCTCACCCTGCTGACCTGAACCACTGCATCCTGGCCCTATGACTGCTCTTCTCCTCGATTCCCGGCGCATCGACCAGGCGCTCGACCGCGCGCTGGCACCCTCCTATGAGGCGATCGGCACGACGCATACCTGCAGCGCCATTGAGGCGGCGGTCGGCACCCTCAACGGCCAGCGCTACCACCGCGCGCTGGGCCTGACCTCCTTTGAGCCCGACGCTAAGCCCGTGGCGCGCCACACCTTCTTTGATATCGCCAGCGTCACCAAAGCGCTGGTCGGCGCCACACTCGCGATGCAGGCCATCGACCAAAACCTGACCGACTGGCGCACTCCCCTGGGTGAGCTCTACGCGCCCTGGCGGGCGCACCCTGACCCGCGCGCCGCACAGGTCACCTTTTTGAACCTCCTCAACCACACCAGCGGTCTGCCGGCCTGGCATAAATACTATCTCGAATACCCGCTCAACCCGCAGGCCTCGACCGCCGAGGCTACGCGCCGAGACATCATCGCGCGCATCTGTCGGACACCTCTCTGTGGCCCTCCCGGCGCGATCTACGCGTACTCCGACCTGGGATACCTGCTGCTGGCCAACGTCCTGGAAACGATCTTCGATGTGCCCCTGGCAACGATGGCCCGAACGCGCATCTTTGAGCCGCTCAAGCTCCGACATACCCGCTACGTATCCCTGGCCCGGGGCGACGCCCCCTTGCAGGACGCTGCCGCCACCGAGCGATGCGAACGTCGTGGCCACCTCATCCAGGGCAGCGTCCACGATGAAAACACCGAGATCATCGGCGGCGTCTCCTGCCACGCCGGCGTCTTCTCCACCGCCGACGATCTTTTGCGCTTCGGATTGCACCTCCTGGCCATTGATCAGGGCCAGGAGGTAGACGCCCCGCTGACCTCACGCAAGACCCTGAGCTATGCCTGGTCCGCTCAGGCCGCCATGGCCGGCGGCAACCACCGCGGCGGCTGGGATACGCCCAGCGGCGCCACCTCCAGCGCCGGTGCAGGCTTCGCTCCCGACACCACCGTGGGGCACCTGGGCTTTACCGGAACCTCGCTGTGGATAGAACGGGAGCTGGGCGTGGTCAGCGTGCTTTTGACCAACCGCGTCTATCCCACCCGCGAAAACACCCGCATCAAGACGGCTCGCATCGACTTTCAGGAGGCCGTTCTGCCTCCGGCCTCCCGCGTCTAAACGCCACCTTCCCCCCTCCTCGAGGAGTCCCGATGACTTATCACCACGAGTTACGCGTCGCCGAATCGATCGCACGCCAGGCCGGCCGCCACATCCTCCGCGAGCGCGCGAAGAACATGGAAGTCTCGCTCAAAGCCCCCAACGACCTTGTGACCAACGTCGATCGCAGCACCGAGCGCCTGATCACCGCCGCGATCCGCGAGCACTTCCCCGACGATGATATCATCGGCGAGGAGTACGGCGACCATCGGGGCGACTCGACGGCCATCGGGGCGCGGCGTCGCTGGCTGATCGATCCTATCGACGGCACCGTCAACTTCACGATGGGCATCCCGCTCTACTGCGTCTCGATTGCGCTGCAGGTCGACGGTCATACCGTCGTCGGCGTGATCTACGAGCCTAACCGTGACGAACTCTTCAGCGCACGCGAAGACCAGCCGGCCACGCTTAACGGCTGGCCCATTGCGGTGAGTGAGTGCGCGACGATCGCCAACGCTGTGCTCGTCACCGGGTTTCCCTCCGGGCGCGGCGAGGAGTTTGAAAACGCGCTGGAACAGTTCATCAGGCTCACCCGCACAAGTCGCGGGGTGCGACGGCTGGGCTCGGCGGCGATCGACCTGGCCTATGTGGCCTGCGGGCGCATCGACGCGTTCTGGGAGTTTGGGCTGAGCCCGTGGGACACCGGCGCAGGCTATCTGATCGTGGCGCAGGCTGGCGGTCAGGTCAGCGCGCTTGATGGCTCACCCTACGTGGTGGAGGGACGCAGCATCCTGGCGAGCAACGGCACGCTGCACGCCGAGTTGATCGAGGCGCTCAAGCTCTGAGTCGACGCCCTGCCCTTTTGTTCGCCCTGCGGCTGTGGCACAACCATAAGGACGCGGCGCTGCGATGAGCGCGCCCCTGGTCGAAGTTCTCGCCCCCGTTGTGGTCAGGTCCTATGCATTGCCCGGTCTGTGCTCGAGAGATTCCCACCGACGCACGCTTCTGCGCTTACTGTGGAAGCTCGGTACGAAAGTGCGAGCCCTGCCAGCACTTCTACCCGGGCGATGCTCGCTTTTGCGGAAGTTGCGGCGAATCGCTCGTCGTGGAGCGCCGCCCGACGTTCGAGCCGCCCTCGGAGGTGGCCGACACCGTCTTCGGCTACCTCTACGAGCTCAACGCCAACCCACAGCAGTTCCCGCTGGAGCAGGGCGACAACACCATCGGCGCCGGCGGCAACAACGATATCGTCATCCGCCGGGCCGCCGTCTCCTGGAACCACGCCATCGTCATCTGTCGCAATGAACGCGTCCGAATTCAGGACTCTGCCAGCACCAACGGCACCTACATCAACGGCAAACGCGTACGCATCCCGCACGCCCTCAACCACGGCGATCTTCTGCGCTTCGGCAGCGAAGAGTTCAAAGTCTGGCTCAAACCCCGCTACCGCACTGCGGAGTCCATCTAAGTCAGCCACACTGAGCGGCTACAAAAAAAAGCGCCCCGCAGGGCGCTTTTTTTGTAGCTCGATATCACAGGTCGCACTCAGCGGCGGCCGCGCTGCTGAGCCTGCTCGATCGCGCGCTGAATGGCCTCCATGCCACCGACCTTCTCAATGCGCGCGTTAAGCTCCTCAAAGCCCTCGTCGACCTCTTCGCGCGGGAGGTTCCCCTCTTCGAGACGCGCATCGGCCTGCTTACGGCAGGAGTCGTAGAAGGCGTAGCCGCGGCGCAGGATTTGAGCGTCGTTACCGGCGACATCGAGCGCTTTCCAGAGGCAATCCTCCGCGTCGGCATAGCGGCCGAGGCGCTCGTTGTAGCTGATCAGGTTGATCTGGCTGATGACGTAAACCGGAAGCACCGGCTGCCCGATCGCCTCAAACGCCTTCTCGGAGAGGGCCTCCGCATCGCGGCCCCAGCGAAGCGCGTGCTCGAAGCGCTCCTCATCAAAGAGGATCACGCTGAGCTGCTGACAGCCCTGAGCGAGCTGCGCCTGGAAGTTAGGCTGACCGGCCTCGGCCAGAATCCGGGCCAACTCCACGGAGCGCTCCATCGCCGCGTCCGAGGCCTCGTAGCGCTTCTCGCGGGCGTAGATCACGGCCATATTCTGGTTGGCGCCGAGCTCCAACGCGTCGACACCGGGCTCCTCCCGCTCGCGCAGCAGTCCGATCATCGTCAGCGCTTTTTCGCCGGCCTCCAGCGCCTCGGCAGCCTTGCCCATGGCGATGTAGATGCTCGAGAGGTTGAGGTGGGTGGCGGCGCTATTGGCCTCAAAGCTCTCACCGCGCTCAATGAGCTCGTTGCAGATCTCGGCGGCCTTGCCGTGGTAGCCCAGCGACTCTTCGAGCCTGTTAAGGCGCTGATGAGCCACACCGAGCTCGTTGCTCACGCGGGCGCGCAGCTTCAAAACCTCATCGCTCTCCTCCTCAGCCATATCGAGGATCGCGTCCGCCTCGCGCAGCGCGGCGGCACCGACGGCATTTTGATTCTGGCGCAGGGCCTGGCTGCCCGCGTTAACTAGGTCATTGGCAGCCTTGAGCTGCGCATCCATCCAGCGGCTATCTTCCATGGCGATCGTCCTTGGTGTGTCGCTACGTCATTAAGGGTTTGCGCTGCGCCTGTGGCGAGAGGCGCTCAAAGTGCGGCAATCGAGAGGCTTCGTCAATGCCCGGTCTCCGGGGCGGGTCGCGTTACGGACAACGCCCGCTGCGCGCCTGCTCCAGGCCCCGGCGAGCATCGGCCACCGCCCGCGAGCCCGGATACTCGGCGACCACCGTTTCAAAGAAGACCTCGGCGTTGGGGCATTGCCCCATCTTTAAAAAGGCCTGCCCGATGCGCAGATTCGCCTGAGCCTGACGGCTGGTGGGTGCCGAACCTTCGAGCACCTTCTGATACTCGCCAATCGCGCTCACCCACTGCGACTCGGCAAAGAAGGCCTCACCCAGTTGAAAGCGAACCTCATTGACGCGGGCATCATCGCCGTGGCGCTCCAGAAAGCGCTCGTAGGCGCGGCGGGCCTGCGGGTAGTCCTCGGCGGCCAGACGCGCGTCACCGAACTGGCGAAGTTCGTCGGGGTTCTCGGGAAGTTTGATGGCCTCTCCGGACTCAAAACGAAGGTCGACGTCGCGCCGAAACAGCTCCAGGCTCTGCTCCATTCGCATAAAGCGGAAATCGAGCTCTTCGACGGTGCCGCGCAGCCGGTTGAGATCTTCGCGCGTGGCAGCGACCTCCACCCCCAGGTCGGCGCTGTTGCGCTGCAAGAGTTCACGCGCCTCAGCGAGCACATCGCGAAGCTCGGCCACATCCTCGCGGGCGCTGGCAACCATGGCGGTGAGTTCCTCGCGCTCGCTGGCGCTCTTGGAGATGATCGCCTGCTGCTCGGCGCGCAGCGCCTCGATATCTTCCTGCATCGTCTTACCCTGCCAGATCGGCAGACACCCGCTGGTGCTCAAGGCAAGAACCACGACAAAGGGCTTCCACATAACTTGACCTGATATGAAACGGATCACGTTGCTCAGAGGGCAAAAGGCCCGCAGCCTGTCGGCGGCGGGCCTCCTACCTTAATGATTCAACCTCAGGCCACAAGCCGAGGATGGGCCAAACCGAACTCAGCGCACATTGAACTCAGCGCGACGGTTGGCGCGGTGGCAGCTCTCCGGGCCACCTTCCTGGCAGACGCGCACGGGGCGCGAGTCGCCGTAGCCGACGGTGTTGACCTGGGAGCTGCTCACACCCAGCGAGGTCAGGTAGTTACGCACCGAGCGGGCGCGTCGCTCGCTGAGCGCGATGTTGTACTCCGAGGTGCCGCGCTCATCGGCGTGACCGGCGATCTGAACCGAAATGCCACGCTCCTGAACACAGGAGGCGTTACGCTGAAGCGCGCTGCGCGCGTCATCATCGAGGTTGGAGCTATCGTAGGAGAAAAGAACCGTCTCCAGCTGGCAGACCTGCACAGGTGCTTCTTCGCAGGTGCCGCGGCGGCAGCGCATGCCTTCGCCACAGTCGCCGTCTTCGGAGCACTCCGGCTCGGCCACGCAGGAGCCACCTTCACAGATGTAGCCCTCTTCACAGTTGTCGTTGCTCAGGCACTCCGGGCCGCAGCGGTTGTCACGGCAAACCTGGTTGCCGGGGCAGTCGCCGGTACCGACGCAGTAGCCCGGGATCTCTTCGCAGACACCCGCGCGGCACTCCATGCCCGCGTCACCACAATCTGCGGTGGTGCGGCACTGCTGGCAGAGACCGTTGACGCAGTAAAGACGCCCCTCGGCCTGGCCAGCTTCACTGTCGGCACAGTGATTATCGGTCTTGCAGTTGGGGAAATCAGGGCGACAGGCCACCGAGCTCAATGCGATCAAAGCGGCGACGGAGAACAACGCAAACATACGTCGAAGCGACATAACGACAGACTCCTTATTTACGGCATGTACGACCGGTATTTAATCCACATACTGGCAGCCCCTTGCGACCTGAACCCGACGGTCAGGCACTGCCGATACCCTGAACGAGCGTGTGCGACGCGGGCTCCGCACGCGGGCTGCACCGCCCCGCTTCGTTCAAAGGCTCTTAACTGCCGCAATATACGGAGTTTCTCCCCAAACCCAAGGGAATTTTCGCTAAATGTTGCATCAACACATGCAACATCGTGTGCGTATCGCAGCCGCTTGCGCACCTTTTGAACATCCACCAGACTCGAACCTGCGTCGTGCCGCCTCGCCCGCTTCCTTACCGCCATCCGAAACTACGCCGTGAATGCCTCTGCGCCGCCTATGGAAGACGCCACCGGACCGACGCAATCTTTGCGACTGGCAAGTGCTCTGGCGTTGACTCTCGCGTTCGCTCTGCCCGTCCTCCTGGAGTTGGGAGGCCTGGCACGGGTGGGTCACGCTGCGCCTGCCGAGTTCATCGCCCTGGCGACAGCGCAGGCCGAGAGCGCCCCGCTCTTCTGGCCCCTGGTAGCTCTGGTGGTGGTCCTGGCCCGTCCCGACAAGCCCGATGCGGCCCTCGGGCTCCATGCCGCTCTGAGGCGCGCCCTGGCAGCCACGGCGATCTTTGGGGTGTCGGGACTGCCCCTCGGGCTCACCGAGATCCATCTTCTGCGGGCGCTCTCGCTGTTGCCCACCGCAATCTTTTTGCTGATGGCGTTGCGCCTCTTCGCCCACCGCCGGGAGGGTGCCCTGCTGGCGAGCACCCTGGGAGGCGTCGCGGCCGGAGCGCTCTCGCTGATGCTCCCCTCGGAGGTGGGTTGGGCACCGGTGCTGAGCACGGCGCTTATCGTCGCCCCGCTGGTCGGGGCGGCCCTTGCCCTGTGGCTCTCGCGCGACTGCGGTGTCTGGGTTCGCCGCGGCGCCCCTCCGGCATTCACGCTGGCCCGTGCGCCGGGGTTGATCCTGATCTGGTCCGGGGCCATAAGCCTGATTCTGGGCGCGCGGCTTCTGGCCCGTCAAGATCTGGCCTGGCGCTCGGAGTGGCTCTCAGACATGCCCGCGCACCACGAGCCCGGCGCCGCCGCGCTGCGCGAGCTCGCCGGCCGTGGCGAGCTCCCTGCGCCGGGTTTCGCGCTGTGGAGCGACTGGCCCTACGCCATGGGCGCCTACACCCCCGGCGGCTTTGTCGCGCTGGCCTACCTGCTCTGCTCGCTTCTGGTACTGGTCGCCCTCGTCGGGCTGGGCCTGGGCGCTGCGCGCAAACTCTCGCGTTCGCCTTCGACACCGCCTTTTCCGGCAGACCTGCTGGCTGCCGCCTTCGCCGCAACGCTCGTCCTCCCCCTGCTTGTCGCTCCGGCGTCCACGCTGCACCTCCTCGGTGCCGACCCGCTCCTGGCCTTCCTGGGCATCCAGCCCGCCCGCATGATCGCAGCCGGCTTGATCTTCGTCGCCCTGCTCTTCACGCTCTTGCCCGACACCCTCTCCCGCACCACCCTCTCCAGTACGCGTTACGCCCTGCTCGGCGCCCTCATACTCATCGCCCCTCCGGCCTCCCTGCTCGCGCTGACCGAGCTCGCTACGATCACTCCGCTCGGCGTCGCCTCTACCCTCTCCCTGGGCGCAGGCCTGCTCACCACTCTTCTCACCTGGCAGACCCCACGTGCATCGCCATAACGCTACCTTGCTCCGCCGCATCGGGACGCTGACGCTCTGCCTCGGCCTGGCGAGTTGTGGCCCTATCGAGCCGCCACCACCGACGGATGCCGATGGTGAGCCGATTCCGCGACCGGCCCCCCTGGACGACTGGTTGCGCGTGGTTGAGGTCACCCCCTCACACGCCATCGCCGTGCGCCCCACCATCGAGGTGCGCTTCAACGCCTACCTCGATCCCGGCACCTTTAACTCCTACAGCGCTCTCTCACTGCGCTCCGGCGGTCTGACCAGCGGCGGGCGCATTGACTACCGCATGACCCGTAAAACGCTGCGTCTACGTCCCCGTAGCGATCTTATCGAGGGGCTGCGCTACACCCTCTTTGCCTCACGCGATCTTCGCAGCGTCACCGGCGCACCGCTCTTTCCCGACACGCCGGCTCCGGAGCGCTTCACCGACGCGTCGCTTCCCGGCTCCCCGCCCCTGGACAGACCCGAGGTACGTTGGAGCGACATCGCCCCGATCGTGGAACGCTCCTGCAACGCTTGTCACAACGATCCCGGCTGGAGGCTTCCTCGCCTCACACCCGACGCTCTTCGACAGACCCGATCCACCCAGGTCGATGCTCCCCTGGTGATGCCTTTTGAGCCGGCGCAATCCTACCTGATGCATAAGATCCTGCCCGACTATCCCCTGCGACGCTTCACCGTCCAACCTCCCCCTTACAGCGACGCGCCCCCTCTTAGCCTCGATGAGATCGAACGTATCGAGGACTGGATCGCACAGGGCGCGCGCTGACGCGCGCGCCCTGTGCATGACGCCTGTTCTAACTTTGACCTCTTGCGACGGCCTTACTCAGCTGCCGCTTCAGCCTTAACCGCAGCCACAATGGCCTGCGGGGTGAGCTGACCGGTGTAGCGCTTGCCGTTGATGAAGAGGCTCGGCGTGCCCTGCACACCGGCCGCCATACCTTCCTGACGATCCCGAGCCACGAGCGCGCCGATCTCCTGCGACTTCAGGTCTTCCTGAAAACGCTCGTAATTCAAGCCGAGCTGACGCGCGTAAGCCTCAAGGCGCTGCGGGTTGAACTGCTGCTGGTTGGCGAAGATCAGGTCGTGCATCTGCCAGAACCGCCCCTGCTTATGAGCGGCGTTGGTCGCGCGCGCGGCCAGATCCGAGAGCGGGCTCCCCAGCGGGAACTGCTTGAAGTAGATGCCCACGTCATCGCCGAGCTGCTCATGCACCGCGCTGAGCACGCCGGCAGCCATGCGGCAGTAGCCACACTGGAAGTCCGCAAACTCCACAATCTTCACATCCGCCTCGGCCGAGCCTTTCACCGGCACACCTTCGAGCACGAAGTTATGGACGCGGTCTTCGTTCTTCTGCTGCTCGGCAACACGCTGCTGCGCGTCCTCGCCAGCGCCTTCCGCCAGCGCCGTGACCATGGTCGTGAACGCCGTCTCGGCCTCCTCACAACGCTCTTCCTTCTGCATGCACGCGTTGAGGCTCTCGGTGCTGTCGGGGCAGGGGCAAAGCTCACCCTCAGCCATCTCGGTCAGGCGAGCGCGCTCGGCAGCTCCGAGCTTCGAGAGATCCACACCGGGATACTCCACCGACGGAGCTCCCGCCCCGCCCTGGCCGGGGGCCTCGCCCTTTGCCGCACCCTCATCAGACGCAGCACCCTCGGCGCTCACCACGGGCGCCTCAGCCTGGGCGTCCTCTTTCGAGCCAGAGTCGCACCCCAAAAGCGCCACCACCATGGCTACCATCGCCAGCACCAGGGCCGACTTCTTAAACCGCTCGTTTTGTTTCATCACTTCGTCTCCAGGCTCTCTGTAGGTCTACTTTTCTCAGGCCAGCCCCGGCTTCTCAGAACAAAGGCTCGGGGGAACTGGCTCAAACATCGTCGCGGGCCGGGCTATTCAATGGGATCGACACGCGCATCGTCAAGCGACGCCTGCATGTGCCCCCTCCCTCGTCGACTTTCCCCTCGCTGCACTTTACGCTCGCCAGCCTTTCGGGCTAAGTCACTGTCTGCTGCGCTCAGACGCGCTTCACAACCCCTGTGCTGCGGCCCACCTGCCGCAACACGCCTTCACGATACGATTGACCTCTTACCCCAGGAGAGCCCCATGGCGGAAGCACCCAACGATAAACGCGCCGATAAGTTGTATCGGGTCCGCCACTCCACCGCCCACCTGATGGCGGCCGCGATCCTTGAGATGTTCCCCGATGCGCGCCTGGCCATTGGCCCGCCCATCAAGGACGGCTTCTACTACGACTTTGAGCTCCCCCGCGCCCTCTCCCCCGACGATTTCGAGGAGATCGAAGAGCGCATGACCAAACTCGTCAAGGCCAACGTCCCCTTCAAATACGAAGAGTGGGACAAAGACAAAGCCCGCGAGTTTTTCAAAGACCAGCCCTACAAGCTCGAACTCATCGAGGGCATCGAAGGCGACACCGTCTCCACCTACGAGAGCGGCCCGCTTATCGATCTCTGCGCCGGCCCGCACGTGCGCTACTCCAAGCAGTGCAAGAACTTCAAACTCCTGAAGGTCGCCGGCGCTTACTGGCGCGGCGACGAAAACCAGCCGATGCTCCAGCGCGTCTACGGCACCGCCTTCCCCACCCGCGAGGAGCTCGACCAGTACCTCCTCATGCTGGAGGAGGCCAAACGCCGCGACCACCGCAAACTGGCCCGCGAGCTGGAACTCTTCGACTTCAACCGCCTCTCTCCGGGCTCGATCTTCTGGCGCCCCAAAGGCTGGACCTCCTACCGCGAGCTCCAGAACTACTTCCGCGAGATCGAGGCCGAGCAGGGCTACGAGGAGATCTGCAACCCGCTGATCTATCACGAAGATCTCTTCGCGCAGTCCGGCCACCTGGAGCACTACCAGGACACCATGTTCAAGCTGGAGGCCCACGGTCAGAACTACTGCCTCAAGCCGATGAACTGCCCGGACACCATGCTCTACTTCAAGAGCAAGAAGCGCTCCTACCGCGAGCTCCCGCTGCGGGTGGCCGAGTTCGGACACCTCCACCGCAACGAGCTCCCCGGCGCGCTGGGCGGCGCCACCCGCGTGCGCCAGTTCTGCCAGGACGACGCCCACATCTTCACCACCGAGGAGCACATCACCCAGGAGATCTCCATGCTCCTGGAACTCGTCGAGCGCACCTACGGCATGTTCAACATGGAGTACGACGTGGAGATCTCCACGCGCCCCGAAGATTTTATGGGCGAGGTGGAGCTGTGGGACAGAGCTGAGGGCGCGCTCAAAGAGGCGCTGGAGGCGGCTGGCAAGTCCTACACCATCAACGAGGGCGACGGTGCCTTCTACGGCCCCAAGATCGACTTCCAGGTGCGCGACTGCCTGGGCCGCTCCTGGCAATGTGCCACCATCCAGCTCGACTTCCAGCTGCCTCGCCGCTTTGAGCTGACCTACACCGCCAGCGACAACGCCGAGCGCACCCCGATCGTCATCCACCGCGCCATCGCCGGCAGTCTGGAGCGCTTCTTCGCCATCTTGCTCGAACACCTTGCCGGAGCCTTCCCCACCTGGCTTGCCCCGGTGCAGGCGGTGATCGTGCCCATCACCGACGATCAGAACGACTACGCCTGGCAGGTCGCCCGCGACCTCAAACGTTCCGGGGTACGCGTTGAGGTTGACGATCGCAGCGAGAAGATGGGCTTTAAGATCCGAGAAGCGGAGACCAAAAAGATCCCCTACATGCTGGTTATCGGCGGACGCGAGGCCGAAGCGCATAACGTCGCGCTGCGTACCTACAAGGACGGCCGTCGCGGTACCCTCCCCCTTGCCGAGGTCAAAGCGGAGATCCTCGATCGCATCGCCAACCGCACCCTCGACGTTGATGTGCAGGTCAGCGGCCTGGCCACGATCGTCGAAGACGCCCCGAGCGGCGAAGATATGGCCGAGCGCGGGTATTGATGGTGTCCCGATGGACAACGCGATCTGCTGAGGTCTGAACCCCAAAAAAGGCCGCGCCCCCCTCGGGAGGCGCGGCCTTTTTTTTCAATCATTACAAGAACTTACTCAGCGTTGAGAATGCCCACCGCGTCCAGATCAAAACCCTGGCTGGGAGTGGCACCCACGCCCCAGAGGTCCCGAATGCGCACGTAACGCGCCCGGCTTAGACCCACGTCCGCCAGGTCAAAACCATCGCCGCCGGTGAGCTCAAGCGAGAGCGTCGGATGCTCCAACGCGTCGTACTCCTGCGTCGGCGTCCAGCCGGCGCACCCCGTATAAGGGGGAGCATCGTCCGGGGTAGAGTCGCAGGCAAAATGCACCCATGTCTCCCCGTCTTCGCTCACCGAGACTTCGCCCAGCTCGGCAAAAACCTGCTCGGGATCGCCATCGGCGTAAAAAGGGTTTTCAAAGACCACGAAGTCCGCACCGGGACCGTCGACGATGACGCGATCGCCAAAGCCCAGCACGATCTCCCCACCATCTCCAAGGCTCAAGACATCGAGCGACGCCGCGAGCTCTCCTTTGCCCTGCGGCGGCCCCAGCACCACGTCGGGCAACGCCTGTTCGCCATAGCCGGCACCTTCACCCGGCGTAAACGAAACCATCTCACTGGCGTAAGGGAGCCCCTCCCACCAGGGTGCAGCATCTACCGGCGGGACCGCCTCGCCACAGCCCACCGCCCCCCCGGCGGTGACGAGCATGGCAGCGAGCAGACCATGATGGATTCGCTTCATCATAGGCGCGTCATCTTCGTCCAGGAGAAGCCGCCGCAGCCGCCGTTTTCCGGATCGCTGGCGTCAGCGTCAGCCTCGATCGCGCGGGCCTCTTCGACCGTCTGCTGATCGAAGGCCGCCATGCAGTAGTAGAACGAGTCATCGACCAGCTCAGTCCACACGATCACATTGTAGGTGTTGGGGCCGTATTCGGCGTCAGGGGCGTTCTGGGTGATCGCCACGCGCTCGGTGTTGTCGTACTCGGTCAGAAGCATCGGGCCCCAGACCTCCTCGGTGATCGTCTCCTGACCGCCGAAGTTCGTCGCCCACTCGCCGGCCACCTCAATGCCTTCCTGCTGATCATCGGGCACCTCGCAGTTGGTGCCCTCGCAGTCGGCCGGCTCGTCGGTCTCGCCACAGCCCATAAAGGACAGGCTCGCCGCCAGCACCAGCGCCATCAAATCCGCCCGACTTTTAAGCGTCTTCATCTCGATCTCCATCACAGCATGCTCCGGATGGCGATCGAAGGTCGGCAGCGGGACAACCCCGACTCAACGCCCCGGCCTTCAGGCCAACGACATCGAGGATCGACGCGCGCGCGCCGGATCTGCTGCGTTCCTCTCGCTGCCTTCCCGAAGCGATTGGGGGTAATTCTCCACGCAGCAATATCCTGGCTCTCGGATCTTCTTTACGCGTGCCCTTCCCGAAGCGTTAAGAAGCCTCAGTGGGTTTAGCTGCGCCGGCCTATCCAGGCCGGGCGTGCTTACGCGCTCATCACCGATCACAGTTGCGGGGGCAGCGCTGGTGTCACACCAGCTTCCTGCCGCGTCGAGCCCGGCCCTGTTAGCACCGGGACGTGTACCGGGTCAATCGAACTCGCCGACAAGCGTCACGAGGCCGAAACACGCCGAATTTTGAACCAAAAAAAATCCCGCGACACCTCAAACGAGATGTCGCGGGATTCTTTATTCTTTGCGAACTGCTCGACCCTCAAGCGGCCAGCGCACACCCTGAACCTGGTCCGCTGCTTCCTCCCGGACCTGACGGGGTGCCAGGCCAGCGGTCGCACTGGCCGCTCAGGGGTCGAACAGCCCCACCCTAGCGGGGCATCAGGCAAACCGTCAACCGGCCACCTGTGTCGAGCGGAGAGAGAGGGATTCGAACCCTCGATACGCGTAAACGTATACACGCTTTCCAAGCGTGCGCCTTCAGCCACTCGGCCACCTCTCCAGAAAGATCTCAACCTGCGAGATCTTTAAGAGCGTACAAACGGAGGGGGTGGGATTCGAACCCACGGTACCCGTGAAGGTACACTTGATTTCGAATCAAGCGCCTTCGACCACTCGGCCACCCCTCCGCACTTAAGATGATTCTTGTGTTGATGAATCATCTTTTATTACCGCCGCGTTACGTTTCTCGCGAATCGTGCGGAAAAACTCACTTAAAACTCGCCCGCAGGCTGCTGACAGGACACCTTCTTTGACCTCAATCCGATGATTCAATCGAGGATCTTCACCCATCGCAAACAACGAGCGCATCGCGCCGGCTTTCGGGTCTCGCGCTCCAAAGACCACCCGACCTACACGCGCGTTAACTAACATTCCCGCGCACATCGGACAGGGCTCCAGAGTGACATAGACCGTACATTCATGGAGTCTCCAACTGCCCAGGGCTTCTGCGGCGCGTCGCACCGCAATCAATTCCGCGTGGGCTGTGGGGTCTTGCCAGCTCTCGCGCCGGTTAAAGCCGCGAGCGATGACCTGGCCTTTATGAACGACGACTGCACCGACCGGGACTTCGCCCTCAGCCTGTGCGCGCTCCGCTTCTTCCAGAGCTTGCATCATAAAGATGTTGTCGACTTTCTTTCGTGCCAATGTAAGACCCTATGGCGCCGTGAGACAATGGTGCCGCCTTTGGATGCGATATCGAGAGCGAACTGAGCAAGGCGTAAACCGCAGGCGATGCTTTAGCATCGTCGAGGATTTACAACACAGCTCAGTTTGCTCTCGATGCAGCAGACATGGCGTCAACGTTGACTTGCGGTGCCGCACTCCGAAAACAAAGAAACGCTCTTAGGAACTAAGAGCGTTTCAAAGTGCACCTGGAAGGGTTCGAACCTCCAACCTATGGTTCCGTAGACCATTGCTCTATCCAGTTGAGCTACAGGTGCGTGCTATGTGCTTGCTGCCGGTGTTTCTGTACCGCCCGGCGTGGTCATTTTATTAACACCGCCTTTTCGGTCTTGCAAGCTCTTTTTCGACTTTTTTTATTTTTTCTGCGAGGCGGTGAAGCGGTCATCGTCAGTTACTTTTGATGTCCTGTGCCAGCACAGACTTAAGTCGAAAAGGAGAGGAAGGGATTCGAACCCTCGATACGGTTTTAAGCCGTATACTCCCTTAGCAGGGGAGCGCCTTCAGCCACTCGGCCACCTCTCCGCACTCAATCTTATTCACTTATCAAACAACTTCCTGCAAGCAGGATCTTTCTTTTTTAGAGCGGAGGAGGTGGGATTCGAACCCACGAAGCTTGCGCTTGCCGGTTTTCAAGACCGGTGCCTTCAACCGCTCGGCCACTCCTCCTGGAGCCGGCCCCCTTTCGGGCTGGGCCTCGTCAGGGAGTCGGGAGAATACTCGGAACAGAGATTCCGTCAAGATGCTTTTTTAAAAATTTTGCACATCGCTCTCTGAGGGCCGCTCTCGCTCCTATTAATGCCCCGGCATTCCTTCTCCGCGACGCGTTGGCCAGGCAGAGGCCACGGATCGACGCCCGGCGCTGCTTCGGCAGGAGATCCGGTGGCTGGACGCTCATTTTGGCGTGGTGTACATCTGATGCGGTTTCTCCAGCCCGGCGCGCCCGCAGCGACTCTCCGAATCTCATAGGAACGCGGCCGCCATCTCAGATAGCGCGCGTGGCGCGATGTGATTCCCTTCTATTGATTGTGCAGAGGCCCTGATCATGGTGCGTATGAAGTCCAGGGCGGCGATGGCCATCGTCGCGCTCTCCCTCCTCACTGCAACCGACGTGTGGGCCCAGGAGCCCGATAGCCCCGACGAGCGCGTGATCGACGACCTCAACTCGCCCGACGTGCGAGAGGGCGATCCCGAAGCCGTTTCGGACGACCCCACGCCCGATGAGGCCGTCGGCCAGGCCCAGCAGGCCGCCGAGGACGAGGCGCGCCGCGACGTGATGCCCGGCGAACGTGTGGACCCGACGGAGGATCGCGAGAAGCACCAGGTCACGATCCTCAAGACCCAGCAGGTCGATCTCAGCGATGAAGAGGTCAAAGACGAGCTCAGCCCCGAGGAGCCCCCGGTGGGCACCGTGGCGCTCTCCCCTGCTCGGGCCCCTGCGGGCGGCGTGGTCATCGCCGGAAATGATGACTCCTTCGCCGGCCCCTGGACACTGAGTCTGGGCGGTTACATCCGCGCCGGCTACACCGCCATTGGCAACGATCCCAACGTCGCGCTCATCGGCCGTAACGACGGCTTCACCATGGCCGACGCTCGCCTGACCACCACCGGGCAGATGGATAACGGCCTGGGCTTTGTCTTCCAGTTCGACGCCGGAAGCCGCCTGGTCCGCACCCGGCAGGATTCCCCGGTCGAAGCACTCGCGCTGCGCATGACCGACGTCTACGCCTATTATGCGCCCTTTGAGTTTCTGGAGATCAACGTCGGCCAGTTCAAAGCCCCCTTCGATGTCGAGGATCTGATCTCGACGGGCAACCTGCTCTTCGTGCACCGATCGGTGGCCAACCGCGGCGTGCAGAACGTGGAGGGGTATAACGTCGACGGCCTCTCGGCCGGCCGCCAGGTCGGCGTGCAGCTGCGCGGCGATTACTTCTTCGGCGGCGAAGAGGATCAGGGCCCCGGCATCAGCTACGCGCTGGCCGCCACCAATGGCAACGGCCCCAACGCCTCGCTCAACGCCAACGATCGCCTGGCCTACTTCGGGCGGCTGATGCTGCACTGGGGCGATGAGATCGCGCTTGGGAGCGCCGTCTTCTACAACGATGACACCTTCGGCGAGGAGCCCAACCGCGTCGACCGCGTCCGTCAGGGCTGGACGGCCGACCTGCAGGTCAACCTCTTCGGAGCCTCGCTGCTGGCCAACGTCGTGGCCTCCAGTGTGGACTCCCCCGACCTCCCAGATGACCCGGAGCTCAGCGCGCTGGGCTACTCCGTGCAGCTCGCCTACCAGGCCCCCTTCGGCCTGCAGCCGGCCTACCGTCTGGCCAGCTACGACCCGTCAAGCAGCTACGGCGGCGAGTCCAGTGTGATCTTTGAGAACGACGCGCTGACCTACCACACCATCGGCCTGAACTATAACGCGCCCACCTACCCGGTGCGCGTGCTGGCCAACTACACCCTGACCACCGAGCAGGACGCGCGCCGCCTCGACAACGACCGCCTCGACCTGCTCCTTCAGCTCAGCTGGTAAGACGCGCCCTCCCCCATTCCCGGTGATCTGAACATGCTGTCGACCCACCCCACCCGCACTCGCAACGCCGGCGCGCTCCGCGCGCTGGCGACCCTCGCCATCATCGCCGCAGGCTTCGCCTTAAGCGGCTGCGAAGACGAGGGGCCCGCCCCCTACGCCAGCGCCGAGCGCATCACCCACCGCACCCAGCTCATCGGCGGACCCACCGCCCTGGGCGAAGTCGGCGACTGGATCCTGGAGAACGACCAGGTCCGCCTGGTCATCCAGGATCGCACCTTCAACCGCGGCTCCGGGATTTTTGGGGGATCGCTTATCGACGCTGACCTCAAGCGCCCCGAAGCCCAGGGCGATCCCCTCGGCGGTGGCGGGCGCGACGCGTTCGGTGAGCTCTTCCCGGCTTTCTTTTTGGAGGTCGTCGACCCCGAAGCAATCGTGGTCGTCAACGACGGCTCCAATGGCGAGGCGGCGATCATCGAGGTGCGCGGGCGTGGCGGGGAGTTTGTCACCATGCTGCGCTTCTTCAACCAGGCCATGGTCAACGCCTATGAGGCCGATCTGGCCGATGCCCTGCGTGGAGAGATCCCCACGTCCGACGGGGTGCCCCTGGTCGGGTTCACCACCCGCTACATCCTTGAGCCGGGCGCGCGCCACGTCAAAGTGGAGGCCGAGCTTGTGAACAACGCCCAGGCCTCGCTGACCTTCCCCAACCGCGACATCGTCAACGCGCTCGGGGCGTTTCTGCCCGATATCAACTTCAACGGCTTCACCGTGCCCACGGGCATGGTCCTGGGGATGGGCGCGCTCAACAGCATCTTTTTGCCGGAGATGGGCTTTGACCTGCGCTTTGGGCTCGAAGAGGTCTACCAGCGCCCCATCGATCTGCCGGCCTTTCCGGGCCACATCACCGATCTGGTGGCCACCGCCAGCGAACGTGGTGTGAGCTACGGCTTTGCCTCGGCCGCCGCCCCCGAGTCGAACTTCGTCTTTAATAAGAACGAGGCCTACGGCGGGCAGACCGACCCCTACGACATGCTCTTCCTCTTCTACGCCTCGGGCTTCGGCGGGGTCTTCACCCACGAGCTCCCCACCCGGCTCGCCCCCTCCTTCTGCGATCCGGAGCGCCCCGCGGCCCAGGTCTGCGCCGAGATCGAAGCGAACTGCCAGAGTGGCGACTGCCAGGAACTGGGCCAGCAATGCCTGGAACGCTACGACACCTGCGTGGCCCAGCGCGCGGAGTTCCCGGATCGCTTCAAATTCACCAACTACTTCATCCTGGGCGATGGCGATGTGGCCAGCCTGCGCGATGAGCTCTACCGCATCCGCCAGGAAGACACCGTGCGCGTCGAAGGCCGTGTCTTCGACGCCTTCAGTGGCGAGCCGGCTGGCGAACACGCCCAGGTCTTCATCTACGAAGGCATCGAGGGCGCGGCTTCGCTGGAGGCGGCGTGCACGCCCACCGAGAGCGCACGCCCGCGTATTTTTAATCAGGTCTTCACCAACGAGGCCGGCTACTTCCAGCTTTCGCTTCCCGCCGGACGCTACTGCCACCGGGTGCGCGCCAGCGGCGAAACCTCGGGCTTTAAGAGCTTTGAGGTAGGAAGCAAGCCGCTCAACCTGCGTGCCGAGGCCCCGAGTTCGGGCCGCGTGGAGCTCGTCGTCGTCGATCAGTCCGGCTCCCCGGTGCCCGCCAAGCTCACCATCGTGGGCGAATACGCGCCGCAGCCCGGCCAGACCACCCGTGACTTCCTCTTCGATCTGGAGGTGGGTGAGGCGTGGCGCACCAGCGAATTCGCCAACTACGAGGAGGGCGACACCGCGCCCCGCCGCTACATCGAGGGCATCACCTTCGCCGGGGCTGACGGCCGCGCGCACATCAACCTTCGCCCGGGCAACTACACCGCCTACGTCTCACGCGGCACCGAGTACTCCCTCTTCAGCCAGGCCATCGAGGTCACCACCGGCGGCATCGCCCGGGTGCAGGCCACGATCGAGCACCAGATGAAGGTCGAAGGCTACCTCAACGGCGACTTCCATATGCACGCCCAGGGCTCCATCGACAGCGGGCTCGACTACAACGAGCGGGTCATCAGCGTGGCCGCCGAGGGCGTCGACGTGGTCGTGGCTACCGACCACAACTTCATCTCCGACTACATGCCCTACATCTACCGCAACAACCTTCAACCCTTCCTGCGCTCGATCGTGGGCCTGGAGCTGACCACCTTTGAGGCCGGTCACTTCAACGCGTTTCCGCTGCGCCAGGACATCACCTCGATGAACCGCGGCTCGATGGCCTGGCAGGACGTTCCCCCGCAGCAGATCTTTGACGCGCTGCGCGAGCTCGGGAGCCTCGGCCCCGATCGTACGATCGTGCAGGTCAACCACCCCCGCGACTCGCTGCTCGGCTACTTCAACCAGCACTACGTCAACGCGCTCACCGGCGTGGCCGATCTGCCGGTGAACACCGCCGAGGGAACCGACAAGATCATCGCGACGGTCTCCAGCCCCAACGGTCCGGCCTTCGTGCGGCGAAACGACGACGGCACCTACGAGTCCACTTTCTCCGACGACTTTGACGCCATCGAGATCTACAACGGCAAGCGCGTGCACCTGCTTCGTCACTACCGCATGCCGGTCGACAAGGTGGATCTTCCGCAGGAGATCGTCGACCAGCTCACCGAGGAGCAGTACGAGGCGCTCCCGGATGAGGCCGGCGTGATCCTGTGTGACGGCGATGAGGTCGCCTACCCCGGCGGGCTCGACGACTGGTACACCTTCCTCAACACCCGACGCCCCGACGGCACCTACCGTCGCTACACGGCCACCGGCAACTCCGACAGCCACTCGGCCGCCTCCGCCGGCGATCCGGAGCCGGGCTACCCCCGAAACTACTTCTACGTGGGCCATAACGATGCCCAGGCCATGACCCCCGATCAGCTCGTCGACGCGTTGCAGAACCATAACAACGTGGTCACCAACGGCCCCTTCATCGCCATGTCGGTCGGCGGCAAGCCCCTGGGCTCGACCGTGACCAGCACCACCGGTGAGATCACCCTCGATCTGCAGGCCCACGCCGCCGACTGGGTGGGCGTGGAGCGCTTTGAGATCGTGGCCAACGGGGAGGTCGTCTACCAGGGCACGATTGAGCTTGGCGAGGAGGGCAGCTGGAGCGACTCGGTGACGCTGGAGCTCGACGGCGACACCTGGTTTGTGATGGAGGCCTCCGGCGACACCAACCTCTTCCCGGTGGTGATGCCCGAGGAGATTCCCCAGGTGGACTTCGAGGCCGCGCTGGGCTCGCTGGCCGGCTCCTTTGGCTTTGGCGGCGCGGTCGAAGGCTTAAGCCCCACCGAGACCGGGGAGGTTCGCCCTCTGGCCTTTACCAACCCCATCTGGGTCATCGACGATCGCAGTGGCGAGGGCCGCACGGAGTTTGAGCCCCCGAACCCTGCCCCGTCCCGCTGCGTCGACGGCACCTTCGAGGCCGCGCAGATGGCCGGCGCGCTGCGGGACTATGTGCCCTTCGGCGAGCGACGGCTCGACGCCAAGAGCGTCCCTCTGCACCTGCATGAGCATCATACGCCCATCGATCGCACCCAGGGCGACCTGCGCGACGTGCGCCTGATCTTCGAGCACTGGGGCCATGGTCATTAATTTTTCATGTTTTTCATGTGGCCCCATCCCACCCTCCAGCCGGCGCGCCACCGGGGCGCTCCGGCTGGCTCTCGGCCTGTGTCTACTCTCGGGCCTCACCCTCGGCCCCTCGCCCTCCTACGCCCATGAGATCGGCGCGGAGCGTCAGGTGCTCGTGCAGGTCTTTGAGGATCGTGTCGACGTGGCCCTCTTCTACACCGAGGCCCCGGGCGCGCGCAGCGGGCTTCTGCTCACCCGCTTCGACGTCAACGGCGATGGCAAGCTCGAAGGCCCCGAGGCCGATCTGGCCGGCCGCGCGCTCTTGCCGCGGATGCTCGGTGGGCTGCAGTTTGAGCTCCCCGGAGAGCGCCCGCGCACCGGCCAGCCCGAGCTCAAGGTGGAGGTGCGCCAGGGGCGTGTGGCGGCCGCGGCGATGATGAGCTACGCCCTGCCCGAGCTTGAGGTGGAGGCCACGCGCACCATGATCGTGCGCGCGCTCAAGGGTGATGTGCTTGAGAGCGAGCTGCATATCCTGCCCGGCGGCGCGCTGATCCCGGCCGACGCCGAGAGCGGCCCCGGTGCGCTCCCCTCGGTGTTGCGGGCCGGCGAGGAGGTGGAGGCGCGTTTTGTGGCCACCGCCGACGCGCTTTTCGGAGACGACGGTTCGGAAGCGCCGGCGGAGTAACCCCCTCCCCGGCCAGACACCCTCTGCCCGGGGGGGTGTCCGACCCCCTCCCCGGCCAGACACCCTCTGACCTCGGAGCTCCGCTAAGCCTCCAGAGCCAGAGGCCCTCTGACCTCGGAGCTCCGCTAAGCCTCCAGAGCCAGAGGCCCTCTGACCTCGGAGCTCCGCTAAGCCTCCGAAGCCAGACCACTCCTGGCTCAAGGGGGTGTCCCACCCTCTCTCCTACCAGAAACCTCCCGGCCCGTGGGGGGCTGAACACCCTCTCCCGCCAGAAACCTCCCGGTTTTCAGGCCTGGCGACCTCTCAAAAACCCTTTCCCCCCAAACCCGACCCCCTCCCAGAACGAAAAACCTGATCAAAAAACCCCGGCGATGACTCGCCGGGGTTTTCAATCACTGACCTTCAGAAGGCCGGTGCCACGCGAATTAGAGCGCGGTGCCGGAGAAGGTCACTTCATTAAAGCGAATGTTCCCCGTCGTTGCACCCGCGTCATAGGGATACACACGATAGGCAACCGGCCCTGCCGTACCATCTGTGGGCGGCAACTCGAACGTCTGCGTGATCGTGCTGTCCCCGGAGGTGTTCACGAAGGGCAAGTCAGCAAAAACCAGCGAGCCATCGGCGTATTCTGCGGCAAACTGCAACTTACGGGGCCCGGTGTTGGTCGCCCGAAGATTAGCCACCATGCTGATGTTGCTGAAGCTGGTGAAGTTGACCTCGAACCGGAAATACTCATCAACCAGAGGCGTCACACCGTCGACATCAAAAAAGTCGGCCCCGCCCGTGAACCCGGAGCAGCGCCACTGCCCACCCGAGACAACGTCACACGTCTCAGTCACACCATTGCGGAAAAACTCACCGCTTCCCGTACCTTCGATGGCGTCGAGCCCGGCCTGAAAGTCCCACGCGGCAACCGTCACCAGTTCCCCGCCGGTCTGGCCGGTCACCGTCAACGTACCGGCGTCGGCCGGGGTGAAGGTGCCGATCACGCCGTTCACGCCGCAGTAGGTCCAGGCGTCGCCGGCGTCGAGCGCCACGCGCCAGACAAAGCCGTAGTCGCCGGCGGCGATGGTGGTGCCGAACTCACCAAGGAGCTCACCGGTGGCGTCGGCGATGCCTTCGGAGTAGGTCCAGGTGCCCGGGTCGGCGCCCACATCACCGTAGCCCAGCTCAGCCACGAAGGTCGCCGGTACGTCGGTACCCACGCCATCGACTTCCACGCTGACCAGGCCGTCGGCGTCAGCCGCGGTGCCCTCAGGCGTGGTCACCGCGTCGGTGACAATCATGCACTCGCTGATGGTCATCACCGGATCGGGGTTGGTCGTCCCACCGCCTTCGCCGTCGGCACCGTTGCAGACCGTGGCGGTCTCCACCGCGCCGGCGGCGTCGGTGATGGTGATGAGGTAGCCACCGGCATCGGCGCAGGCACCGCCGGCGGCGATGGGGGTGACATCGATGGTGGGGCTTGCGCCCGGCTGACCATCGGCCCCCGGAGCGCCGTTGCACACGTCGAAGGGGGCCGCGTCGCCGATGGTCACCGAGACGCCGCCAAAGTCGCAGTTGGCGGGGCTTCCCACGCTGACCGAGGGAGCTGCGCCATCGGCACCGGGAGCGCCGTTGCAGACCTCAAAGGGGTCGCCGTCGCCAATGGTCACCGAGACGCCGCCGAAGTCGCAGGACTGCGCTTCGCCGATGATCACGGTGGGGGAGGAGGCTTCGCCGTCGATGCCGTCGACGCCGTTGCAGATCACGGCGGTGTTGAGCACGGTGCCGTCGGCGGCTTCCACGCGCACTTCCTGACCGCCGGCCTCGCAGACACCGCCGGGCTCAATCGCCTCAACCACCACGTTGGGAGCGTCGCCATCGGCGCCATCGACACCGTCGGTGCCCGGCTCGCCATCGGTACCATCGACGCCGTCCGTGCCATCAACGCCATCGTTGCCGTTGGTGCCGTTGCAGACCGTGGCGCTCTCCACACCGTCCACATAGACGATGATGCCGCCCGACGCGCAGACGTCGCCGGCTTCGATCGACTCGATGGTCAGCTCCGGGGCGGGCTCGGCCTGAATCTCAGAGCCGCCGCAGGCAGCGAGGGAAAGAACCAGCGAGACAACCAGGGACTTGCGATTGACGTACTGCATGTACGACCTCCCGATAGGATGTTCTGGATGGAAAAGAGTGTGAGGGGTGGACCTGCCGTCCGCGGCCCTCATAGAGAAAAGAGCGCGGACTTGTCAAAGGGGGAGTTAAGATTTTCTCAAGCGTTTCAAGCCTGTTACAAAAGGGGGCGCAGAGCCCCTCCCAACGCGGAGCGCGGCCGAGAGTAAGGCGAAAGAGGCCATGAGGAAGATCATTCACGTCGATATGGACTGCTTTTTTGCAGCCATAGAAATGCGCGACGACCCCCTACTTCGGAGTCGCCCTATCGCGGTAGGCGGCGATCCGCAGCGCCGCGGGGTGATCGCGACGGCGAATTACGCGGCGAGGACCTTCGGGGTGAAGTCGGCGATCGCGTCGGCCTACGCCATGCGCCTGTGCCCGCAGCTGATCATCGTGCCGCCGCGCATGCAGGTCTACCGGGAGGAGAGTCAGAAGATCCGCGCGATCTTTGAGCGCTACACCGACCAGATCGAGCCGCTCTCCCTCGATGAGGCCTTTCTCGATCTGACGCACACCCCGCACCACAGCGGCAGCGCGACGCTGTGCGCGCGGGCGATCCGCGAGGCGATCTTCGAGGAGACCGGACTCACAGCGTCGGCCGGAGTGTCGATCAACAAATTTCTGGCCAAGGTGGCCAGCGAGATCAACAAGCCCGACGGCCAGGCGGTGGTCGCCCCCCATCAGATCGGGGCGTTTATGCAGGAGCTTCCCGTTAAGGCCATCCCCGGCGTGGGCAAGGTCACCGCGCGCAGCATCCACGACATGGGGGTCAAGACCTGCGGTGACCTCCAGCGCATTGAGCTCGCCGAGCTCATCCGTCGCTTTGGCAAACGCGGAAAACGCCTCTACGAGCTGGCCCGGGGCATCGACGATCGCCCGGTGCGCACCGAGCGGATCGCGCGAAGCGTGAGCGTGGAGAACACCTACGCCAATGACCTTCCCGACCTGGCGGCGTGCACCGCGCGCCTGCCCGCCCTGGTCGAGAGCCTGCACCGGCGTCTGGGCCGAAAGAAGCGCCCGCCGATTCGTGCGCTCTTCGTGAAGGTGAAATTCGACGATTTTCGTCAGACCACCGTCGAGCGCGCCGAGCTCACCGAACCCACACTTGAGAGCTACGCCCCGCTACTGGCCGAGGCCCTCGATCGCAGCGAGCGTCAGGTGCGCCTGCTGGGCGTGGGGGTGCGCCTGGATCACGACTACGACCATCTGCCCCAGCAGCTCGAACTTTTTTTCTAGCGTGTCGATCAAAAAGACCCGCGCCGGGAGAAGTCAGCGCGGGTCGAAAAAGGGTTCGAAAGCGAAGGTGAGGCGGTCAGCGCCAGCCCTGGATATGGGCCCAGGTCGTCTGCGCCAGACGATCGAAAAACGCGTCTCGCCAGGTTGGACTGAAATTCACGCGGCCCAGGCGCTCGATGTCGTCGGGGAGGCTTCCGTGCCAGTCGTTGCTGGCGCTCATCATCAGGCCGTAGTTTTGCGCCACGTCGACCAGACGGCGCTCGGTGGCCAGGTCGTGCGAGGGGTGACGCACCTCCAGGGCAAAGAGCCCCGCCTCACGCCAGCGGTCCAGGTGTCCGACCATGGTGGTGTAGCGTCCCGGATGCGCCAGAATCACCATGCCGCCGGCCCCCTGAATCAGCTCCAACGCATCATCCACCGAGAGGTAGGCCATGGGCACATAACCGGGCCCGTCGGCGCGCAGCCAGCGATCAAAAGCTTCCTGAGGGGTGTCGACAAGCCCCCGGGCGTGCAGCGCACGCGCAAGGTGGGGGCGACCGACATTGCCCTGGATCGACTGCGCCATCACATCCTCAAGGGTGACCTCCAACCCCAGAGCGCGCACCCGCTCGACCATCTCGGCCATGCGCTCGTGGCGCGCGACCTCCATGGTCTCGGCGTAACTGGCGAGGTGGGGCTCGTCGGGGTCGAAGCCGTAGCCGAGCACGTGAATGGACTTTCCTTCGGACTGCGCGCTGATCTCGATGCCGCTGATAAAACTCACGCCCACCTCGGCGCAGGCGGCCTGCGCGCGCTCCAGGCCACCGGTGGTGTCGTGGTCGGTGAGCGACCAGTGGGCCACGCCCCTCTCGGCCATCAGCCGGGCCACGTGCTCGGGCTCAAAGGTACCATCGCTGACGGTGGAGTGGCTGTGGATCTCCATCGGGCCGTCGGCTGGCCAGCTCGGGGTGCTCATAGGGCCTCACAGGGTTGGGGACGATCAAAACATGCCGCGTACAGAGAGCGTCTGACGCGGCACAATCTGGGGGCCGAACCCCGGCGGGTCAAGCCTCCGCGCTCGGTGCTCGGGGCTCGGGGCTCGGGGCTCCGGGCGCGGGGGCCTCAGCGGCCCCACGCTCAGAAGCGGCCCGGGGCGGCCTCACCGCGCTCAAGCTCCAGGTCGCGCTCACTGCGCTCGAAGCTCAGCGAGCGGCCGGCGGCCGAGTTCGGCGCGGCCCGCTCCATCTTGAACTGCACATTCTGGACCTCGTCGGCGACCGCTCCCATCGCCTCGGCGGGGAGCCCGAACTTCGCGGCGGCCTCATCCATGCGACGGCGCTCGCGGGCCAGACGCCGGGTGGCCCCGTCCTGGTCGCCGCGGGCGTAGTCTCGGGTGGCCTCGCGCAGGGTGCGCAGGGCGATGGCCTCCTGAACCCGCGCCATCACCTCGGGGCGAAGGCTTGAGACCATGGCGACGTCATCGCGGGTGGTCGTAGCCTCCACGATCATCTCCTTCTCAACGGGACGCTCGGCCACGCGATCCTCGTAGGTGAGGATGGCGCGGATGGCCGCCTTACCATCAAGCGGGATGCCGCGGGTGGTCACCCGCACCATCACCCGGCGGGTGGTCTGCGCGCGAAGATCGCCCAGCCCCAGGCTCAGCGCCCCCGTGCCCACGTCCACCGGCATGCCGTAGACCTCTTCAAAACGCACTCCGGGCGATGGCAGAAGGGTGAGCGTGACGCCGGTGGCGACCGTGCCGGCCAGGGCGTCAAGCTCCTCGGTGAAGGCCTGCTCAAAGTCGGAGGCGCGGGCGATGTAGCTGTAGTTGCCGGCGCCCTCCTCGGCCAATGAAGCCATCAGATCGGCGTTATAGCTCGTGCCAAAGCCCAGGGTCGTCACCGAGATCCCGCGGGAGCGCACCCCGCGCACCAGGCGCTGCAGCTGCTCATCTCCGGTCAGTCCGGCGGTGGGAAGCCCGTCGGTCATCACGATCATGCGGTCGACCGAGCCCTCCCGCCGCGCGCCCAGGAGCTGTTCGGAGGCCTCCTCCACCCCGCCGCTCAGGTGGGTGGCCCCCGTCGCCTCGATGCGCTCGATGGCCGCGATCACCTCCGCCCGACTGCGCGCATCGACCCGCGTCGAGGGCATATCGACCCGGGGTCCGGCCCCAAAGGAGATCACGCTGACGCGGTCGCCCTCTTGAAGGCGCTCCACAAAGGAGATCGCCGCGTCGCGCGCCTTCACCATCGGCTCCCCGTCCATCGAGCCGGAGCGATCCAGCACCAGGGCCACATTGAGCCCGGGGCGGCGCTCGGCGCGGGCCTGCCCGGCCTGAAGTTGCACATCGAGGTAGGTTTCGGCTTCACGCTCGGCGAGTACCTGAGTGTGGGCCAGCTCGGCCGAAAGGGTGAGGGTGGGGTTCTCGTCGACCGGCGGGATCGTCTCAAGCGACGTCACCGGGGTCATCAACGCCTCGCCAGCGGCTGTCGCCAGCGCGGGCACCACCGTCTCGGTATGTTGAAGGAGCCGCGCCTGCGTAAGCCCCGCCGTCAGCCCCACCACCACTCCCAGCACGATCCATGCGACCTGCGTTGCGTTCATGACCTCTCCTTATCGGTCGGGGCAGCCCACCGGGGAGCTGCGATCATCAAAGCCTTCCCCGGTGCAAACGCGGTCAACGCGCAATGGATCTAAATCTCGCGAAGATTTTTGACGTCGAAGCGCGCGTGCTCCCCCCCGGCCGGGGAATGCGCGGGGCGATCAGCGGCATTCTCTCTATGCGACACGCCCTTGTTGCGAGCCCCGGCCACTCCCTGTAAGACGCCTCTATGAAGCATCGTGTGCACAACCTGAGCTTGAAGACGCTGAGCCTGCTGCTGGCGGTCCTACTCCTGGGCTGCGATCCGGGCGTAAGCGAGCCCCCCACCGAGATCTCGGCGGAGGCGTCGGGCGCGTTGAGCCCGGGTGGTGCAGACGCGCCCGGGGCTGCGGCCGGAGTGGAGGCGTCACGGGTTGTCGCCAGGGTCAACGAGGTGCCCATCCACGCCATCGAGGTGGAGCGACGCCTCGACCGCATCGATGAGCTCTACCGCCACGCGCGTCGCCCCTTTAACCCGGCGATTCGCCAGATCAAGCGCAACGAGGTCATCGACCGCCTTATCGATCACGAGCTTTTACGCCAGCATATCGATCAGGCCGCCGTGGAGATCTCGCCCAAACGCATCGATCTGGCTGTGGAGGAGCGCGTCGACGAACATTTCGGCTCCACCACCGCCTTTCAGCGTTATCTGAAGGCCGAAAACCTCTCGATGAGTGACTTTCGCCGGGACGTTCGCGACGCGATGATTCTCGAACACACGCTCCTCGGCGATGCGATCGCAAAACCCACCGCTGAGCCGGCGGTAAGCGAGGCGCAGCTGCGCGAGATCTACGCGCGGGTGGCCGCCGGACGTCCGGCCGCAGCCCGGGTGCGGGTGAGCAGCGTGACCCTGCCGGCGCGGCATCGCCAGCAGGTCGCCCGTATCAGCCGGGCACACTGCAACACCGAGTCGCTCCCCGAGGAGGCCATCCACCGCGACCTGGGCTGGCGTCAACGCCACCAGCTTCCGGCCGCAGCCGGCTTTCGGCTCTTCGGCCAGGGCGACTCTCCGGCGCAGAGTGCCGTGGTACCCGCGCCCGACGGAAGCAGCGTGACGGTGTACTGCGTGCACGATCGTCGTGAGGCCGGTGTGCGCGATTTCGATGAGGTGGAGCCGCTCTTGCGTGAGCGCGCCAACCGCGCACTGCTCGAATCCAAACGCCGCGCCCTGCTGCAACGCCTGCGCGAGCACGCCGAGATTGAGCGCGTCGAAGACAGCGCGCCGGGAGAATGACCATGTCCGGCGCGCTCGCCAGAGCCCTGCGCGTGAACGCCCCGCTGCTGGTCCCGCTACTGGCCGCGCTCGCTTCGCTCGCGCCCCTCCCCGCGGCGGCCGAGCTTCGCTGGATCGCCACCGACAGCTCCCCTCCCCGCCCCCTGGCCGACCTTCCCCCCTCGACCCACGCCGAGTTCAACGGCTTTGCGCCCGAGTCCGCACACCTTCCGCTGCCCCTTCGCCTCACAGGCCCGCTTCCCGAGGGCGTAGCGCGCGCCGATGTCATCGCCGCCATCGCGGCATCGGCGCGCACCTGGAACGCGGTCAGCTGCGCGCAGGTCGCCTTTGAGACCGAGGTGCGGGATGGCGAGTCGGCCAGCGAAGTAAAGGCGGTCGAGGTGAACTTTGAGCCGGGCTCCGGCCCCAACGCCGGGCGTATCGCCTGGACCTCCTACGCGGCCTCGCCAGACGAGCGCGCCAGCATCACCCTCAACAGCACGCTGGTCGTCTGGCGCTCAGCCCCCGATCCCTTCCAGCATTTTGCCGAGCCCGAGCGCCCCGCAGTCGATCTGCAGGCCGTGCTTACCCACGAGCTCGGCCACGTCCTGGGACTCTCGCACACCCTGGCGCATAACGCCGCGTCGATGAGCGCAGCCTACCTGCGCGACGGCCGCCAGCGGGTCTTGAGCGCCGACGACAAGCTCGGCCTCTGCGCCCTCTTCCCCGCCGAGGGCCGCGAATGCTCCCGCGACTCCGACTGCCCCGAGGCCGGCAGTTGCGTTGAGGAGGGCGTGTGCGACCCGCACCGCGGCCAGACCGGCGACTACTGCGCCTTTGACCTGATGCACTGCCCGGGCTTCTGCGTGCTCGACGACGCGCCCACCGGCACCGGCTACTGCTCGGAGCCCTGCATCTCCGAGGCGGACTGCCCCACCCATTTTTCCTGCGCAGTCAACGGGGATCGCGACGAACACGTCTGCACCTTTGCGCCCGCCCCGAACGCCGAGCAGGCGTCAGGAGGCTGCGCCCACACGCCGATGCCCTCGCACATTCCGGCATCCCCCCTCCTGCTCATACTCCTCGGCCTGCTCACTCGCCGCCCGACGCATCGGGGGCCTCCGCATGCCACTGCATCGCGAGAATAAGCTCTTCAAAGACCTCGCCATAGGCCTCCAGGCGTCCCTCCAGACAGAAGAGCGAGAAGACCCACATCTGCTCCTCGCGGTGATGCAGCCAGGTCATCAGGCGGTAGGATTCGCCATCGGCGTCGACCCCGTAGGTGATCAAATCGCCGGTGCTGCCTCCAAAGACGACATCCCGCTCGGCGGTCTCCACCCGAAAGCCCGCCCCCTGGATCTGGTTTTGGAAACTCTGGGCGTAGCGCTCGGCGCGCCCCACCAGGATCTCACCACTGAGGCGCACTTCGATCTGCGCCTCGCTGTCGCCGCTGGCCCGAAAGGTCGCCACCGCGCCGGGGCCGGACGCCACGATGACCCACCCGGAGGGGCGGCGTATACGCGCGCCGATCGACTCGAGGGTGACCGCCTCGGCCCGGGCCTCGATGGCGTCCTGCGCCACTCGCCCGGCCGAGGAGCGGGACAGGCCCTCGGCCTGCTGCACCCGAGGCGGGGCGACTGGCTGTGTGCCCTCCCTCAGCGCCCCCTCGTCCTCCTGAGCGCGCGCCGAGCCGGGTCCCACCACGACGCTCCCCACGAGCGCCAGAGCGACACAGGCCCGCGCGCTCCATAGAGCGGCGGGCCTGCTCAAGCTGGCAACACTCAGCTTCACTCGGCCGCCTCAAAGCTCATCGAGGAGACCACCGTATCGAAGTCGCCGCGGAGGTTCTGCGCCTCGCTGTCCTGCATGTAACCGATCACAAGCCAGGCGGTGCCTTCGCGCAGAAACTCAAACACCAGCACGTTCACGGTTTGACCGGAGTGGGTGTAGGCGTAGCTGCTCAGCTTGCCTTCACGCTCACCAATGGTCGAAGCCGCGCTGCTCTGCTGCTCGAAGCTCGACTCGGTCAGCGTCTTGTGGAAGGTGCTGAAGAAGACGTCCGCCACATCCTGGCTCATCAACTTGGTGCCGATGACCTGAATCTGGCTGCTGGTTTCAGCGTGCTTGAAGTTGGCGACGGCCTTGTCATCATCGGCGTTGACTTCCCAGGCGCTCGGCGGCGTAACCGACACGCCGAACTCCTCATTCTGCACCGCCCCTTGAGCGACTGCGACCGACGAGAGC
Source organism: Lujinxingia sediminis (assembly GCF_004005565.1). Taxonomy (NCBI): domain Bacteria; class Deltaproteobacteria; order Bradymonadales; family Lujinxingiaceae; genus Lujinxingia; species Lujinxingia sediminis. The sequence continues at coordinate 39,536 of NZ_SADD01000005.1, read as the reverse complement.
AACAGCGTGACCAGCAACACGGCGAAAAAACGAGCGATTTTCATGGGGTATCTCCTAAAATGGATATCGCGACACGTCGCGCGAAAGTCTGTGGACAGCACGGAGTTATAACAGCAGGGGGTGGGTCAGGCAACCGCAGGCTTCAGACCACCACCAGCCCCACCTGAAGCCCCGGAACGAGGGGGGAGCAGCGCAGGTGACGAATGCAGCGTCGCCACGTACATTGACGCTCGCGATGACGAAACCTTCACCTCCCCGATGATCTTCCGTCGACGGCCCGGCATCTATGTTCGACTCTCAGCCTCAAAAGTCACGCCCGACGTTGGGCTTTGTGCTGACGACGATCGCATTCCTTGCGCTCAGCCTGGCCTGGCTCAACCCGCTTCACGCGCAACAACCCGACCTCCCCTTTGTCGGCCCGACTCCATCCTCCGAGGAGAGCGGTGGTACGGGCTCCAACTCCGACGAGAGCAGCTCCCAACAAACACCGGATGCTCCCGGGGTCGATGTGCACTCAGTGGAGCCGGGCCTGGACCAGGCGCAGACGCTCCTGAAACAAAACTACGCCGACTTTCTCGTTCGCGAGCCCCTGCACTTCGACCTGAGCCTGGCCGACAACCTCCTCATCGACGCCTACGCGCTCTGGGACGGCCTGCGCGACCTGCGCGAGAGTATCGCCCAGATCAATCCGTGGATGCTGGTGGACTGGGCAATGCCCATCCTCATCCTGCTGATCTTCGCGGTCCTCTTTATTCTGCTCGACCGCCAGGCTCAGCGTGTCGCCCGGCGCAGCCAGATCCTGGTGCACATCGATCTTTCCCCCTGGCTGACCAGCGTTCTGCGCAGCCTGGCGTTGCTCCTGGGGCGAGCGGCGGCCATCGCGCTGCTGGTGGCGCTGAGCTACTTCCCGATTCAGGCGGCCTTCTCCAGCGTGGCCTGGACCCGGGTGCTCTCCGGAGCGCTTTGGTGGCTGCTGGCCTACCGCGCTGCTCACGCCATGATCGTGACCACGCTGCGCTTAAGCCCGGTCGACCCCGGGGCCACCTCTCACTACCTGCGCCTGGAGCGTTTTGCGCTGATCACGCTGCGCATCTCCCTGGGCTTTTTGCTCCTGCTCACCGCGCTCTACCATTTCGACTATCGCCCGGACGCCATCGGCTTTGTCGCGTTTGCGTTTCGGCTGACCCTGGCGCTGGCGCCGATCTATCTCTTCTTCGCACGCGACGCTGTGCTGGCGCTTCTGCCCGCCCCCCAGCGCTCTCCTCTCTACGCGATGGTACGCCGCGCCATCTCGGCAAACTATTACGGGATGCTCGCGGTCACCATCGCGCTGCTGCTCTTCAACGCCGCCGGCTTCGTGCACGCGGCGACGTTCATCCTGGCGCGCGGCTATGCGCTGATCGTGCTGCTGACGCTCTCCTTTTCAGCAGCCGAGCGCCTGCGCGCTTTCGTGGCCAACAAGACCGAAGAGGCCCGCGATGAGACCGAGAACGAAGAAGACGCCCTGACCTCTCCGCTCCTGCGCGCCATCGAGCAATGGACACTGGCGCTGGGGGGCCTGCTGGTCATCACCCTGGCGCTTCGCCTGCTCGCGCTCTACGAGCCGGTTGTGGCGCTGCTCAGAGTGCCCTTCCTCTCGGTGGGCAACGTCGCCATCTCCATCTACAGCCTGCTCACGATTGTGCTGATCGTGGTGGCGACGATCCTCTCCATTCGCCTCTTTAAGGCCCTGCTCAACGCCAAAGTCTATCCGGCGCTCAACGTCGATGTGGGCGTGGCCTACGCGGTCAACACCCTTATCAATTACGCGCTGATCGTGATCGCGTTTGTGCTCTGCATGGTGGCGCTGGGCGTGCAGCCCTCGGCGGTGATGGTCGTGCTGGCCAGCCTGGGCGTGGGCATCGGCTTCGGCCTGCAAAACCTCACCGAAAACCTCATCAGCGGCTTTATCTTGCTCTTTGGCCGCGCCGTCAAAAAGGGCGACTTCATCTCAGTCAACGACGTCTACGGCCGCGTTGAGGCGGTGGGGGCACGCAGCGTCGTGGTGCGCACACCGGATAATTACGACATGCTCATTCCGAGCAAAGACATCGTCAGCGGGCGCATCATCAACTGGACCTTTCACGACTCCATTGTGCGCGTGCATATCCCGATCGGCGTCTCCTACAACTCCGACCCGCGTCAGGTTGAGGAGCTTTTGCTGGAGGCGGCCAGCCGCGATAGCAACATCCTGCCCCACCCCGCTCCGGACGTCTGGCTTGTGGGCTTTGGCGATAACAGCATCGACTTTGAGCTGCTCGTGCACTTTGACTGCCGCAGCACCACCGAGCGCAAACTCCGGGGCAAGTTCAACTTCATTTTGTGGGAAGTGCTCCACGAGGCAGGCATCGAGATCCCCTTCCCCCAGCGCGACGTGCACCTGCGCAGCGTGGACTTTTTGCCCGAGGTCAATCGCCAGCTGGGCTTTGGCCCCCGGCGCTCCGAGCGCGCCTCCGGCGAAGCGGCCAGCGCCGAGTCGCATAGCCCCTCGAAGTCCGAAGACTGAGCGCCCGGCAGCCCCCTGCACGTCTCGAAACAACCACCACGGACCCGGGCCTCACCCCTGGCCGGCGACCTCATCGACCCGGGATCGAAGCTCAACCACGTGACGGCGCAGATGCTCCTTCACATCCGGCCCTCGCCCCTCCAGCAGCCAGGCCACCGAGCTTCCCACGAGCACCCCGTCGGCCGCCTGCACCACCGCCTGAGCCTCCGCGCCGGTGGTGACGCCCATCGACGCAACGATCGGCCGACGCGTGTACTCACCGAAGGTGCGCAGCCGCTCCTCAAAGGCCTCCCCCGTCAGGGTGAGTTCCCCGCCGCTGTGCCCCGTCCAGATGATCGGAGCCTCCGCGCGGCGCGCGATCTCGCGAAAGCGCTCCAACGAGGTGGTCGCCGAGACCGCCCGCACCAGCGGAAGCCCTGCGGCCTCACTGTACGACTCGACCTCGGCGGACTCCTCCATCGGAAGGTCGTAAATCCACAACGCATCGACTCCGGCGGCCTGAAGCCCCTCAAAGATTGGCCCCATCGGAGCCACCATCAAACGGTTAAGATAGCTCGACACGACCAGCGCCACCGAGGGATAGGAGCGCCGAAACTCCGCGGCAATCTCCTCGATCTGGGCCCAGTCCAGGTGCTCGTTAACCGCGCGCGCCATCGCCCGCTGCAATACCGCCCCGTGGTAGGCCGGCTCGGAGAAGGGCACGATCAACTCGACCATATCGACGCCGGCTTCGGCCAGGATGCCCATATAATCGAGCGTCGCGTCCAGGTGCGGATCGCCGGCGACCAGCGCTACCATCAAAAGAGGGCGACGCGCCGAGGCGCGCTCCTCCAGCATGGTGAGACGCTCACTCATGATGAAACTCCCTCGCCGCGTGCGCGCGACAGGCGCCCCAGGTCCCGCGCCCCGTCGCCGCTCAAGCCCACCACAACATGCGCATCTTCGGGGAGGGTCGGGGCCAGACGCAGCGCGTAGGCCAGCCCGTAGCCGCTCTCCAGACAGGCCAGAATGCCCTCCGAGCGAGCCAGCGTGCGTACCGCAGCGTAGGCCTCCGCGTCAGCAAGCTCCACATACTGAACCTGGCCTGTGCGCATCCAGCGCGCGTGCTGCGGACCGACCACCGGCATGGCCATCCCGGCGGCATCGGTCAGCGGGGTGACGACCTGCCCCAGCGCATCCTGCAACACAAAGGAGCGCGTTCCCATATGCACTCCCACTCCCCCCCTGACGAGACTGGCTGCGCCCCTGGTCGGGCTGGCATCGCCGCCGGACTGCACCCCTACAAGCTGCACACCGGGCACCGAGCCCTCCTGCACAAAAGCACCAAAAAGTCCGCAGGCAAACCCGCCACTTCCTACCGGCGCGACCACATAGTCCGCGCTCACACCGCGCTCACGAAGCTGACGGGCGCACTCATTTCCAATGATCTCGGCACCAAACGCCACCATGCGCGGATAGGGATCGGGGCTGGCAAGCGAGCTCGTCACATAAAAGGCTTGTTGCGGCTCACACGCCACGTAGCGCAGCGCCTCGGCCATCGCCCCGCGTCGTCCGCGGGCCGGACCTTCGACCGGCTCCAGAGCAAGCCCCATCTCCTCCATGCGCCGGACCGCTGCGGGCTCCGCCGCCATATCGTCGCGGGTCATGAACACGCGCACCTTAAGCCCCAGCGCGAGCCCCACCTGCCCCAGCGCCACCCCGAAATCACCGGTGGCCGTCTCCCCTACAAGCTCCCCGCGCCCCAGCCGCACCGCGACCAGCGCCTGGGTCAGCGCCACAACCCCGCAAAAGGAGCCCCCGCTGAGCAAGTCTTCACGCTTCAACCAGATCTGGGCACCGCCCAGCGCATCCGAAAGCCCTCCCAGGTGCGTCAGCGGCGTGGGCCGACCAAGGCGTTGCTCGGCCCAGCCGTGCACCCGGGCCCCAAAGCTCGGATCGCCCAGCGCCTCCTCAAACGCCCCCGCCACCTCGGCCAGCGGCGACCAGAGCGCCTCGGCTACAAATCGTCCCCCGAACTCTCCAAACGCGCCACAGACCGGGCTGCCCATCAGCTCTGACCGCTGCGATGCTTCCCGGCGTCAACGTAACGCTTAACCTGGTCGAGGAAGCTCTCCACGCCGCGCACAATCTCGCGCGCGACGATCGGTCGAAACATCTTCGCGCCCAACTTTGGAATCGGAAGATCGCTGGCCAGCGTCTCCTCGTAACTCACCTCGGTGCGCCCGGCTCCCACCTCCCGCAAACGCGCGCTTCCGCGGGTTTTCATCGTGCCTCCCTCCAGGCTTTCCCAGCGAACCACATCGCCCTCACGCTCATAGCGCACGGTGTAGTCCCCCTGAAAGGTGATGCCTTTGGCACCCATCGGCTTGAGCAACCAGCGGTAGGTGCGTTCATCAACCACCTCAAAACGCTCCAGATTCTCCATGCACTCTTTGAGCTGAGCCGGCGAGGCAAACACCTCGGCCACCTCATCAAGGGGAGCGTTCATCACCACCGTCTTCGTTGCCGAACCTTCAATCCATGCCATACATCACCTTCTGTCTGGGTGGAGCGTAAGACCATCTTCAACACATCATCGGACGCCCAACGACTGCTCAATGGCAGTTGCGGTCCTCAGGGCCACACGTAAAGCGGATATGCACATGATTGAGGTGCCCCCGCGAATGCCGAATGATTCCCGCGCGCACGTTAGCGCCCCGGGGGTACTGCAGAATCGGCTCCAGATCTTCGGGCGTGTAGCCGATCGAGATGGCGTAATCGTAGAGCGAGCGCTGCAGCTGGTAGTCGACAAACATGAACTCGACCTGCCCGCTGTCGATCAGCGTCTTGTAGAGATGCCAGTTCTTGACTGCATCAAAGATCTCCACGCTCATATCGCGAAAATCAGGAAGCTCGACGTTGCCACGGTGGTAGTAGGTCAAATCCACATCACGCCCGCTCTGGTGAGAGCGATGTGGGCGAAGCCTTCCACCGTTGCGCACGCTCAAACTTCCCACGACCAGGTCGGGGGCATCCGGCCATCGCGCCTGCACATCCGCGCCGGCGGCCTGCAAGAGGCGCACCACCCGCTGGGTCCCGTAGGAGCGCGCGACATTGCGCACGCGCATACCCGGGGTGGTCTGCATCGCCACCCCGTTGTAGAGGCGTCCGCCGTTGGCCGCCCCCCAGCTCACCGACTTGCCATTGGACCCCGGGATATGCAGTCGCACCTGCGCGCCCAGCTGCAGGCGACGCGGGTTCAAACGACGGTTCCAACGCTGCACCTGGCGAATCGTCACCCCGTAGCGGCGCGCGATCCCCTCAAAAGTGTCGCCACGACGAATCACATGAATCACCGGCAGCGGCTCCGAGGGTCCCTGGACCTCTTCGCTGCTCTTGACTACCAGCGTCGTCTCCGGGGGCACATGCACGCTCTCCAGATCGTTCCAGGTCAACAGCTCATCAATGCCCACCTGATACTGCATCGCCACCGTACCCAACGTCTCGCCATCGGCGAGCTGGTGGTAGCGCACTTCTTCCTCAGCGGAAGTGTCGGCGGCGAGGGCCGTGGAGCTGCTCAGGGCCACCAAAAGCCCGGTCATCCATCCTACCCATGAGAGATTTTTGCGTCGTTGCACCATTGTCTCTGGCTCCTGGAAATCTGAGATACGTCGCTCACCGGGGAGCTGCGCAGAAGGCAAAACACCCTCCCGGTTATGCCAGCTCCACTTCAAAGTCAAGCCAGCGCACCGGGGCCTGATGCGCGCCACCGCGGCCCCAAACACCGCCCCATCCCCTTATTTTTCAGGCACTTAACCCACACAAACATAGTCACCGGACCTTACCCTTCAAACCTCGGAGGCCCTTTCAGCAAACACGCGAAAGCCGGCCTCAATGCGCTCACAGAGCCAGCGCTCCACGGCCTCGTCCAACGCCTCCTCGCTCGCAAAGTAGCGGTCGTGGATCTGCTCCGGAGCGGGATCCACAAAGACGTGATGGCGCTTTCGCACCACCTCGCTGCGCGCCTGCTCGATGCGACGCACACGCAGATGCGCACGCTCCACCACAAGGCGCACCCGGGCTCCACCGGCCTCCCGAAGTTCGCGCTCCTCCACCGGCCCTCGCGCACGCTCCATCACCCAGCGCTGCTCGTGCGCCCGGGGGTCGGTCGTGACAAAATCCTCAATCTGCCGCACAAGCTCGCGCTCCGGTCCCACCTCCCGGGCCTCTCCCCTCGCCGCATCCTCTTCAAAGGCCACGCTGTCTCCACCGACCTCCTCGCCGGCCCGCTGCGCGGCGAGCTTCGAGAGCAGCATCGCCGCCGCCCGGGCCACCGCGCGATGGTTCATCTCCACGTCGTGGTTGAAGATGATCGGGTAGGAGACCTCCCCGGCCTCCACCACCAGCGCCTCGATCAGACGTGCACAGCTTGAGTTCCCTCCCCGAAAACCGGTGCCCGCGCCAGCGGCCAAGAAGCGCTGCCGAGTCTCACTCCACGACCACACCACCGAGCGGTCGGCGCCATCTTCTGCGCTCAAGCGCTCGCGCCACTCCCCGAGCAACGCCCCATAGCTCTCGCCCCAGGGCCAGTCGCGAAGCCGCCGTGCAAAGCGCTCATCGCTCGCCACGATCGTCTCGAGCTCCCGTGCAAGCCTCACCGCACTCGGATACGCCGCACTGAGCGCATCAATGCGCGTACGCAATGCCGCGTTCTTGGCGTCAAGCAGGCCAAGCCACCCCTCAAGTTCGTCGTAAAAACGCCGCGGCACCTCCTCCCGCGGCGTTCTTTCCATCGTCTTTACATCCACCAACAGACTCATCCTTCGGGCAGGTAGCGGCGGCGCAGGTGATCCTTGAAGTAACGCGCGTTCAAGGTCTCGCCAGTCGCCTCCGTCAACAGCGCGTCGGTCGAGAGCAACGAGCCCTTCGCGTGAATCTTCTCGCCCATCCAGCCCATCAGCCCGCCGAACTCCCCGCGCTCAAGCTGCGCCTCCACATCACCCAGCTCACGGTCGGCCGCCGCAAAGAGCTGCGCCGCCGTCATCGCCCCCAGGGTGTAGGTCGGGAAGTAGCCGATGGTGCCGTCCATCCAGTGGATATCCTGCATGCAGCCGTCGCGATCGTCTTCGGGCTCGATGCCCAGGAGTTCCTTCATGCCCTCGCGCCAGGCCCCGGGAAGATCGGCCACCTGCAAATCCCCCGAGAGCATCGCCTTCTCCAGGCGGTAGCGCAGGATCACGTGCGCCGGATAGGTCACCTCGTCGGCGTCCACGCGAATAAGGCTGCGCTCCACCCGGGTCATCACGCGGTAGAGGTTGTCGACCTCCCAGGCATCGCCAGTTCCGGCGAACGCATCCTTATAGATCGGCGCCACGTAGGTCGCGAACGCCCGGCTGCGACAGGCCTGCATCTCCACCAGCAAGGACTGGCTCTCGTGCACGCTCATGCCCCTGGCCGCGCCCACCGGCTGGTAACGCCACTCCACCGGAAGCCCTCGCTCATAGAGCGCATGCCCGGTCTCGTGCATCACGCCCATCATCCCCTTAATAAAACCGCTGGGATCATAATAGGTCGTCAGGCGCACATCATCAGGCACCCCGCCGCAGAAGGGGTGGTGGCTTGTATCGAGTCGGCCATGCTCAAAATCAAAGCCCAGGGTCGCCATAAGCTCGCGCGCGACCTTCTCCTGACGCTCGACCGAAAAATCGCCGGTGGGCATCACCGCCTCGGGCTGCGCGGCCTGGTGGGCGAGCACCGCTTCGAGAAATTCTGGCAAAAAACCCGCCAGGTCATCGAAGATGGCGTCGATCTTCCTGGAAGACCCACCCGGCTCATACTGATCGAGGAGCGCATCATAAGGCGACACTCCCAGCGCCTCGGACTTGATGCGCGCCGTCTCCCGCACAAGCTCCACCGTCTCGGCCAGATGCGGCGCGAGTCGGCCAAAGTCGTTATCGGCGCGAGCGGAGCGCCAGACCATCTCGGTCTGCGCGCCCTTGCGGCTCAACCGGCTCACCAGATCCGAGGGCACGGCGGTGGCGTGCGTGTACTGCCGGCGCATCTCCTCGACGTTGGCCTTCTGCCAGGCGTCCAGCGACTCGCCATCGGCCTGCTCGAAAAGTGCGGCGAGTTTGGGGTCGGTCTGCAGCTCGTGGTGAATCACCCGCAAGGTCGCGATCTGCTCGCTACGCGCCTCGGCGCCCCCGGCCGGCATCATCGTCGCCATATCCCAGTAGAGCACGCCGACGGCGTCGCCCAACCGACCGATCTTCCCAAAATGCTCTGCCAACTCTGCGTAAGCGCTCATTTTTTCGTCCTGATGTTGCGGGTTGCCTGGCGCTCATACCCTGGCCGCGCGCGCCACGCGCACCGCCAACGGAGGCCATCTCGCGCAGAACCTACCCATGAGGCGGCGTTGCTTTCAAGTTTCAAGTCGCAATCGCGCTCTTTTCGTAGCGCCCACCTGCCGCCCGCTCGCGGGTTCAGCTGACGCACGACTGCCCTCCAGAAAAACCTTTTGCACGCGACAACTTACCCCATCCTCGCCAACGTCTCGCCATCCGGCCTCCCTCCCGTCTTAACGAATGGCGAAATTCCACCTTGACCACAACGCCCTCCCCCCACAGGGTGAATGCACAGCTATCTTAAGCCCCCGCACCCCATCGTCTTCAGGAGATCTATGCGTGCGTTTTATCGTTTATCAAAATTTCTATGTGGCGTGTGTTGTGTGGCCCTTGTCGCCTGCTCCGAAGCGTCTTCCGTGGACGCTGAGGATGCTGGCGATCAAGATGTCGACGTTCGCCCACCACGTTGCACAGATATGGATCAAATGGAATTTCAGACCGATTATATGTTGCAATGGAGTCTATTAAAACACGCCGACAAAAGCCCCTATTGCGTTCGCGACGATGGATTTGGAGGTACGTCGAGGCATTGTGGCTCATCTGAACCCATTGAGGAGTACTATTACCACTGCAAGGACCCGATCATCTCGACCTCTGACGGCACGCAACTTAATCGCCAACCCCCCTGTACCTGGTGGCCGCTTCTCGGCGAAGATGATGAAGGCAATTGTTTCCACGATTTTGCATGTGTCCCGCGCGACCGCCTGCATGAGATCGGCTGGCCCGAAGGGTCTGATTTAGACTTTTACGATGGGTGTCCTGAAGAAAACAATAATCCCGGACTCGGGCCGCAACCACCGAGTGAGGGCTGATCCAACACACACATCACAACACAATGCACCGCGACGCCCGACGTTTTATTTGAAAGAATACTAGATTACGGGCCCCACAACCTCAGGCGGGATCGATGCAGACATCAGCACGGCTTATAAAAACGATCATGCTTGCGTCGACGCTGGCCTGTTCTCAGGCCACATCAAACGATGGCAATGCAAATCACGATGTATTTAGTTTCGAAGAACCCACCCCACCTGAACTTCCTCTTTGCACAGACAGCGCCTACTTCCTCTACTCCGAAGCCTATTATGAGTGGATGGATCATAACTTCAATGGTTACCGCGGTCCCTATTGCATTCGCACCGAAGACGGGTTCGGCGGAAGCTGGGAGTATTGCGACGAACATTTTGGAGACACCGGCCCCATCCCCGAGTATTACTCGTACTGCAGAAATCCGGCCATATGGCTCGACATCAACAACCCTACCGAGACCATGATCCGAGAGACGCCTTGCCTCTGGTGGCCCATTAAATATGAGAAGGACACCGGTCAGTGTCTTTATGACATCGTGTGCGTTCCCGAAGACCGTCTCACGGAGATTGGCTGGCCAGCCGGTCTCGGATTTGAGTACTACGAAACCATCGCCCCCGAAGGTTCGCACTGCCCCCAACGCGCGGATCAGATCATCGACTAGCTCTGGTGGCATCGCTTCATTTTTATATGTTTGAAAGAACGCCACACCGCACCTCCCAGGTGCCGTGTGGCGTTTTTGCATCCGGTCGTATCTCTTACCCCCGAAACTCCCCGAACGCCCCAACCTTCCCCACCTCCCACCTTGCCTCCTCGCCGCGAATCTGCGATCGCTGCGTACGTTCACCTACATGCACCGCACCCTAATTATCGAGGTCTACGATGCAAAAGCTGCGACTGGGACTGGAATGGTTCCTCAACCCCGATCACCTGCCCTTTCTCATTGGCCAGCGCAAAGGCTGGTTCAAGGATGCCGGCATCGAGCTGGAACTCATTGAGCCCGCCGAGCACCTCGACGCCGTCGACGCGATTGCGCGCGGCGAGATGGAGGTGGCGATCACCGAGCCCCTGCACCTGGTGGAAGATAAGGCCAAAGGCGATGCCGTGGTGGGCTTTGCCCGCTTTCTGCACACCAACGGCGGCGTGATGTTTTTGAAAAACTCGGGCATCGAGCGCCCCCGCGACATGGTCGGCAAGCGCATCCAGTACCCGGGAGCACCGGGACCGGGCGGGCCAGCGATCGTAGGCACGATGGTGCGCGCCGACGGCGGCGACTGCACGTCCGATGACTTCGAGCGGGTGAACAACAGCTTCTACCACACCGACGCCCTGCTCGAAGATAAGGCCGATGTGGCCACGCTGGCGTTTTATAACTTTGAGGTGGTCGAGGCTCGCCACCGCGGCGTCGACGCGGACTTCTTCGCGCTCAAAGACTGGGGCGTACCGGACTTCTGCCAGCTGATTCTGATCACGAGCCCGGCTCTGCTCGACGAAAAACGCGATGTTTTTGATGCGTTGCTCAAGGTGATGGGGCGCGGCATCGACTTCATTCACCAGCACCCGAAAGAGGCGCGCGCCATCTACAATGAGGCCACCGAGAACTCGCTTGATACCGAGCTCGGCCAGGCGATTTTTGACGCCACGGTGCCCTGCTTCACCTTCGATTTTTCGATGAGTGAGGATTACTACGGCCAACTTGAAGCCTGGATGGCCGAGAACGCGCTGATCAAGAGCCGCCCTGGAAAGTCCACCTACTGGACCAACGCGCTGGTGCTGCGCTGAGCCACGCGCCCTTCCGGGCAAAGGTCGCTCGAAGCTCCCACGTCACGCGCTGGCGTGGGGGTCGCGGTAGACGCGTTTGATCGCCCGCTCATACGTGTTGCCTGTCGAAGGCCCCTCGGCCAGAGCGCGTGCGATGGCCTCGTCAATGGAGACGAGGTCATCGACGCCAACCAACTCCCAGAAACGCGCGTCACGCGCCAGAAGATCACTCTTGAGCCCCTCGACCAGCTCGCGGGCCAGATGCACGTTGGTACCCGTGACGAGGCGCAGCCAGTAGGTGGAGAGATGGGGGGTGAGCAGCGGTACGTTGACCATCACCGGGTCGTTGCCCACCGCCTCGGCCACGCGACGCACACACTCCTGAAAGGTCACCACCTCGGGGCCGGGTATATCAAAACTGGCGCTGCCTTCGTGCCTGAGCGTGAGCGCTGCCACCAGCGCACGCACCACATCCTCAATGGCCACCGGTTCGGTACGGTTACGCAACCAGCGCGGGCAGAGCATCAAAGGAAGGCGCACCGAGATGTCTCGCAGAAGCCGCCAGCTTGCGCTTCCCGCGCCGATGATCATCGACGCCCGAAGCTCGATGGTCGAGACATCGCCGCTGCGCAAAATAGCACCGGTCACCAACCGGCTGCGCAGGTGCCGCGAGGGCTCTCGCCGCGGCTTGACCCCGCCTAGATACACGATGCGGTGCACACCGGCGCGCGTTGCAGCCTCCAAAAAATTCATGGCCGCGGAGGTCTCTCGCGCCTCATAGTCCTCGGCATCGCTCATGCGATGGACCAGGTAATACGCCGCGTCGCAGCCTTCCATGGCGCGCCGCACCGACGCGTCGTCTTCCACATCGAGCCCCACCCAGGTCTTTTCGGGCTGCTTGCGGCGCGCCCGCTCGGGGCTTCGCGTGGCGCATACCACGTCGAAGCCGGCGTCGATCAGCGCGGGGTATAGGGCACTTCCGACAAAGCCGGTCGCGCCGGTCAATAGTACTCGCTGGATCGTAGGTTCCTTGCCCATCTCACATCCTCTCGCCAGTGCCGCGTGGCGTTTAAGTCGGTGTGGGGCAAGGATGCGCACCGCTCTCAGGGTTGCAAGGTAAGCTCCCGGGCGGAAGGCGCCTCAACCGGCAGCGCGGACTGGCGAGTTCGCACCCGGGGTCGGGTGCGGCGCCGGGGCCAGGATTCTCCGTCGTCCCGAAGACGCCACTCCTGATAACGCGCCGCCTCCTCACCGGGCGCATACACCTGCACCGCCACCAGGCGCTCCGCGCCATTGGTGAAGCTCAGCTCGGCGCCGGCGGGTACGTACACCGCCATATGCGGCCCGACGATGTAGCTTTGCCCGGCGATCATCGCCACGCCGCTGCCTTCGAGCACATAGAGGTACGTCTCCGCCGCTGCCCTACGCGGCGAGGTCTGGGCATTGGGCGCGAGTGCCCATCGCCCCATATAGGCTTGTTCGCCACGCAGCAGGTTGGCCACGCGCACCTGACTATCGTCGCCAACCCTTTGTTGCACCCGGTGGGCGTTGACCACCACCGGCTGCGCGCTCTCAGTCTGCGCCACCACCGCGGTAGTAAGACTTCCGACACCAGCGGCGACGATCAGGGCTATCACCAGCTTTGCTCCGCGCATCCTCACTCCCATCCATCGAAGTTATCCCTGGCGAGCGAACCAGCGCTGGCCGCTCGCCAGGACACGGCATCACTGCGCCGCTTCTGCCACCACCCGCACCCGCTCCGTCGCCGAACGACCGAAGGTCTCAGGGTGATACATCTCCTCGGCTTTGGCCGGCGGCGCCACAAACTCACCCGGAGTCGTCGCCCGCGCCACGTAGCTGAAGGTGTGCACACCCGGCCCCACAAGCGAGCTGAACGCCTCGACCCGCTCATCCCGGGTGTTCTGGTGCTCGTACCAGCGCCAGCCCCACCACCAGTAGCCCGGGCGTTTGGCGCTGCCACCCTGGAGGCCAGGTTCCACCTCACTCACCGCAAGCTCGGTGTTGATCGGCTCAAAGCCCGCCGGAAGCCAGTCGGCCAGGGCCACGTGGTAACGTCTGGCCGGCAGGGTCATCGTCAAGGTCACGCGCACACGCGCTCCCGCTCTGACCTCCCAGGCCCCGTCGTCGGCGCGGCGCACATCATCCTCGTTGTCGACGGCCTCATAGATACGCTCCACCTCCATCCCCTCCGAGCTGGCCGGAAGATCGAGGTTTTGGGGCGCGTAACGCATGCCCAGGCGATAGTACATCCGCCCCTGGCCATCGCGCTCAATGACCACCGGCTGCGTGGCATCGTCGAGTTCCTGGAGGTACGACATCGGCACACCGGCCGCGTAGCGCTCGCCAGTACGCCCCGAGAAGCTGTGCTCGGCAATATGCACATCTCCCACCCAGGCCCGCGCCACAAACTCCGGATTCGCCGACTCAAAGGTGTCGAAGTAGCGACGCATCGCCAGGATCACAAAGACGTTGTCCTGAGTCGTGCTCCAGCGTCCGCGTGTGCGGTGAGCCATCAGCCCGCGCACCGACTTCTCGACGAGCGGGTTGTTGACGTCGACCTGCATCAGACCGTCGAGCACCACCGCGTCGGTGCGGCGACCGGAGTGCAGCACACGGTAGGCACCGGCCTCGTAGGCCTCCTGAAACTCGGCGGTGGCTGCCGTCTCCTGAACGTTGTTCTGAAGACGCTGCATAAAGCGCCGCTCCCACTGCGTGCCTTCGGCCAGGGGCAAGAGCCAGCCCAGCGCCTCAAGCGGAAGCACCTCAATGCCGTGGCGCGTCACCACCGCATCAAGCTCGCGCTCACCGGCAACATCCATCTTCCCAAGGACGTGCAGAGCGTACGCATCCACCGTGGCGCGGGCACGCGGCCCGTATTCGGTGGTGTAGCGCTCCACCTGCTGGATGTAGGCGCGGGCGCGCTGCATCGCACCTGCCGGAACCTTAAGCCCCGCCTCACCCGCCATCCACAACGCGTGGGTGGCATGCACGCTCACAAAGGGCCAGGACTCGCGACTTCCCTTCCAGAACCCAAACCCGCCATCGCCGCGCTGGGCCTGCAAGATCTGGTCGACCCACTCCTGCTGCGCCGCCTTGAGTTCCTCAACCGAAGGCAGGCCTTCGGCCTCAAATGCTTCGAGCACATCGTAGAGCGCCAGCACCGACATCAGGCGGCTGGCCGTCTGCTCGGAGCAGGCGTAGGGGTAGGTCGTCAGGTAGATGAACGCATCGGTCAGCGCCTGCAGCTGCGTGGACGAGGCCGAAAACTCCAGGCCTCCGTACTGCGCAAAGGCGTCTTCCGGCACCTTGATCATCTCGCGGACCACATCCTCATCCGAAAGCGAGCCGTAGGTCGCAAACGCCTCGGTGGTCGCCGGCGTGAGTACCGGCATCGTGATCAGCTCGGCGTCGGCAAAACTTCCGCTGGCCGCGGCCACCTGCACACGCACCTCACCGGCAGACGTCGCTTCTGCCTTCCAGCGCACTTCCACGCGCTCATTGGCCGGAACCACCACCCGACGTCCGGGGCGCTCCAACCACTTCAGCCCGCCGACCGCGCGCAGCGCAAGGTCGACGGTGCGCGCCTCATCGGTCTGGTTATGCAGCACGATTGGAAGCTCAAAGCGGTCGCCCACATTGGCAAAACGCGGCGCAGACGGGCGCACCATCAAGGGGAGGCGAGCGACAACCTGAGACTCACCGTGCCCGAAGCGGCGGTCGCCTTCGACCGCGATTGCCATCAGGCGGTAGCGCGTGAGGCTATCGGGCAAGGTGTGCTCGACGCGCACGCGCCCTTCGGCGTCGGTCACAAGATCGCCATCGAAGAAGGCCAGCGCGTCGAAGACTTCGCGCACCGAGATGGGGGTATTCGCCTGGGCAGGCGCTCCGCCGGGAGCGGCCGCAGCGGGCGCGGCCATCGCCATCCGCTTGGCCATCGGTTCCGCTCCCCCACCACCGCGCCCTTCCAGATTGCCCAACGCCATGTTTTCTTCCGCCCCTTCGCTGAAAGCGAGGTCGTCAGCAACCATTTCCGGCTCGGCCGTTTCAGGCGTCGGCGGCACGATCAACCAGCGACGCGTGCGCATATCAAACACCCCTGCAGAAAACTCCGGGTAAAAGATGCTCAGCGGGTCGCGCAGCACATAGTTTGAGAGCCCCAGCACCGCCTCATCGACCGCAAAGAGCGCCACATTGGCACCGCTCACAGCCTTACCTTCGTGGTCGGTGATCTTCACCTCGACACCGAGCTTTGAGCCCGGCTCCACGTGATCTTCTGCGGGCTCAATCGCCACGCTCAAGCGACGCTCGACAGGCTCCACGTTCAGCTGAAGCTCGCCGCGCGCAAAGGCCTCCGGCGAGGCCGCGTCGCCCACGCCGACGCTCTGCACAGTCAGCGTGAGGGCCGGGGTCATTGCGTCTTCGATCGGGATCTCGACGACCGGGTTCTCCGCGCTCAGGCGCACCTGCCGCGTCTCGTAGCGCCCCTGACGCCGAAGCTCCACGGTGGCGTCCATCGGATAAAACGGCCCGTTGACCATCACCCGGGCAACATCGCCAGGCTTATAGGTCTCCTGCTCGGGAATGAGCACGAGCTGCTTCTCTTCGACCAGATCCGCACCACGGGTGTCCTGACCGGCCACCCACACGCCAAGATGACTCACCGAGCTCCGACCGGCCTCATCCTCCACCGTCGCAACCGCACGGTACGACCCGGCCGAGAGCCCCTTGAAGACACAGCGCCCCTCACCATCGGGCGAACACGCTTTAATGGCCTCGGCATCGTCCACGGTGAAGTTCCAGGGGTTGCGCGCCAGGTAGAGCACAACCTGAACCTTCGCCCCTTCGACCTCGGCGCCATCCACGTCGACCACACGCGTGAGCACCTCCCAGGCCTCGCCACGCTGCACAAAAGTCTGCTCACTCTTGATGCCCACATAGGCCGCCGCCGGATGCACCAGCGCGCTGGCGCTGGCCTCCCAGCTCTGGCGGTTGACGTCCATCACCGACATCGTCGCCTGCACGCGGCGAGGAAGGCCGTCGTCGGGAGCCTCCCAACCCACGTTGATTGCCGAGATGCCCCGGGCGTCCGTCATGCTCTGATGGCCGCCACGCAACGCCTCGGGCAACACCTGCGGCGGGGACGGAGGCTGCCAGCCCCAGCGCCCCCAGTAAGGCCGCCACGCGCCAAAGGTCCACCCCTCGTTATTCGGCGGGGTGTAGTTGGTCGCGCTCTCCGAAAAACGCCAGGTCACCGGCGCTCCCGCAAGACCGCCGCCAGCATAATAGGCGGCCTCCACCTCAAAACGGCTCTCCTCGCCGGTGCGGTGCGGCTCCCCAATCGCTCGGGCGCTGACCTCATATTCCGGCCGACGAAACTCCTGAATATGGAAGCTATGCGAGGTCGTCTTCCCGGCAATCCGGGCCCCCACCGAGAGTTGCACATTCGCCCACCCCAGGTTGACGTTATCGGCCAGCTCCACGTCGAACTCGAAGCCACCGAAGCCGTCGACATCCACCGTACCGCTGGCGATCTCGTTGCCGCGCGACTCCCGCACCCGGTAGGTCACCTGCTGCGTGCCATTCAATGCCTTAAGCGTTCCGCGCGGCCCCGGCTCGCGAGCGCGCACCCAGCCCTTGAGCGTGACGGTTTCTCCGGGCTTGTACATGCCCCGATCGTTGATCAAATACCAGACTGCCTGGTCGACCTCCGACTGCGTGCGACGATTCCACCCTTGCCCCGACCACCAGCCCGTCTGCGCGTTGGGCGGCATCATCACCACATCACTCCCCTGTCGGACCTCCAACACCGCGGCTTCTGTAGGGATCGCCATCGTAAAGCGTCCCTGATCGTTGACGCGGGCAACCTCTCGGCCCTCCACAACGAGCTGCACGTCCTTCTGCGGCTCACCGCTGCGCAGCGAGGTGACCTGTCCCTCCAGAGTGCTCTGATCGCTGGTCAGGTCGAGCGCGAGATCGGTGACCTGCACCCAGTACGACCAGGAAGGCTTTTTCTGACTCCAGCGCTGCTCCGGCCAGGGCGTCGGCTCATCGAGCACCACCAGCACCTGACCGGTGCCCGCGCCGGTGAGCGCTTTGCCCAGCGCCACCTCAACCTCATGGCGCGCGTCGACCTCCTCACCACCAAAACGGAACATCTGCGTGTCCACCAGATCGCCGGTCCGCGGCGACTCATCGCGCGACTGCAAAAACACCGGATAGTCCGCCGCCTCAACCTTAAAGACCCTCGCGCGCAGCGAGCTCAGCCCGCCGAGCATCACCGGCAGACTCGCCACAGAATTCGCAGGCATCACCAACATCTCCGAGGGCGGCCCGGCCACAAATGCAGGGTAGGCGCCCATCGTCACCCGCTGGCGACGCTCCCCCTTTAAAGGCTGACCAAACGCGTCGAAGAGCTCGGCACGAACCTCGATCGCATACGTCGTCTTCGGCAAAAAGTCGCCGGTGAGCCACAGCCTGTTGCCCGTGCCGATGACCTGAAGATTAGGCACCTCCGGCACCATCTTCACCGCACCGCTAAAGTCCGTGTCGGCTGCCATGGGATTGCTCAACTCCACATGCAACGAGCCTCCGGGCTGGCATGGATTCGAGCCGTAACACCCCGCGCTCACCACCCTGAACGCCCCCCGAACCTGGAAGCTGCCCTCAAAGCCCTCCTGCCCCAGCACGGGTCCTTCCTTACTCTCAATCGGCGCGGCCACTGACACCCGCACGGTCGCACCGTCCGGATAAGCTTCGGTGGGCACAAGCGTGAGCACGCGCCCCTCCGCCGCCGCCTCCTTAACACCTCCGGCCTCCTGAAGCGCCGCGGCCTCCTCGCCAGAGACCTGACGCATCCCGATAGACGTTCGCCCCGCCTGCACACGAATCTTCGAGACCATCGTGTCGGGAACGGGTTGATTGAACACCACGTGCACCGGCGCATCCGCTGCCTGCACCCCGTGGCGCGGATAGACTGCGCTGACCTGGGCCGGCGGCGTCTCAAAGCCGAAGCGCACCGCCTTCTCAAGCGTCGAGCCGTCCACCGACGTCGCCCCGGCGGCGACCTCCACCTGATAGGTCGTCGCACGCGGCCAGGCCTCGCTCACCTCATAGACCGCCGTGCGGGTGCCCAACCAGCGCCACCTCCCCTCCGGCTGCGGCTCGATCGTGATCGTCGGCGCCTCCGCCTCACCCACCGCCCCCACGTCGATCATCGGGCGGCTAAAGCTCACCGAGAGCTGAATCGGCCCCTCCACCGCCCCCTCGGGCCGAAACGCCAGCACTTCGAGCGCACCGGCCTCCGGCGCTTCGCCCACCACCTGCGTCAGATCGGGAGGCCACGCCTCGCTGACCTCTTTTCCAGGCACCGCCGGCGGCAACGTGTCACTGCGGCGCCGAAACGCAACCTCATCGCCTTCTTTGCCCTCCAGCGGCTCCAGCCGCCCCAGAAGGCGCGCGACATCCTCGTCGGAGAGCTCCTCACCACGCACCGCTTTGACCATATCGTACCCCTCATCCTCACCCAGCGCTCCGCCCATCACCGGGGGAGCCTCGGTATCACCGAGTTGTCCCTCGGCCAGACCGTCCACCGACGAGCGTTTTGAGCCGCACCCTGCCATCAGCGCTGCCGCCACTATCATCGCTACCCATCTGCCCGCGCTCATCGCTCGCATGCTTTCCTCGTCTTCCTGGTCGTCTGAACATCTGTCGGCGTACCTCGCCATAGCACCTTGTACGAAGCCGCCTTCATTTCGATCTATTTTATTTAAGAAGCGCGTACTGCATCGCGCCCCAAAACCATCCTAACCTGCTGAAAACAAACACCTTCACCCTCCCAAAAAAGGGCTCAAGAATTCTTACACACCACGCAAACTGTAGGGATATCGGGTCCTACCGAGCGTGGTCAGCTCCCCGCCAGACCGGCCCCCGAAGTCATGCCTGCATCGCTGGCCGGCCAGCCCCCACGCGAACGCTCAGATATCATCCGGCGTTGCCGCCAGATAAAGGCGCTCGGCGACCGTATCGCCCAGATCCAGCCCCCGCAACGTCGGTCGCCAGATAACCCGGTCGCCATCGAGGCGCTCCAACAACCCCAACGCCTCCAGCCCCTCGACCGCCTCGCCAACCCGCGCCTCTTCCGCTCGCGAGAGCACCCCGGCGTAACGCTCAAAAAGCCCCGAAAGATCGAGCCCCAGGCGACTTCGCGCCCCCAGAAAAAGATGCTCCCCAAAGGACTCCCGGGCGCTCAGCGCCTCCTCGCTCTTCGGCGCTCCCGGTTCAGCCTGCTCCATATACTCGGCGTACTTCTTCGCATTCGCCCGCCGCCAGGAGCGGCCGTCGGCCGCAACCCGCAGGCTATGCGCCCCCACTCCCACGCCGACATAAGGCCGCCTGAGCCAGTAGCCGCTGTTATGGCGGCTCTCCCCTCCGGGCACCGCAAAATTCGAGACTTCGTAACGCCACAGCCCCACCTCGGCGGTGCGCTCAACCAACCTCTCCAGAAAATTCGCGCTCGTATCCTCGTCGGGAAGGCTCAGGCTGCCGCGCTTGCGCCGAATCCAGAAGGCCGTGCCCGGCTCCACCGTCAGGTTGTAGGCGCTCACATGGTCGAGGCCCCGCTCCTCCACCAACCGCTGCATTACCGCCAGGTCCGCCTCCCAGGAGCCCATCGTCTGCCCGGGCACGCCGAACATCAGGTCGATCGAGACGCGCTCCATCACCTCCAGCGCCCGCTCCACCCCCTCGATGGCCTGCGCCGCCGAATGATTGCGACGCAGCGCCTTGAGCTGCGCATCCTGAAAACTCTGGCACCCCACGCTGAGCCGCTCCACCCCCAGCTCCTTCCAGGCTGCCAGGTTCGCCGCCGTGAGCTGGTTGGGGTTGGCCTCCAGCGTCACCTCCGCGCCCTCGTGCACGCTCACAACACCCCGAACCGCCTCAAAAAGGGCTCCCAGGGCCTCGCCAGAGAGCAGCGAGGGCGTTCCCCCACCCACATAAAGGGTGACCGCCTCGTACCCCTCAAACTCGCCAGCGCGCGCCTTAAGCTCCGCAGCCACCCGCTCCACGTAGGCCTGATGCGGGATCTCCCGCTGCACCGAGACCGCAAAGTCACAGTAGGGGCAGAGCCGCTCACAGAAAGGCACATGCACATAGACGCCAATCTCCCCCTCCCTTACGCGTATCGCAGAAGCCTCGCTATCACTCACGGGCTGCGCTCTTGGCCGACCTTCAGATCGATGCGCCCCTGCTCCGTGCGGATCTGCACGAAGCTCGGGCTGTACGACGCCTCCGGCTGCACCCCGGGGGGCTTTTCCTCGGGCAGCCGCTCCCAGTCCTGACGCCCCCAGGGCCGTGGAATATGGTAAAAGTAGCGCAACGACTCGGCGTTCAGCGTCAATCGCTCCCCGCCTTCAACGCGATCGGTGGTGTAGAGGTATTTGCGATCAAAGACCACACGCACATCGGTCCAGTCCTTGCTCCCCTTATTCTCAATATAATACTGCCGACGCTCCAGCTGGCTGGTCAGCTCCTCATCCCCAAAACTCGCCCCGAGCTCGTTGCCATCATCCGGCCCGCTCATCGCCCAGCCCACGCTGGCGACCACCAACACCAGAAAGCCCACCACCACCCCGATCTTCTCGACCTGGTAGCGCGTCCCCGACTCAAAGAGCCCTTTGAGCTGACGCTGCAACGTGTCCAACACCTCTTTCGGATCCATCGCCACTCTCCCGCGGGCAGTCCCTCAAACCTCCCTCCCCTTATACCCCCTCCCTTCTGCCCTGCACAGCCCGGCCTCTCCCCCCGGACCGCGCTATGCGCTCAATCGCCGAGCAGACCCCCTCGCCAACTCCCCCCCACGCCAGGCGCTATCAATCATCATCGTCATCGCTCTCGGAGTAACGGCGCTCATAGAAGTCCGGATCTTCACAGAACAAAAAGGGCATAAACGCCTCGCATTCGGCTGGCTCATCGGAGCCATCGGCGCAGTCTTCCACCCCATCGCAATACTGCTGATGGCTCACCGGGGTGCCGTCGGGGCAGACGCGGTCAGGCTCACAGGCCTGAAGGCACTCGCTCAACACCTCACCACCGAGCGAGCATAAGCTGCGACCGAGCGCCTCACAGGTCGCGTTGAGCATGCAAGCGATCTGGCACGCGCGCACATCATCCTCGAAATAGCCCTCGTCGCAATCAGGAGACTCCTGCGGATCGGTCCACAACCTGCCCAGACGACAGTCGTTGAGCTTGTCCTGCAGGCCGCGACACTGCGTGCCCTCCTCATAGCCGCGCTCCACGCCGCTGTGCTCGGCATCTATGGCCTCCACCCGCTCCCCCAGCCCGCAGCCGCTGAACCCTGACGAGAGCACCAACCCCGCCCCTACCCACACCTTCCAGAAGCGCATCTGCATCATCCTCTCCTCGAACTGGCCTACGTATTCACATGTCGGAGCTCGACGTCGGTCAAGACTCGCGACGTCCCTTTGACGCTCCGCAACGCCTACTATTCGATCGAAATTGACCCTGCGGTCAACGTTCCATGCACCTCAGCGATACATCTTCGCCAGGCACATCGATGCGCGCAGTTACAGAGCTTCACCCGCCCCGCCCTTGACGGCCCTTAGCCCCTCCCTCACTCTGGACAGACCGAATCACCGCCGAGGCACATCCACGTTTTATTCACGCCGTGATGTCTATGAATACCATTCCCGCACATGCTTTCGGGCTCGTCCTGGCCGTGGGGGTCGGAGTGCTTGTGGGCGTCGGCCTCTTTACCTTCCTCTACGCCGACGGCCACGCCTACCTCCAGGACGACCCGCTGGTCTGCGCCAACTGCCATATTATGCAGCCCCAGTACGACTCCTGGATGGCCTCCAGCCATCAAAACGTGGCCACCTGCAACGACTGCCACACGCCCAACAGCCTGATCCCCAAATACATCTCCAAGGCTGATAACGGCTTTCGCCACGCCTGGGCCTTTACCTTCGATAACTTCTACGAGCCCATCCAGATCATCCCGCGCAACCAGCGCGTGCTGCAAAACCAGTGCATCAGCTGCCACGGCGACCTCGTCCACCCCATCCTCGACGAGGACGACAACCCTCAATGCGTCAACTGCCACTTCAGCGTCGGCCACGCCGGCCACCAGCGCCCGCAGCGCTTCTGACGCCTTGTCCCCCTCGTACGCACCACGACTTGAGCGCGTTTTTCTCGCCCGTCTTTTGGAGTTTGATGATGAGCCAGACCTCTTCGGATCCCCCTCGTAAAAAGTTTCCTCTTCAACGCGGCTACATCATCGCTGTGGCGCTCACCGCCGGGGTCACCATCATCATCGTCGCGCTCTTAATGAACATCTTTGAGCGCCGCACCGAAGGTCAGACCCCCTTCTACCGCGTCGTCGAGGTCGACGAAGAGACCGTCGACCCCAAAGTCTGGGCGCAGAACTGGCCGCATCAGTACGACTCGTACATGCGCACCGTCGACCATGAACGCACCCGCTACGGGGGCTCCAGCGCGGTGCCGATGCAGAAGCTCGACAAAGATCCCTGGCTCAAAAAGATGTGGTCTGGCTATGCGTTCGCCGTCGACTACCGCGAGGCCCGCGGCCACGCCTACATGCTCCTCGACCAGGAGGAGACCGAGCGCGTGACCGAGTTTCAGCAACCCGGCGCCTGCCTGCACTGCCACGCCTCGGTGATCCCCGCCTACCGCTTCGCCGGCGAGGGCGACGTCTGGGCGGGTTTTGTGAAGATGAGCGGTATGCCCTACGAGGAGGCCCGCAACATCGTCGACGACTCCGGCGAGCAGCTCATTGAGCACCCCGTGGCCTGCGTTGATTGCCACAACCCCGAGACGATGAGCCTGCGCGTGAGCCGCCCGGCCTTTAAAGCCGGCATCGCCGCGCTGATGAAGCATGAGCGCGGCATCGAAGACTACGACGTCAACCGCGACGCCTCCCGCCAGGAGATGCGCACCTATGTCTGCGGCCAGTGCCACGTTGAATACTACTTCGATCCGCAGGACAAGCACGTGATCTACCCCTGGGCACAGGGCATCAACGTCGACGACGAGATCGCCTACTACGACGAGGTCGGCTTCAACGACTGGACCCACGGCTACACCGGCACCCCCATGCTCAAAGCCCAGCACCCCGAGTTTGAGCTCTACAACGCCGGCACCCACGCCGCTGCCGGCGTGGCCTGCGCCGACTGCCATATGCCCTATGAGCGCATGGGCGCGATGAAGGTCAGCAACCACCACGTGCGCTCCCCGCTGCTCGATATGGCGTCGAGCTGCATGACCTGCCATGGCGGCTCCGAATCCGACCTTCGCCAACGCGTGCATACCATCCAGGACACCACCCAGGGACTCATCGACCGCGCCGCCAACGCGCTCGTCGAGATGATGGATGACCTGGCCCTGGCCCGGGCCATGGGCGCCACCCCCGAAGACCTCGCCGAAGCCTACAGGCTCCACCGCGAAGCGCAGTTCCGCCTCGACTGGATCTACTCGGAGAACTCCCGCGGCTTCCACGCGCCTCAAGAGGCCGCCCGCGTGCTGGCCGACGCCATCGACCAGGCCCGCCAGGCTCAGCTCGAAGCGCGCCGCATCATCGCCGCCCTGGAAGCCAGAGGCGCCACCCGCCCCGAGCACGTCGAAGGCTCCGAAGTAGGCACCGAGAAGCCCGTCAAACCCGAGCCCGCCCCCGTCGAAGGTGTGACGCCTGCTGAGCAAGCTCCGGCCGGCGTCTACTGAGGTTGCGCGCGCACACGCGCCCACCTGAACGTTAAAAGCCCCCGCTGCTCGCGCAGCGGGGGCTTTTTGCGATCTGACTCCAGCCCTCTCAGGACACGGTCAAACAGCAGCGCTTGTACTTCTTCCCGCTCCCACAGGCGCAGGGATCGTTACGTCCGAGCTCCGGCTCCCGGACCACGAAGGGCTTTTGAAGCCCCGCCCAGAGGCCGCTGGCGAGCAACGCCTGACCGGCAGCCAACCGCTCCTCGTCGGCCTTGCGGGCCCGCTTGTTCGCGGCGTGCTTATCGGCGGCCTCCTGCATCGCCGCGTCCAACTCCGCAGACAGCCCCTCACGCTTCAGAAGCTCCAGGCAGGCGTCGGCCGGCTCAAAGTCAACCACGCGCTGCACATACCCGAAGAGCGCCTTGAGCTCCTCGACGATCGACGCCCCATCCAGGCCGATCTCAAAGCCTCGCAGCTGAAGAGCGCTGAACATCGCATCTTCCAGCAGCTCCGCGTTGATCTCCGAAAAGGGCTCGTTGCGGTACACATGCACATAATCCAGGACCAGACGCGCCCCACCCACGCGCGTTTGCAGCGCGTTTGCCTCCGGCGACCCCTCAAACTCCCGAAAGAGCCCGTCGGACCACACCTCGGAGCGCACGTGATGCACCTGCTCTTCATAATCGTCGAGCACGCTCTCCCAGAACTCAAACTCGGGCTCCTTGCCCCCGTACGACGCTCGCTCGCCATGCCTCAAGGGCGCCGCGGGCAGATCATGCAAATCGACGGCAACCTCGTAGTTCAGCCACTCCTGAAAGACGCCCCAGCCCCGCTCTTTCGGCCACTTCCTCGGGTCGTAACACCACCGGTGGAGCATCGCCTCAAAAACCCGCGTGGCGTTCTTCTCCAGGTACTCCTCGGTGTCCTCAGGCACATGAAAAAGCGGCGTGAGAAAGACCTCATCACTGGCGAGCAGATCCTCATCGCTCAGCCCCGCCGCATAGTCACGATCCACCTGACGCACCCAGTCCACAAAAGGCTGCGACGGCCGCACAACCAACGCACAACGATTCACTCGACGCATAGCGTTCCTCCCAAAAGGGGTCGGTTCGGTTCAACGCCGCCGGCTCTTCTCATGACCAGACGCTTCACACGCGGGCATGACGCGACACGGGCCATCCCGCAGATGATGATCTCTGCGGTGCTTCAGACGCTGGTGCGCGATCAGGCGATGCTCGCGGCTCAGCATGAGCTGACGTCCGAGGAGAGCTGACGGCGTACTGCACAATGGTTACGGCGAACGCGCAGCATCGACCGGATTCGGCCTCAGGTCAACCCCACGTTGACCTCGCCATGACGCGCGCCCCGGCCGGGGGGCTGTCCTGGCCATCCCCTTACGGCGCTGTGAGCAGACGCCGACGTCGATGGCTCACGGCGTAACAAACCTCCCCCGGGCACGCGCATCACACGCATAAAAAAAGCCCGGGACGCAACGCCGTCCCGGGCTCATGACGTGGCGAGTTCTCCGCGCCTCAAAACAAAAACTGATACTGCAATCTCAAAAACTCCTGACGCGGCCCATCGTTAACCAGCCCCCGCGCGCCCACCTCCACGTGCAGCTTGGAGCGATGCCCCCGGTGGTAGATCTGAGCTGCCAGCGCGGCCTCATCGTTGCTGGTGACCGGCGCAGCGTCGTCGAAATAGGTCTGCGAGAAACGGGCCGCCAGCAGCAGGCGCTGCTTCACGGCCAGCACCGCCAGCTGCGCGTTCATGCCCTGGCCCACAAAACCATCAAAGGCGCCGTCGGGTGAGCGTGTGTCCCGGAAAAAATAACTCCCCTGCAGCGTGACCCGATCGATGGCCAGGTAGGCGTCGGCGGTCGCCCCCAGCAAGGCGGCGCGCAGATTGGAATCGTCTCCAAGCCAGTCGCGGGCCCGCGACGCGTTCGCGTAGTAGGCCCCCGCCCCCAGAATCAACGTCGGCTCGGCCACCGGCTCCACCAGCGCCTCGCTCTCGCTGTACACCCCGATCGGCGCCCCGGCGACTCGCCCGGTGACCACGTGGCTGACGTCCGGCGAAGGCATGGCATTGCGGCCTTCTCCGTTGAAGATGCCGGCTTCCAGGTGGAAGGTGTCGCTAGGATCCGCGTCGACCATCACGCCAATATCGCGCCCGTCGGCCCACTGAAACTCCCCGTGCGCCAGCGAGCGCTCCACAAAGACGTGGTAGTCGCTGGAGCTGTCGCGCTCCCAGCTAAAAGGCGGCGCAAACTGACCGGCCTGCACGATGACGTGATCGGAGAACTCATAGGCCACCCAGCCGTCGCGAAGCGAAGCCCCCCGGTTGAGCTCCGGGACCACCTTCATCACCAGGTTGCCAAAGGCCCGCGCCTCAATCGCCGGCCTCAACCGCCGAATGAAAAACCCGGCGTTTTGCACCGACAGATCCTCGGCATTGACCTCGTAACGCAGCTGAAAATCGCCGTTGAAGGTGATCGAAAAGTCACCGTCCTCCGACGTGATCGAGAGGTCCGGCACCTCCTGCCCCAACGCCACCCCGGGAACAAAAAACGTCGCCGCCGCCAGGGCGGCCGCAGCGATACCAAACACCTTTTTACACATCCATCTCACCGTGCCAGACAGGGGACAACCATCACGTGTCACGAAAATGACACAAAATCTCCGGGGTGTAGACAACAGAGCGCTGAAAAAAAGTATTCATCCCCCGGCGCTTCGCTCCCCGCTGGCGACATATCCCCCTTCATACTCCCCAAAACGCATCGCCCCCGAGCCTGGCGTCGTCGTCGCCAACTCAGGGGAGCGGGCCCCCTTCAAACACATAGGCGCGCAGCGCACTCAAAAACGCCACATAGTCCGCGTCATCCTCAAACTCACCCTCGGTCAACGCCTCAAACGCGTGCCGCGTCACCCCGTCCCCGGCAATCGTCGCATCGAGCTCTCGCCAGAAGATGGCCCGCACCTCCTCGTTGCCCTGCCTCTCAAGGTTCGACTTCAACGCCGCCAGATCATACGCGTTGACGTTCGCGTAGTTCTGCAGGCGATGTTTCAAGATCTCAAAAGGTTCAAAGGAGGAATCGTCGCTCATACATCACCTCTCCTGGTCCACTACACATGTCTTTAGAAGGCCGCCATGACCTGTCCATCGCAACATCGCTGGTGCCCCGGCGCGTCCACTGTTGCCACAATCGCCGGGGGTTTGCCACGCCCCCATCGGGATGCAGGAGCGCCCATCGCGTCGAATTTGCACACAGGCGCACTGCTGCCCTGCATGCTCCCGAGGCCTCAGAAGCAAAACGCCCCGATTCCGCCGCCCAGGTCCAGTCGGAGCGCCCGGGGGCTGGCCAGATCCAGCGCTGCGGCGGTGCTGTACACCCCCGGGGCCTCCTCCTTTAGCGAACGATCCAGGAGCAACAACGCCCGCGGGGTTCCCACACGGTTGTCGATCCGCCCCAGCAGCCCGCGTTGCCCCTCCCCCAGCACCATAATCGCCCGCTGCGCGGGGGAGGCCACAAAGAGCGAGCGCCCATCAGGACCGGGCACCGCGCTCAAGCCAGCCCCCCCGCCACGCGCCATGCCGACCCCACGGGTCGACACCCACTGCAGGCTCGGCTCGCGGCCTTCCAGAGCGTCCAGCGCCACCATCCCCAGCTGCGCGCCGGCCGCGCTCTCGATGTAGGCAAAGTTTTTGGTAAACACGACCTCCTCGGGCGCCTCGATTCCCCGAAACGCCCCTGGCGAGGTGGCTCGCGCAAGGTCGATCACGCTCACCTGCTTGAGGCCCGGCTGCATCGCAAAGGCCCAACGCCCCCCGGGCGCCACATCCAGCCTCGCGACGCCGGCCGCCAGCGGCACCCTCGCCACGGAGCCTCGCTGCACATCAAAAAGACGCACCTCCCCGCCCTCCCGCGCCACAGCGATCGTTGATCCGCCCCGGCCCACCGACACAACGCCAGTTCCGACCTCTACTGCCCCCACCCGACGCTTCGATGGCCCGTCGATCGCCACCAGCTCATCCAGAGACTCCCCGGCCACCCACACCCGGTGGCCGCCATGCGAAAACACCACCTGATGCGGCCCCGGCCCCACCTCCACCTCCTCCACCACCCGGTCATCGTAGGTGTCGATCACACGCAGCGCCGACGCCTCGGCCCCGGCGCCCCCCACCCACAGATGCCGACCATCGGGTGACACCGCCAACGCCCCCGGCGCCTCTTCGAGCGCCAGAGTCGACGCCACCCTAAAACCCTGTGTCTCCACCACCAGCACCTGCCTTAACTCGGGAATCGACAGGTAGAGCGAGCGCCCGTCGGGATGCAGCACCCAGTCGGCCACCTCCCCCGGAAGCCTCAGCAGCGCCTCAAGCCGGGTCTGTTTGAGCGCGATCTGCGGGTTGACCACGCTCAACGTGTGGTCGTCGTTGAGCAGCATCACGCGCAACCCGTTGAGATCGACTTCCGCGCGCTCCGCAAGCCCACCCTCCTTCAGCTCCTGCACCCGGGCGCCACAGGCTGCCCCCTTAAGCGGGCCATCCACCCCCGGCCCATCCAGCCAGGCCCGGGGCTTTAACCCCCGCACCGGATCCCCGCTCTCGGCGTCGGTGACCTTCAGACGAGCGATCGGCCCGCGCTCGGCGGCCTCAAGCGTCAAGGAGATATGCATTCCCTCATGCTCCCAGACCTCGGGAGCATGGCCGCGCTCCAGATCCAACGCCGGCGTCATCACCCCGGCCACCAACTCCGAGAACGTGGTGGATGCCTCCCGGGAAGGTGCCACCCGGGGAGGTGCCACCCGGGGAGGTGCCTCCCGGGAAGGTGCCTCCCCGGAAGAGCCGGCGGACGCCCCTCCCATGCCTGCATGACCCATCAGCAGCGTGCCTCCCGCGGCCACCCCCAGGGCGGTGGCCAGCACCCCGGAGGCGACGGCCAGCGCCGCCCATCGATGCGATGTGCCCATCAGCGCTCCTCCGGGGTATCGTCCGCCGACGCAGACTCCACCGGCGCATTCTCAGACGCCACATCCTGCACCGGACCATTCCCCACCCGCATCAGCCCCCAGGTGCCGCCGTAGAAGTGGGGGCTGGTCTGATCAAAGAGCAAAAAGTCCCCGCGCACCTTAAAGGGGCCTCCGGCTCCGTGCAGCGGTATCAGGTTGGAGGCCTTGCCGGCCGCCAGTCCCCCGTCCGTCCCGGTGTAGAAGGTCGACTCGTTGGCACCGAGCACCTGCGAGAACGAACCGGTCTGGGCCGTGGCCACCGGCCAGGTCGCTCCCAACAATCCGATCGCGTGCTGACGCGGATGCCCCGAGGGCAGCAGCACCCGCACCCGGAGGTTGTCGCCGGGTTCGGCCCGAAAGACCGGCGTGGCCGGATCGCCATGCACCGCCGAGCTCAAAAGGTCGCCCTGCTGCAGATCATTGAGCCCGTTCTGATCGTAATCCGGGGGCACCCCCAGACGCGCCCACAGCGGCTCGGTGCGGTAGTTGAAGCCCTTATGCCCGGAATCCTCGGCGTCATCGGCGCCCGCATTATTGCGCAGCACCGTCGGCTCCAGCGGATCGCCTCCCTGAAAGACCGGGTTTCCCGAGTGGAGGGCGAGCTCGTCCTGAAGCACCATCACGAACTCGCGGAAGGTGCGCTGATGCCCGTAGCTATCCACATAACTCACCGTGGCCTGGGCGTCGGTGTCCGCGTCGCTCACCCAGCTGGCGCCCAGCGGCTCCACGATCAACGCCCCCATCGCCCCGTGCACCCCGTGGTTCACCACGTCGGCCATGCTGCGCAGATTGATCGCCCCGAACTCAATCGGCGTCGACACGATCCCCTTGCGGCCCTGCGACCACACCCCGGCGTACCAGTCAAACCGACGCTCCTCTCCGGGCGGCACCGTCTGCTCACGGTTGAAGCCCACGTTGGCCCCACCGCCGCGATGGACGTCATGGGTCACAAATTGCGGCTGCAAGGACACGTGGTTCGAGGTGCGAATCTGGTTGGTATTGAACTTATCCACAATGGGCGGGTTGAAATTGAAGTGCAGCGAGGAGGGCGGCATCTCCTCGGGAAGCTCGTTGATCAGCCGCACCTTGATGCACTCTCCCGCCGCCGCCCGCAGCACCAGGGGCTCCGGCGCCCGACGCCCCGCCCGCAGGTCCTCCAGATGCGCCTCCTTCACAAAGAGAATGGCGTCGGGATCATAGAGGTCGTAGGTCGGGTTGTAGGTGAGCCGGTCGTCGGGCAGGTTCCCCCGGGCCAGGATCGCATGCACCGTATAACGCCGCTTCGGCGCTCCCGGCGGGCACACCCGCAGAGGGCGCCCCGGCAAGCCCCGCGCGTCCTCGCCGGGCAGGGGCAGAAGGTCGGGCTGCGCGTCACGGAACACCCTTAGCAATCCCCACATCCCGGTCCACAGGTCGTCGGTCGGAAAGCTCCCGTAGAGGTAATCGCTCACCTCCTCATAGGACGTCGCCATCGGCCCCAGGTCGGCGGTGAAGTTCTCCGAGAGGCCAATCTGCTGGGCGGCCACATACCCGCTGTCCGGATGGTCCGGCTCGCGCAACCACTTCTGGCCAAACACCCCGAAGACGTGCTGCTCCTCATGGGAGGCCTGCACCAGACGCAGTTTCACCCGGTCCCCGCTGTACGCCCGCAAAAGCGGCGTGGCCGGATCCCCGTGAATCACCGAGCTAAACGCCTGCGCCATATCCCCCTCATCCCCGGCCTTCTGCTGCCAGCCCTGCGGCCCCTGCTCCCCCACGCGCAGGGGCAGCGGCTCCTGACGGTAGTTGATCAGCATCGTGCCCGGATCGCTGGCCGAGATCGCCTCCGGCCGGGGCTCATCCTCATGCCCAATCGCCCAGGGCAGGTCTTCTTCCTTTTGAATCGGCGGGTTCACCGGCCGATCCCCATCGTAGAGGAGCGCAAAGTCCGCCAGCACCAGCGCAAACTCCCGAAAGCTATCGCCGGCGTTGGCCGTCAGAATATCCGCGCGATAGCTCGTCGGCCCCCCATCGGCCCGCGTCCCGTACATCTCGCCAGTCTGCGGATCGCGCCAGCGCGAACCGGCCGGCTCCGCCACCAACATCCCGTACATCCCATGCTGCTGCCAGCTGGCCGCCGACATATGGTCGTGGAAGAAGGACGCTCCCACCGTGCGGTCATTGCCCTCGTCATCGAGCACCGGATCCACCCAGTAGACCTGCTGCACCGTCTGCGCCCCCATCACCCCCAGGCGCGCGTGTGGCGTCAGCTCCAGCTCCACCCGCTCGCCAGATTCATCCAGGCCATCCCCTCCGACAAAGGCCCCGCCTGCGGCGTTGATCGCCGCCACCATCATCGCCACCTCTTCGTGGGAGTGGCTGCCGTTCTCGTAATTAAAGCCGTTCATGCCCCCGTCCGAGCCCATATCGAATTTCACCTGGTGCATGTGCAACCCGACCATGTCCGCCTGGGTGAACATCTGGAAATCATCTTCTTCCAGATGCGTCGGCATCAGGTTGGTGAGCTCGACCTCCAGGCAATCCCCGGAGTTCGCGCGAATCACCAGCGGCTCGGTCGGCCGCTCCCCCGAGAGCGTGGCATCGATATCCTCCTCCAGCACGTAGATCCGCCCCTGCGGGTCGCGCCAGCCAGCCTTATTGGTCACGATCTCCGTCTCGATCGCCGCCATCCTGTAGCGCCGCGCCGGCGCATCCGCCGGACAGGGGTTGGCAAAGGGAGCTCCCTTTCGCCGCGGCTGACCGTTCACAAACCACTGCCCCGGCTGACCGTCGGGCAGATACGCCGGATAGGCTCTGGCCGGGAATCCGTAGGGCGTCGTCGCGCTCTCCGCCCCCGGAAAGGCCCCCTCGTGGTAGAGCATCGCATCCTGCTCCCCGGGCAGCCCCTCATCGGGCAGGAGCTTGACGTGAGCTTCGTTGATGATGACGTCAAAGGGGCTGCGCTGCCCGTACACCACGCCCCCCTCCGGCGCGCCCATCACCAGATGGCGCCTCAGCCCCCCGTCCTCCACATGGACCAGCGGATTGAGCGGCGCGCGCTTGCCCCCCACCGCCGCGATGTAGAAGGGGTAGCCCGGCATCGCCGGGCGATCCTGCATCTTCCCATCCGCATACACCCGGGTCTTCGTGTAGGTCGGCAGCGGCGGAATCGCCCGCGTCGGCAGCGGCACCAGCGCCGGCGTCGGCGTACCACAATGAATCTCCCCGTCGGGCAGGTAGCGCTCGATGCTCCCGTCCTCAAACACGTCATGATTGCGCCAGAGCCCCCACATCCCCCCGGCAAAATGCGGGTAGAGGTGGCAGTGGAAGATGTTGTCGCCCGGCGCCAGGTTGCGGTTCCCCGAGCCCCCGTGGGCGATGTCGTAGGTAAACGCCTCGCCAGGGCCAATGGTCTGCGAATCGGTGTACGCCGACTGATCATCGTCGGGGGAGCGCAGCCACTGGTTGCCGTGCAGGTGGAACACGTGCGTCTCCCGCGGCCCGGCGTGCAGATTGCGGAAGCGCACCGGGTCGCGCACATAGCTGTGGTAGACGTTCGACGGATCGTCGGGCCAGAGCGCCTCCACGGCCACGCCCTCCTCATTGAGGCGCACATTCATCGCCGGATCGCCGTTGGGCCAGGAGGCCATAAAGAACTCCTCAAACTTGCAGTTGATGCACTCCTTATTTGGCCCGATCCCCTTGCGATTCCCCAGAATCATCGCGCCCGCCCCGGCGATCCCGTAGTTAATCCCCGCGTGGTCGGCCAGCCCCTTGAACGTGGAGTTATGGTCCAGCTCCTCAAAGGCCTGCACCACCTTGGGCTCATCATGAAAGATGATCGTGAACTCCCGATACGCGCGCTCCCCGCGGTACACTGGGCTGTTTCGCGTGGGCTCAAAGCCGGCGATGATCGCCGTCAGATCCGAGTGCACGATCTCCAACTCGGCGTTGAGCATCGAGAGCACCGGCACCCCCTGATGCTCGGCGTTGTAGTCGATCTGCGGCGTGCCATCGGGGTTTAAGATCTCCGCGTCTTCGACCTTTCGCGCCGCCCGAAGCATCTCCTCATGGGTGATCTGGGAGCGGAACCAGCGCGCCCCCCGCGGCTGCACGTTCACCGCCCCAAAAAGCCCCAGCGCAGTGGTCGCCCCCAGCCCCTCACCGCCGGTGACCGCCCCCATGCTGCGCATCAGGTACGTCCCCTCCTTCTCGGCGTAGAGACGGTAGTTCGCCTGCTCCCCCGGCGCCACCAGACGCGTGGCGTTAAAGCCCACATGCGCCCCGCTGTCCTCGATCCCCAGGTACTGCATCCCGTTGACCTGCACCGACACCGCGCGCGTCGCTGGCGTATCCGACTGGTCACACTCCCCGGGCCCCCGGTCGCTGCGAAAAAACGCCGGATTCCCCTCGATCGGCGCGCGGCACTGCCCCGGATTGAGCCAGTTCTCA
The DNA here is from genome assembly GCF_004005565.1 of Lujinxingia sediminis. Lineage (NCBI taxonomy): Bacteria > Deltaproteobacteria > Bradymonadales > Lujinxingiaceae > Lujinxingia > Lujinxingia sediminis. The sequence continues at coordinate 5,841 of NZ_SADD01000005.1, read as the reverse complement.
AACTGAATATCGAGGCAATCCCCCTCGTTGGCCCGCAACACCAGCGGCCGCGGCCGCTTCCCATCCCTTAAACGCGCGTTCCCCGGCCCGGGCGTATCCCCCTCCAGCGCCACCACATCGCGGCGCAGCGCGTACATCATCCCAAAGGGGTTGTAGCTGCCGTAGCGGTTGTAGACATAGATCTGATCGATGGCGACCACATCCGCCTTGATCACCCGCTCACAGCTTACCGGCTCCTCCTCCGGCTCCGGCAACGCCGGCCCCCCGGGGCGCCCCTTTCCTCCGGGGCGCCGGGCCCCCGGCCCCTCGACCACCCGGGGCCCCTCCTCCTGCTGCGAGATCCCCGCAGCGTTATTATCCTCGTCATTCCAGTCCACACACCCACTGCCCACCAGCCCGGCCAGCGCCACCGCCAAAAGGCAGAGCCCCCACGATGATGGTGTCTGACGAATAAAAGAACGCCCTACGCACGCGGCCGCGTAGCCATATCTCTCCATCGTTCATCCCCCCGGATGTCTGACAATCCATTCGCGACCCCGACAGCGCGGGCTCGCTCGCACAAAACACCTTCACAGCTTCACAGCTTCACAGCGTGGAACAGCATTCGGCCGCACGCGACCTCCCCAACTCCCCGGAAGGCCCCACACGCATCGCCGCACGGCGACCCCGCACGGATAGCGAGGCTTATGGCTGGACGGATTGCTACGCCCCGTGCACTCGCCGATGCCCAGCCATGCGACATCGAGAATGACACCGGCACGGCGCAAAACCCGGGTGACGCGTTTGCATCGTCGAGGCTTTGCAACGCTGGCTGGCCAGCAGTCTCGATGCCGCAGACACGGCATCAACGCTGGCTCACGGAGTGACGGCCCCTTAAACGTGGCTTCCCCTCAGCAGACTTCAATCAACAATTCGCAGAATTCGCAGTTTCTATCACTCTCTAAGGCGGACTCGCCCCCCCCTACTTCAAACAACAGCGCTTGTACTTCTTGCCGCTCCCACACGGGCACGCATCGTTTCGCCCCACCTCCGGCTCCTTCGACACAAAAGGGTGCTGAATGCCGCCGAACGCGCCCCCGCCGAACGGTTCCAACCCCGCCATCATGCGTTTGGCCATCCCGAAGTTATCCGCCGAGTTCATCGCCTCATCCATCTCATCGGCCATCCCCCTGCGTCGCAGCAGCGCAAGACACGCCGATGCGTTCTTCAGATTGTAGGCCCGCTTCATGAACTCAAAGAGCGCCACAAACTCCGCCAGCACCGCCTCCGCATCAAAGCTCGGATCGGTGATCTTGCGCGGGAAATGAACCAGCAACGCGTACTCCAGAAGCTCCGGCGTCAGATCATGAACCGTGATCCCCTCATAACCATGAAGGTAATGAAAAAGAACCTCCGTCCACCCCACCACATACCTCAGCCCCTCAGCCTCCTTCGAACTCGCAAACTGCTCATAGAGATGCGCCACCCAGATCGGCCCCCAGGTGTCGCTGATATATCCATCCGGGTCATGGAGCGCGGCATGAAAATCAAAGGGCTCATCGACAACCCCGGGTTGGTCAGTGCTTGAATCTGAGACAAGCGGCGCGCCATCCAGGTCGACGACGTAATCATGAAGCTCCCACTCCACCCACTTCTCAAAACTCTTGATGCCCCGCTGCTTCGGCCATTGCTCGCGGTCCACGCACCAACCTTCGAGCAGGTCCTCAAACATCCTACGCGCTTGTTTTTTGAGAAAACGCTCCACATCCCCGGGCGTCTCCACCTCCGGCGCCAGATAGGCGATGGTCTCCCCGCGAATCGCCGACGCCTCGGCAGGCTCCACCCCGTCTTCTTCATCAAGCGCATGCACCCAGTCGACAAAACGCTGCCCCGGCCGCACCACCACCACACATCGATTCACATAAGGCATCGCATACTCCGCATGCTCATTTTCTTATCCGTGTTCACCCGCTCTTCCCGCCTCTGATACGCAAGTCTTCAATCACTGGCAAATCCACGTCACCACAAACGCCAAACACGCTCGACGGGTTGGTACAGTCACCGACGCCGGACGTGCGGCCATGATTCCAGATGTCGATGAGAGCGACTGCCTGTAGCGCGCCGCCCCCCGCTTTGAACATCCCCACCTCCCCCACGTCTCTCCCCTCGACGCCCCGCTCGCCACGCCAGGTCCCCACGATCCCCCCGCTGCTGGCAGCGCCCCGTCTGCCCTGCTACACCTCGGCGTGGTAGGCTCCCGGCACCGACTTCCCGTCGCGCCGGGCGCACGCTCACAGTCGCCACCGCTTTAACGCCCATGTAAGATGCGCGACAGCAAACCCTGACCCCACACGTCAGCACGCGTTCAACGGATTTGACGGACACGACGGACTTTACGGAGTACACGATGATGAACCTGATCAACCTGAAGAACTGGACCCGCGGCGCCCTGACCCTCTCCGCGTCCCTGGCCCTGGTCGCCTGCGGCGACGACGGGCCCCAGGCCAACACCGAGCCGGATCTGCTCCCGCAGAGCATTCTCGAAGACACCGTCCTGAGCAACATCGTCTCCGACCCCAGCCTGCCCGACTACGTCGTCACCGAGTCCGTCACCGTGCAGGCCACCCTGCGCGTGGATCCCGGCGTCAACGTGCAGTTCGCCCGCACCACGCGTCTGACCATCGACGGCGAAAACGGCGGCGCGCTCGACAGCCGCGGCAGCCAGGACAAGCCCATCAAGTTCACCGGCGAAGACAAAGCCAAGGGCGCCTGGGACGGCATTCATTTTGTGAACTCGACCTCCTCCCAGAACAACCTGCGCTGGACCACCATCGAGTTCGCCGGCGACAACCCCTTTGGCAACGGCCTGCGCGCGGCCAACCTCTCGCTGGATGGCGGCTCCACCCTCTTTATCTCCAACAGCACCATCCGCGAGTCCGCCCGCTACGGCATCGAGGTCACCCCCGACAGCGCCCTGACCGGATTCTCGCAAAACACCTTCTCCGGCAACTTCGACTACGCCATGCGCCTGCCCGCCGGCGAGGTCGGCAAAGTCGACCGCCTCTCCACCTTCTCGGGCAATAACTTCGAGGCCGGCGTCGAAACCTACGGCGGCGACATCACCACCAGCGCCACCTGGAAGCCCCTCTCCAACAACGCTCCCATCGCCGTCACCGACACCGTCGTCGTCAAAAACCGCCTCGACCTGGAGCCCGGCACCCGCATCCTCTTTGACGAGTTCATCGGCATGACCATCGACGGCGAAAACGGCGGCGTCCTCGTCGCGCTCGGCACCGAAGCCGACAACGTCGTCATGAGCCGCCTGGGCGACGTCATCTGGAAGGGCCTCTACCTCGACGGCGTCGACTCCAACCAGAGCCGCATGGAGTACACCACCATCGAGCACGCCGGCTTCTCCGGCTACGACGACGCCCCCAAAGCCAACCTCACCATCGGCGGCGCCACCGGCACCAGCACCATGGTCGTCCTCGACAGCACCTTCTCCTACTCCCAGGGCGCCGGCATCGCCGTCGGCGAAGGCTCCAGCGTCAACGAAGACGTCGAAAGCGTGAACTCCTTCATCGACAACGTCGGCGCGGACGTCATCCTCCCCTGATGCTTCACGTCAACGCGCTGCGCTGAGCTCGCCATGCTGAGCCCGGCGCTCCACAAAAAAACCGCACCCCTTGCCGGGGTGCGGTTTTTTCGTTCAGGGCCTGGAAAGGAGCTTCCACGCCCCGGGCCGGGCATCCCATGTCTCCATCGACCTTCAGGAGAGATGGGCCTCCGAGGGCGGGCTGGTCGCCTCGATGGCGGTGAACATCTCCAGAATCAGGTAAAAATGCGGCGTATGCGCGGGCACCAGCCACGAGTCGCCCGGCTCAAGCAGCACCGAATCCCCCTCAAAATGCAGCCGGGCGCGCCCTTCAATCACATACCCCACCGTCTCGTAGCCGTGGCTGTGCATGACGCTTTCTTTATCCGCCGGGGTCTCCTCGATCCAGATGCGCATGGCCAGGTGCTCTCCCCGCGCCAGCACACGCATATAGTCGCCCTGGCCCCGCGGGGCATCGTTCACGTTGATCGTTTCGGGTCTGAAGTTCTCCATAGGTCTGCTCCTTCGACGTAAAACCTGAGCGCCACCCAGGTGGTCGACGCTGCTCCCAAACCTAAGCAACCCCCGCGCCCCGCATAACCCCACCCCCACCCTGCGGAGCACGGGCGCGGGCAGAAGGGCGTGGGGTCGAGGCTGTGGCGCAGGGTGATACCCGGCACCATCAACCCCATGAACCGCCACCACGGCGTCACAGCTCGACACCACAGGCCGCCCCCCCTCGGGCATCTTTCCCCACCCTCGACACCTCTCCGCCCTACCCCCGGGGCACCTGAACCCACCCTCGACACCCCACCACGCTACCCCCCGGGCACCTGAACCCACCCTCGACACCGCGACCTCTTAACTCAGCGACCTCCCCGCCGCCCTCGACACCACCCCGCGATACCTCGACCACCTGAAAGGACGCCCTCGACACCGCGCCGCCTTCCCCCCCGGGCACCGGCTCCCGGGGGCGACACCCCGCTTCAATGCACCCCGGGTACCCCGACCTGCCCTCGACACCACGCCGATCTACCCGGCCCGGGTACTCCACCGGCCCTAGACACCCCCGGCACGGTCCCCCCCGGGTATCGAAGCCCGCCCTCGACACCACGATCTCTTAGCTCAGCGCCCTCCGCGCCGCCCTCGACACCGCCCGGCGATGCCCGGCCCCCCTCAAGGGCGCCCTCGACACCCCGCTCATATGCCCTCCGGGCACCGGCTCCCGGGGTCGACACCCCGCTTCAATGCTCCTCGCCCACCCGGCGGCCGACAGCTCAGCGTGACCATGTGGCATAGTCGATGGGAATTGCACGGGTTTTCGCGGATCGCGAGGCATCGGCCATCGGTATGGGCGAGCCAGTGTGAGGTTGCAGGCGCTCAAGGATCGGCTGCCGACGCATAGGAGCGCTCCAATAAAAGCGCTCCGCTCACCGATCAGCTTCGTCCCTCTTCCTCCCGGGCCGACCCTCGATGTCCGCCCCAGCACGAAGCCACCTCCCTCGCAGCAAGCTCCTCAAAACACGCCGAAAACGACTCGCCCCCACCCCACGTGTTGACGTAACATCAACACGACCGACGTACCGACGCTACCTCCAGGCATCACCCCCAGCCATGCGCCACCCTTATCTCCCCCTGGAAGCCCCCATGAACTGCCTTGAATGCAACGCCCCCATGAACCAACACACTGGCGAGGTCCCCTACCACGCCCTCCCCGGCACCCTGCTGCGCGGCGTCACCCACCGCACCTGCCCCTCCTGCGGCGCCTCCGAGGTCGACATCCCCCGCATCGCCGAGCTCAACCGCACCATCGCCCGCGCCCTCATCTGCCAGCGCGCGCGCCTCAGCGGCCCCCAGGTCCGCTTCTTGCGGAAACACCTCGGTCTCTCCGGCACCGACGTCGCCGCCCGCATGGGCGTCAGCAAAGCCACCGTCTCCCGCTGGGAAAGCAACAAACAACACATCAGCCCGGGCCACGACCGCCTTCTCCGCCTGATGGTCGCCTACGAAGAGCCCATCGAAAACTACGCCGAGCACCTCGCCAGCGTCGCGCAAGAAGACGCTGGTGCCACCGACCTCACCATCAACCTCTGGGAAAGTGACCAGCGCTGGCATCGCAGCGAGCCGGTCCGCGGCTAAGCGTAAATGCTCGCCAAACCCTACCATCACCACCCAACGCCCCCTACTATTAAAAAAGCCACGCCGAACCCGGCGTGGCTTTGATTCTTCCAGGGTGGCCAAAATCAGTCATCCAGGCTCGACAGCAC